>NZ_JBLKCH010000001.1:444896-645461 GCF_047531125.1 Enterobacter sp. HK-058-C-ECC
ACCCTCTCCCACAGGGAGAGGGAGAAGGGCACGAATCGTAGGCCGGGTAAGCGCAGCGCCACCCGGCAGGATGTTAAAAGCGTGTGTCCACGGCTGCTGCGAGTTTCTCCAGCAGCAGCTCGCTGTCTTCCCAGCTCAGGCACGGGTCGGTGATCGACTGGCCGTATACCATCTGCTGGCCAGCAACGATTTTCTGCGTGCCTTCTTTGATAAAGCTCTCCGCCATAATCCCTGCAACGGCGGTTGAACCGCTGCGGATCTGCTGGCAGATCTCATCGCAGACGTCCAGCTGGCGGCGATGCTGCTTCTGGCAGTTGCCGTGGCTGAAGTCCACCACCAGATGTTCCGGCAGGTCGAACTCGGCCAGGGTTTCACAGGCCGCCGCAATATCTTGTGCATGGTAATTGGGTTTCTTGCCGCCGCGCATGATGATGTGCCCGTACGGGTTACCGCTGGTCTGGTAGATGGTCATATGACCGCTCTTGTCCGGCGACAGGAACATGTGGCTGGCACGGGCAGCGCGGATGGCATCAACCGCAATACGGGTATTGCCATCGGTCCCGTTTTTAAAGCCGACCGGACAGGAGAGGGCGGAGGCCATCTCGCGGTGGATTTGGCTTTCGGTGGTGCGTGCGCCAATCGCGCCCCAGCTGATCAGATCGGCGATAAACTGCCCGGTCACCATATCAAGAAACTCGGTGGCGGTCGGCACGCCCAGCTCGTTGACCTGCAAAAGCAGCTTACGTGCCAGCTCAATGCCGTGATTCACGCGATAGCTGCCGTTCAGGTCAGGGTCGGAAATCAGCCCTTTCCAGCCCACCACGGTCCGCGGTTTTTCAAAGTAGGTTCGCATCACAATCTCAAGGCGGTGCTGATACTTATCCCGCAGGCCCTGAAGCCGTTTTGCATAATCCATCGCGGCATTCAGATCGTGGATGGAGCAGGGACCAATCACCACCAGAAGACGCTTGTCTTCACCATTAAGTATTTTTTCAATGCGGCGGCGGGAGGCCGTCACGTGTTCCGCAACGGTAGCGGAAACAGGATGCCGCTGGGCCAGTTCAGCCGGCGTAACCAGGCTGTCAATGCGCGCAGTGCGGAGTTCATCGGTTTTATTCATGGAATGTCTCAGAAAATTTTTGCTTCATCGGCAGACTACCGGGAAGTGATGGGCATCACCTTAAACCAATCCCTGCTGATTTCAAGTTCGGGGCGACACCGCCCCGTGGTTGCAGATGATGATACCTGAATCCGAGCTAATGTACTAGCATGTTAGTACATGCGGCGATTAAGTCCCATGATGTCGAGAATTTTGGTGGCAATTTCTTCCACAGAGTAGTTGGTGCTGTTCAGCCACGGGATCTGATTTTTGCGGTACAGGGCTTCCACTTCGGAGACCTCCATCCGGCACTGGCGCATGGAGGCGTAACGGCTGTTCTCGCGGCGCTCTTCGCGGATGGCAGCAAGGCGTTCCGGATTAATGGTCAGGCCGAACAGTTTGTGCTGCAGCGGCTTAAGGGCGGCGG
Source organism: Enterobacter sp. HK-058-C-ECC (assembly GCF_047531125.1). Taxonomy (NCBI): domain Bacteria; kingdom Pseudomonadati; phylum Pseudomonadota; class Gammaproteobacteria; order Enterobacterales; family Enterobacteriaceae; genus Enterobacter; species Enterobacter sp. HK-058-C-ECC. The sequence continues at coordinate 446,423 of NZ_JBLKCH010000001.1, forward strand.
GCAGCACCAGGTTATCCATATCGTCAGCAATAAACGGGTAGTTGGCGGCGCGAATGCCGAACTGCATCGCCAGGTAGAGGCTGGTCGGCGTTTTGCCGCAGCGCGACACGCCAAGCAGGATCACCTGCGCCTGGTCGAGATTACGCAGAGAGATACCGTCGTCGTGCGCGAGGGTATAGTCAATGGCGGCGATACGTGCGTCGTACTTGGTCAGGTTGCCGGGGTTCAGCCCGTGGGTACGGTGGGCGATAGGCGTCGGGTCGAGCTTCAGCTCGCTTTGCAGCGGAGCCACCAGCGCCTGCACGATATCCTGGCAGAAGCCTTCACTCTGCAGAATGATGGCGCGAATCTCGGGGATCACGATGGAGTAGAACACCAGCGGGCGGACGCCGGTCTGTTGGTAAATGGCGTCGATCTGGTCCTTCACCGCTTTGGCGCGGCTCTCATTTTCGACAAACGGCAGCGTAATGCTGTTGATCGATACGGGAAACTGCGACATCACCGCGTGGCCCAGCACCTCGGCGGTGATCGCCGTACCATCAGAAATATAAAAAACGTGACGATCGACAGCACTATCCATTTTACCCACCCTGAATATCAGACGTAATTGTCTGAAAGCATAAATTAAAAAAGTAATTTACACAGCAAAGAACTTATCCTAATTATGAATGAAACGCTGTTTTTGATTTTCCTGAAAAGTGGATTTCATTTTTCAAATAGCGACTTTATTTTTGGGGTTTCTGGCTGAATATAGAGGAATCATCGGGTTAATCGTTGATGGGAAAGTATCCGAAAAGTTGAAATTTTAAATTGCTTACACGATTCACCGTTTTTTTAGCGGAAATAAATATGCCAGTATAAATACGTAGTCAGGTGTTACTTACTCCGATCAAATATCACAAAAGGATTGTTTCGATGTCCAACAATGGCTCGTCACCGCTGGTGCTTTGGTATAACCAACTCGGCATGAATGATGTAGACAGAGTTGGGGGCAAAAATGCCTCCCTGGGTGAAATGATTACAAACCTGTCGGGTATGGGTGTCTCCGTACCGAACGGGTTTGCCACCACCGCCGATGCCTTTAACCTGTTTTTAGACCAGAGCGGTGTTAACCAGCGCATTTACGACCTGCTGGATAAAACGGATATTGATGACGTCACTGAGCTTGCCAAAGCCGGGGCGCAGATCCGCCAGTGGATCATCGACACACCTTTCCAGCCGGAACTGGAAAAAGCCATTCACGACGCGTACAACCAGCTCTCTGCTGACGATGCGCAGGCCTCCTTTGCCGTGCGTTCCTCTGCGACCGCGGAAGACATGCCGGACGCCTCGTTTGCCGGGCAGCAGGAAACCTTCCTGAACGTCCAGGGTTACGATGCGGTGCTGGTGGCCGTGAAGCACGTGTTTGCTTCCCTGTTTAACGACCGTGCCATCTCCTATCGCGTGCACCAGGGCTACGACCATCGCGGCGTGGCACTTTCCGCTGGCGTGCAGCGCATGGTGCGCTCGGACGTAGGCTCATCCGGCGTGATGTTCTCCATTGATACCGAATCCGGCTTCGACCAGGTGGTGTTTATCACCTCCGCGTGGGGTCTGGGTGAGATGGTTGTGCAGGGTGCGGTAAACCCTGACGAATTCTACGTTCACAAGCCTACGCTGGCCGCTGGCCGTCCGGCGGTGGTGCGCCGCACCATGGGCTCGAAAAAAATCCGCATGATCTATGCCCCGACCCAGGAGCATGGCAAGCAGGTTAAAATTGAAGACGTACCGCAGGAACAGCGCGACCGCTTCTCCCTGACCGACGCCGAAGTGCAGGAGCTGGCGAAGCAGGCGGTGCAGATTGAAAAACACTACGGCCGCCCGATGGATATCGAATGGGCGAAAGACGGGAACACCGGCAAGCTGTTTATCGTGCAGGCGCGCCCGGAAACCGTCCGCTCTCGCGGCCAGGTGATGGAGCGTTATACGCTGCACGCCCAGGGCAAAATCGTGGCGGAAGGCCGTGCTATCGGTCACCGCATCGGTGCTGGCCCGGTGAAAGTGATCCACGACATCAGCGAGATGAACCGTATTGAGCCCGGCGACGTGCTGGTGACCGACATGACCGACCCGGACTGGGAACCGATCATGAAGAAAGCGGCGGCTATCGTCACCAACCGCGGCGGCCGTACCTGTCACGCGGCGATCATTGCACGCGAACTGGGTATTCCTGCGGTTGTCGGCTGCGGTGATGCTACCGAGCGCATGAAGGACGGACAGAACGTGACCGTCTCCTGTGCCGAAGGCGATACCGGCTACGTGTATGCCGATATCCTCGACTTCAGCGTGAAGAGCTCCAGCGTGGATACCATGCCGGATCTGCCGCTGAAGATCATGATGAACGTCGGTAACCCAGACCGCGCGTTCGACTTCGCCTGCCTGCCAAACGAAGGCGTAGGCCTGGCGCGCCTGGAATTTATCATCAACCGTATGATCGGCGTTCACCCGCGTGCGCTGCTGGAGTTTGACGACCAGGATCCGAAGCTGCAGAACGAAATCCGCGAGATGATGAAAGGCTACGACTCGCCGAAAGAGTTCTACGTCGGCCGTCTGACCGAAGGGATCGCGACGCTGGGTGCCGCCTTCTATCCGAAACGCGTGATTGTGCGTCTGTCTGACTTTAAGTCTAACGAATACGCCAACCTGGTCGGCGGCGAGCGCTACGAGCCGGAAGAAGAGAACCCGATGCTGGGCTTCCGCGGGGCCGGACGCTACGTGTCCGACAGCTTCCGCGACTGCTTCGCGCTGGAGTGTGAGGCGGTGAAGCGCGTGCGCAACGACATGGGTCTGACCAACGTGGAGATCATGATCCCGTTCGTACGTACCGTGGATCAGGCGAAAGCGGTTGTGGACGAGCTGGCGCGTCAGGGTCTGAAGCGCGGCGAGAACGGGCTGAAGATCATCATGATGTGTGAAATTCCGTCCAACGCCCTGCTGGCCGAGCAGTTCCTGGAGCACTTCGACGGCTTCTCTATCGGTTCGAACGACATGACGCAGCTGACGCTGGGTCTGGACCGCGACTCCGGCGTGGTCTCCGAGCTGTTCGATGAGCGTAACGAGGCGGTGAAGGCGCTGCTCTCCCTGTCCATCCGCGCGGCGAAGAAGCAGGGCAAATACGTCGGGATTTGTGGTCAGGGTCCATCCGACCATGAAGACTTTGCCGCCTGGCTGATGGAGGAGGGGATTGATAGCCTGTCCCTGAACCCGGATACGGTGGTGCAAACCTGGCTGAGCCTGGCGGAACTGAACAAGTAACCGCTTAAAAACGGATAAAGGCGAGGAGATATCTCCTCGCCTTTTTTATTTTCCCTCTTATTTGCTCCCCATCACAAATAAAGTAAAAAACCAAATATCATAATTTGTCTGTCAATTTAGACAATTGTTAGCGCGCAACGCGTTGCTAATACTTGAGCCTTACTGCGCATTTCCCTTTCAGTGATGCGCAACTGGTTGAAATACGTTTTAACCTGATAAAAAGGCAAATAACAATGACACTCTCCTCTGTATTGCGTACCAAAGATAAAATAGGTTATGGCTTAGGTGATATGGCCAGCGCGCTGGTCTGGCAAACGGCAACCTTATTTCTCGCTTATTTCTATACGGACGTTTTTGGGCTACCCGCCGCCATCATGGGCACCATGTTTTTAGTGGTGCGCGTGGTTGATGCGTTTGTCGACCCGTGCATTGGCGCCCTGGTGGATCGCACCCAGACGCGTCACGGTCGTTTCCGTCCCTGGCTGCTGTGGTTCGCCATTCCGTTTGGCGTAAGCTGCCTCATCACCTTCTATGTACCGGACGTGGGGCCGACGGCGAAAATCGTTTATGCCTGTGTGACCTACGCGATCTTAAGCCTGATTTACTCCGCCATTAACGTACCTTACTGCGCCATGCCCGGCGCGCTGACGCTGGATCCGCGCGAGCGTCACTCCCTGCAGTCGTGGCGCTTTGGCCTGTCGTTTATCGGCGGGTTGATTGTGACGGTGATTGCCCTGCCGCTGGTCTCACTGTTAGGCCAGGGCAACGTGCAGAAAGGCTATTTCTATGCCATGAGCCTGATGGGGCTGCTGGGCATTGTGCTCTTTTTCTGCTGTTTCCTGATGACCCGCGAGCGCTATTCGCCGCGCAATGATACCTCCGGCTCGATGCTGACCGATTTAAAACTGCTGGCCGGTAACAGCCAGTGGCGCATTGTTTTCCTGTTTAATATTTTGCTGTTAACGGCGGTGGTAACGCGTGGTTCCGCCACGATGTATTACGTGAACTATGTGCTGTTGCGCCCGGAGCTGGTTTTTGCCTTTATTGTTTCCGGGATGGTCGCTTCCTTAAGCGGCGCATTATTATCTGAACGGCTGCTGGGGAAATTTGACCGCGTGCGCGCCTACCAGTGGACCATTATTTCCTTCGTTATTTTCGGCGCGCTGATTTTCTTCCTGCCGCCTTCGCAGGTGTGGCTGATTTTTGGCCTCAACATCGTCTTTAGCTTTGTGCAAAACCTGACCACGCCGCTGCAGTGGACCATGTTCTCCGATGTGGTCGACTACGAAGAGCATCGCAGCGGCCGCCGCCTGGACGGCTTGGTCTTCTCCACCGCACTGTTTGCCATCAAATTAGGCCTGGCGCTGGGGGGCGCGGTGGTCGGCTGGGTGCTGGGCATGGTGGATTACGCCCCGGGACAGGCAACTCAGGCACCCCACGTACTCTCTACGATTAACGCGCTGTTCACCCTTATCCCTTGCGCGCTGTTCCTCTGCATGGTCGCGCTGCTTGCTATCTACAAGCTCAACAGTCGGCTGGTGGATTCCATCGCCCGGGAGTTGGCCAGCAAGCGTGAGGTGAGACCCGACGCGGGGCAGCTCAGCCCAACAATCCCTTCCGCACTACAGGAGTAAAACATGACAGCTATCTATAAGGACGCGGGACGTCCCGTGCACGAGCGCGTCGCCGATTTACTGGCGCGTATGACCCCGGAAGAGAAGTTCGCCCAGATGCATGCGTACTGGCTGATCCTCGATGAAAACGGCAACCATCGCGAACGCAGCGACCTCAGCGATGAATTCGCCGGCGTGAGCGAGCAGGCAGCGCTGAGTGAACGGCTAAAGCTGGGCGTCGGGCAGATCACCCGTCCGCTGGGTACCCATATCGTTGACGCGAAAACCGGGGTGCGCGCCGCTAACCGCCTGCAGCGCATGATGATGGAAGAGACGCGTCTCGGCATTCCGGCATTGTTCCATGAAGAGTGCCTGGTGGGGCTGCTGTGCAAAGACGCCACGCTGTTCCCGTCGTCGCTGAACTATGGCTCTACCTGGGATCCTGAACTGGTACAGCGCGCGGCAGAGCAGATCGGTAAAGAGGCGCGGTCCGTCGGCTGTCAGCAGGGGCTGGCGCCGGTGCTGGACGTTTCCCGCGACGTGCGCTGGGGGCGAACCGAAGAGACCTTCGGGGAAGATCCCTGGCTGGTGGGGGTGATGGCAACCGCCTACGTGAAAGGGTTGCAGGGCGATAAGCGCGATCTGTTGGCGACGCTCAAGCACTACGTGGGCCACTCGTTCAGCGAAGGGGCGCGCAACCATGCGCCGGTACATCTGGGCTTTAGCGAACTGAACGACACCTTCCTGCTGCCGTTTGAAATGGCGGTGAAGCTGGCCAATGCCGGGTCGGTGATGCCGGCCTACCACGATATCGACAATCAGCCGGGGCACAGCGACAGCTTCCTGCTGACCACCGTCCTGCGCGAACAGTGGGGCTTCGACGGGATTATTGTCGCGGATTACGGCGGCGTCAGCCTGCTGCACCAGCATCACGGTGTGTCCCACGATGCGGCCGAATCCGCCGCGCTGGCCTTTAACGCCGGGCTGGACGTCGAGCTGCCGAAAGATGACTGCGCGCGCCATCTGGCGGACGCCGTTGAGCGCGGGCTGATTTCCATGACCAGGGTGGATGAGATCGTGGCGCGCGTGCTGACCGAAAAATTCCGCCTGGGCCTGTTTGAAAACCCGTACGCGGATGAGAACGGTATCGATCTGCAAAATGACACCACCCGACAGGTTGCGCGTGAGGTGGCGACGAAATCGGTCACACTGCTGGAAAACAACGGTATTTTACCGCTCTGCGGTAAGCCCCGCGTGGCGGTGGTGGGGCCGACGGCAGACGATCCGCTGGCGTTGCTCAGCGGCTACAGCTTCCCGGTACATCTGATCATCAGCGATATGGTTGAAGAGACCTCGCAGGTAACGACCCCGCGCGCGGCGCTGGAACATTACCTCGGCGCGTCGCAGGTCCGTTACGCCAAAGGGTGTCACATCATCGAGAAACGGATGGCGGGTGCGCCGGTCTTCCCGGGCGACAGCGGCGGTAAGCCGATGCAGCAGTCGCCGGTCTCGCAAAGCACCGCGCTGATCCCCGAGGCCGTGAACGCGGCGCAGGAGAGTGACGTGGTGGTGGCCTGCGTGGGCGATCTCGCCGGGCTGTTCCAGAGCGGAACCGTGGGGGAAGGTTCCGACACCGACTCCCTGAATCTGCCGGGCGTGCAGCAACAGCTGCTGGAGGCGCTGGTGGCGACGGGCAAACCGGTGATTGTCGTGATGACCGGCGGGCGCCCGTACAACCTTCAGGGGCTGGAGGATAAGATTGCAGCGCTGCTGGTGGCGTGGGCGCCAGGGCAGGAAGGGGGCTGGGCGATCGCGGACGTGCTAACGGGACGCGCTGAGCCGCAGGGGCGTCTGGTGGTGAGCGTGCCGAAAAGCGCCGGTGCAATGCCGTATTACTACAATCACAAGCTCAAAAGCGGCGGCACGCCGTTTGCGTTCCACTTCGGTTCACGTTATCCGTTTGGCTTCGGCCTTGGCTGGACGACGTTTAGCTGGGGGGCTGCCCGCGTAGCTGAAAGCAACGTGCCGGTCGACGGCGAGGTGACGCTGAGCGTGGATATCACCAATGCCGGTGAACGCAGCGGCAGCGAGGTGGTGCAGGTTTACGTCAGGGATAAGGTCGCCACCCAGGTACGGCCGCTACAGGAGCTGAAGGCGTTCCAGCGCGTCACGCTCTCGCCGGGCGAAACCACCACGGTCAGCTTTACGCTACCGGTTGAGATGTTCAACTTTACCCGCCGGGACGGGAAACGCATCGTTGAGCCGGGCGAGTTTGAACTGCAGGTTGGCGCATCGTCGGCGGATATCCGCGCGGCGGTGAGGGTTAATGTGACAGGGGAAACACGTGTGCTGCCTGTTGAATGGCGGATGCTCAGTACCTGTGAGGTTAAGCGCGCGTAGTCAGGATAAAAAAAAGCCCATCGTGGGAGATGGGCAAAGACTACACACAGCAATTCGTTGTTTCACTCAGGGGATTTCCATGCTTATAAATCAAGGTGTTGATCTATAACCGTGTCCTAATAGTAGGCATGTCATCTTTTAGCGTCGATCGGATTCGTCTCAATAGTTAAAGAGACGTAAAGATTTTTTAAGGTGAATAGCGGACTTAGAGCAAAAAAGGCGGGTCTGACCAGTGAGCAACGAATAAATACTTTAGCAGCGTTAAAGTATTATGAGGGGGAATGTAGGCCGGGTAAGCGTTAGCGCCACCCGGCAAAAAAACTTAATGCGTGTTCTTCTCTTCCAGCTCTTCCAGTTCGCTCAAAATCACGTCCGGGTCTGTTCCCGGAGGCGGAATTTCATGCACCCAGGCGGAGAACAGACGCCAGGTGACGGCGAGCAGTACCGGGCCAATAAACAGGCCTATCATGCCAAAGGCAATCAGTCCGCCAATGACCCCGGAGAGGATCAGGATCAGCGGCAGGTCAGCACCCATGCGGATGAGTATCGGACGAATGACGTTATCCATGGTGCCGACCACGCAGCTCCAGACCAGCAGCACCGTTCCCCACGTGGTATCACCCGTCCAATACAGCCAGATAATACTAGGGACCAGCACCAGCAGCGGTCCCAGTTGCGCAAGACAGGTCATCAGCATGACCACGGTGAACACGGTAGCGTACGGTACGCCGGAAATCGCCAGACCGATACCGCCCAGCACCGCCTGCACCAGCGCGGTCACCACCACGCCCAGCGCCACCGCGCGCACGGCCTGCGCAGCCAGTAAAACCGCCGCGTCACCCCGTTTGCCCGCCAGGCGGGTGGCAAAGTGACGAACGCCTAAAGCCACCTGCTCGCCGCGCCAGTAGAGCAGGGCGCTGAAGAGCAGCATCAGGGTACAGTGCATCATAAACCGGCCGATATGCGCCGCCTGACCCACAAACCAGGTCGTGGTCGTGCCAATGTACGGGCGGACTTTTGCCATCAGCGCGCTGCCGCCCATCTCCAGCAGGCTATGCCAGCCGCTGTAGAGCTTGGCGCCCACCACCGGAATGCTGTTCAGCCAGGCGAGATCCGGCAGCGTCAGGTCACCGCTGCTAATAGCGCGAATAACGGGGCCACTGGAATCCACCAGGCTATTCACCAGCAGGGCAATCGGAATAATAAACAGCAGGAACAGCAGGAGCGTCATGACCAGCACCGCTAACCCGCGGCGGCCGAACAGCAGCTTCTGTAAACGCAGCAGCAGAGGCCACGTGGCAACGACAACGGTCGCGGCCCAGGCGAAGCCGAGAATAAAGGGTTGAACAATCCACAGACACGCAATAATCATGAGGGCCAGGAACAGCACCGACAGCAAAATTTGCGCAACATCCCTGGGCTGGCGAAGATTGACCATAAATGAAACTTTCCTTAAAAGAACGCCAGCATGGCTGGCGGGAACGGAAAACCGCGTCTCTCTAATCATTGATGATCTCAGCGGTTTTTGACAGGCGGATTTTGCCTGTAATTCGGCAGAGATTATAAGAAAAAAATGTGATAAAACTTTCCAGACACAACGCAAACGATTTTATACACAAAATCATTCGAGTTGCATCAAGGCGGCAAGTCTGAGAATCCCCAGGAGCTTACTGAAGTAAGTGACTGGGGTGAGCAGACGCAGCCAACGCAGAGGCAGCTCGAAGGATGACGTGTATATACAACTCTAATTAGGGTCGACAGTTATGATCCCACAGATTTCTCAGGCACCTGGCGTCGTTCAGCTGGTGCTTAATTTTTTGCAAGCACTGGAGCAACAGGGTTTTACAGGTGATACCGCCACGAACTATGCCGACAGGCTGACGATGGCGACCGATAACAGTATTTACCAGCTTCTTCCCGATGCCGTGGTTTTCCCTCGTTCAACGGCCGACGTGGCGCTTATCGCCCGGCTGGCCACGCAGGAGCGCTTCGCCTCGCTGGTCTTTACGCCGCGCGGCGGCGGCACCGGGACCAATGGTCAGGCGCTGAACCAGGGCATCATTGTTGATATGTCGCGCTATATGAACCGCATCATTGAGATCAACCCGGAAGAGGGGTGGGTGCGGGTCGAAGCGGGCGTTATCAAAGATCAGCTTAACCAGTACCTCAAGCCTTACGGTTACTTTTTTGCCCCGGAGCTTTCCACCAGTAACCGCGCGACCCTCGGCGGGATGATCAACACGGATGCCTCCGGTCAGGGCTCGCTGGTCTACGGCAAAACCTCCGATCACGTGCTGGGCTTGCGTGCCGTTCTGCTGGGCGGCGATATTCTCGATACGCAGCCGATGCCGGTCGAACTGGCGGAAACGCTGGGCAAAGATAACACGGCCAGCGGACGCATCTATCGTACCGTGCTGGAGCGCTGCCGCGACAACCGCCAGCTTATTCTCGATAAGTTCCCCAAACTGAACCGCTTCCTGACCGGGTACGACCTGCGTCACGTCTTTAACGACGACCTGACCCAGTTTGATTTAACCCGCGTGCTCACCGGCTCCGAAGGGACGCTGGCGTTTATCACCGAGGCGCGGCTGGATATCACCCGCCTGCCGAAGGTGCGTCGGCTGGTGAACGTCAAATATGACTCCTTCGATTCCGCGCTGCGCAATGCGCCGTTTATGGTGGAAGCGAAAGCGCTGTCGGTGGAAACGGTTGACTCCAAAGTGCTTAACCTGGCCCGGGAAGATATTGTCTGGCACTCCGTCAGCGATCTCATTACCGACGTGCCGGATAAAGAGATGCTCGGTCTTAACATCGTGGAATTTGCCGGCGACGATGCGGCGCTGATTGAGAGCCAGGTCACCACGCTCTGCCAGCGGCTGGATGAGCTGATTGCGCAGGGCGAAGGCGGTGTGATTGGCTGGCAGCTCTGTAACGATCTGGCCGGGATTGAGCGTATCTATGCGATGCGTAAAAAAGCCGTGGGCCTGCTCGGCAATGCGAAAGGGGCGGCGAAGCCGATTCCCTTTGCCGAAGATACCTGCGTGCCGCCTGAGCATCTGGCGGATTATATCGTCGAGTTTCGCGCCCTGCTGGACAGCCACGGCCTGAGCTACGGCATGTTCGGCCACGTCGATGCCGGGGTACTGCACGTGCGTCCGGCGCTGGATATGTGCGACCCGCAGCAGGAGATCCTGATGAAGCAGATCTCCGATGATGTGGTGGCCTTAACCGCCAAATATGGCGGTCTGCTCTGGGGAGAGCACGGGAAAGGATTCCGCGCGGAATACAGCCCCGCATTCTTCGGCGAACAGCTCTATGCGGAGCTGCGCAAGGTGAAGGCGGCTTTCGACCCGCATAACCGCCTCAACCCGGGCAAAATCTGCCCACCTGAAGGCGTGGACGCGCCAATGATGCAGGTGGATGCCGTCAAGCGCGGCACATACGACAGACAGATCCCGATTGCGGTGCGCTCCTCCTGGCGCGGTGCGATGGAGTGTAACGGCAACGGCCTGTGCTTTAACTTTGATGTGAAAAGCCCGATGTGTCCGTCAATGAAAATCACCAGCAACCGTATCCACTCTCCAAAGGGGCGGGCGACGCTGGTGCGTGAATGGCTGCGTCTGCTGGCCGATCGCGGGGTTGACCCGCTAAGGCTGGAGCAGCAGCTTCCGGAAAAACGGGCCAGCCTGCGCTCGCTGATTGAACGCACCCGCAACAGCTGGCATGCCAACAAGGGCGAGTATGATTTCTCTCATGAGGTGAAAGAGGCGATGTCCGGCTGTCTGGCCTGTAAAGCCTGCTCAACCCAATGCCCGATTAAAATCGACGTGCCGGAATTCCGCTCGCGCTTCCTGCAGCTGTATCACACCCGCTACCTCCGCCCGGTGCGCGACCATCTGGTGGCAACGGTGGAAAGCTACGCGCCGCTGATGGCGCGCGCGCCGAAGACCTTCAACTTCTTTATCAACCAGCCGCTGGTGCGCAAGCTCTCTGAAAAACATATCGGCATGGTCGATTTGCCGCTGCTGTCGGTGCCGTCTCTGCAGCGCCAGCTCGTCGGGCATCGCTCGGCGAACATGACCCTGGAGCAGCTGGAGGCACTCACGCCTGAGCAAAAAGCGAAGGTGGTGCTGGTGGTGCAGGATCCGTTTACCAGCTACTACGATGCCCAGGTGGTGGCGGATTTCATCCGCCTGACCGAAAAGCTGGGGTATCAGCCGGTGGTCCTGCCGTTCTCACCCAACGGTAAGGCGCAGCACATTAAAGGCTTCCTGACGCGCTTTGCGAAGACCGCGCAGAAAACCGCTGACTTCTTAAACCGCGTGGCGCAACTCGCGATACCGATGGTCGGCGTCGACCCGGCGCTGGTGCTGTGCTATCGCGATGAATACAAGCAGACGCTGGGCGACAAGCGCGGTGATTTCCACGTCATGCTGGTGCACGAGTGGCTGCCGATGGCCCTGGAAGGCAAAGCTGTACAGGACGTCAGCGGCGAACCGTGGTATCTGTTCGGACACTGCACAGAAGTCACCGCGCTGCCGGGTGCCCCCGCGCAGTGGGCCTCCGTATTTGCCCGCTTCGGCGCGAAGCTGGAGAGCGTCAGCGTGGGCTGTTGCGGCATGGCCGGCACCTACGGGCACGAAGTGAAAAACCACGCCAACTCGCTCGGCATCTATGAGCTGTCCTGGCATCAGGCGATGCAGCGTTTGCCGCGAAACCGCTGTCTGGCGACGGGATACTCCTGCCGCAGCCAGGTGAAACGGGTAGAAGGTAACGGGGTACGTCACCCATTGCAGGCTTTACTGGAGATAATTGGATGATCTGGAAACGTGCCGTGACGCTGCAGGCGCTGAACGCCATGGGCGAGGGGAATATGGTGGGGCTGCTGGATATTCAGTTCACCCGCATCGGCGACGATGATATCGAGGCCACCATGCCCGTCGATCGTCGCACACATCAGCCGTTTGGTTTATTGCACGGCGGGGCGTCCGTCGTGCTGGCCGAAACTCTGGGCTCGGTGGCGGGATATCTCTGTACCGAAGGGGAGCAGAAGGTGGTCGGACTCGAGGTGAATGCTAACCATATCCGCTCGGTACGCAGCGGGCGCGTGCGCGGAGTTTGCCGCGCGCTCCACGCCGGTAGCCGCCATCAGGTATGGCAGATTGACATTCTCGACGAGCAGGATCGCCTGTGCTGCTCGTCGCGGCTGACGACGGCGGTCGTGTAAAGTTTTCAGATGTTTTGCCTTTGGTCAAAAACTAGTCAGTGGGTTGTGATATACTGGTCAGGTTTTGTACATAAGCGAGGACATCATGGATACTGAAATAACCCCAATACAGCTGGCAATTGAATATTTACGTCGCGATAAGAGCAATCTGTCCCCGGCGCAGTATCTGAAAAAGCTGAAACAGCTTGAGCTGGAATTTACAGATTTGCTGGCGCTCTCTTCGAATGAGTTGAAAGAAGAGATTTACTTTGCCTGGCGGTTGGGCGTTCACGTCCATTGAGAGAGTAAAAAAGGCCGCAAGAGCGGCCTTTTTTGTGTCTGACGTTCAGTATTTAGCGGGGAGCTTGTTGATTTTAATAAGCCTGCCTTCTTCCATTTCGATAAATCCGCCGGTTTTTAAATCCGCCAGAATGCGCATCACGCCGCTGCGGGAGAGCTGGGTTTTCTCCCTGATATACCTTTCCGCCGTCACGCTGCCGCGATAGCTCTCATCTTCATCCATCAGTTTTATGAGCTGCTGGCGAATCATCTCATACGCCGTGGGCGCGCCCTGTGGCATCACGTTGTTATAAAGACGGCTATAGACAAACATCAGCTGTTGAGAGAGCAGTCCCCAAAGCGCCTTCTCTTGAATAATGGCATTCACCCGTTCGGTGGTGAGCGTCCCGATCAGACACGGGCTGACGGTCTTAAGATAATCATTAAAATAGATATCGGTGAGGTTAGCGATGCCGAAGATGGCAGGGCTGCGGGCCGTAGACAGCATCCTGTCATCGCTTTTTCTGTAGATGGCGACGGTTCCCTCAAGAATTAAATAGCACATGCCCTGACCGTTGACCTGCAGGTCCAGCCGCTCGCCGCGGGCGATATGTCGCGTTGTGCAATCAGATAACAGGTGTGAAATAAGTTCTTGCGCGTAGGGGGAACCCCGTTGAGACTTTTCTGGAAGGGACATGGTTGCCGACAGCCTTAAAAATAACCTGGCTAATTATAGCGCTTCTCCTGGTTTCAGGCACGCTGGCTGTCAATATTTGCGGGGCAGATGGTGAATGTCAAGCAGCACCCCACGCTCCATGGTGATGTACTTCCCGGTCCGCAGTTCTGCAAGAATGCGCATAATTCCGCTACGCGAAAGATAGGTCCTGCTTTTGATATACGCGGCCGCCGTTGTATTTTGCCGTATGGCATCGGGCTCCTGCATTAGCTCAACAAGCTGGAAACGAATGATGTCGTAAGCAGACATTTGCGATATTTGCGCGCAGTGCTCATACACCCGCGAGGCCGTATAAATCAGCAGCTTTGAAAAGTGCTCCCATAAATCCTGCTGCCCAACGATCTGATTAAACGTCTCCAGCGGCACGCGGGCTATTTCAGCCGTCTCAAGGGCCCTGACATACAGATGTTCCGAAGAAAACTGGCTGCTGACGCCAAGAATAAAAGGCGCAGATTCAGAGTTTAAAACAATACCATCGCCGCGACGATGAAGCGCCACACTCCCCTGGAGAAGTAAAAAACACTGGCGAATCTCATCTTTATAATAATGTACGGTTTCCCCTCGGCTGATAATTATTCTGTCCGCCGCAGGTACCACTGATTTAATCAGGGCGTCTATATGGCTAAGCGGTTTTAAACCCAGAACGGTTGATTCCTGGTGATTCAGTGGAGGGGGTAAACGCGTATTCATAAGATACCTCACGGCGACTACGGGTCCGATCGTTTTTTGAACTGTGGGAAGAATTATCTTAAAAATGAAGGGGTCAGGGAATGTTTCGACGAGGTCTAAAAGTAGACCATTGAGTCGTTGTAATCTAACAGCCTGAATATAAACAAAAAGATTTCATAGTCTATTAATAGACCAGGACAGCATGGCTTAAGTATTTCCTGAAAGGAATGTTGTTTTTTCGTTAAATCAAAGTCTACAGCTAGACCATCTAAACGTTGTATTCACCCGTATGATTATATAAATTTTAACCAGCCAGTCAGAAAGAACTTATGGCTTTAATAAAAAACAAATGAATTCACATTGATGTATTCATCAGCTTTCTGCTGCATGAGTGTTAATAATAAATAAAGTTATCCCCTAAATCAGGAAAATAAAGATTATGAAAAAGAACGTTATTTTAGCGATGGCTGCGACGGGGGCCGTCTTAATGATGGGCAACGCTTTCGCTGCTGCAGGAACCGTCAATTTTAATGGTAACATCCTGGACTCTGCCTGCGATGTTGCGGTTTCATCTCAAAATCAGGTGGTGGTATTGGGCGATTACAATAAATCAGAATTTACGGTGACGGGTTCCCGAACGGCGGCAGCGAAATTCGATATTGTCCTGAAGAACTGCCCGGTCACGGTCACCAGTGCCAAAGTGCGTTTTGACGGTACCCCCGATCTGACCAACGCCGACCTGCTGGCTATTGATACCTCCGTCGCCGGTGCGGCAACGGGTGTTGCCATCAATTTGATGACCGCAGATAAAGCGGATCTGCCTTTACATGGCAGCAACAGCTATAGCTATACGCTAAGCAGTACCGCAGATAATACGCTGAATTTCTACGCGCAGTATATTTCAACGGCGTCATCGGTGACGGCCGGCCCTGCCAACTCCGTAGCTAATTTCTCCGTTGTTTATAACTAATCATTAAGCAGAACCTGAGCCGGTTCCACGCGGTTCTGCGTGGGGGCATTCACTGCCCCCGTGTTTCACGAGGTGTAACATGCATTTTATTAGCAAGACCCTGCTCATCGCGGTCATCCTCTCTGCATCGTTTTCGCATGCTTATGCCGGGGTCATTATTGGCGGGACCCGCGTCATTTTTGATGGCGGGAAAAAAGAGGCATCAATCAGCATTAACAATGCAGACAGCGTGCCTTATTTAATCCAGTCCTGGGTTGAGATGCCCGAGGGTAATGCTAATAAAGCGCCTTTTATTGTTACGCCTCCGTTATATCGACTGGATGGGGGTCAGCAAAACATTGAGCGCATTTTGTTCTCAGGTTCATTACCTCAGGATAAAGAGAGTCTTTTCTGGCTGAATATTAAAGCGATACCGTCTGCCTCGAAGCAGACAAACTCACTGCAAATTGCCGTCAAAACGCGCATCAAGCTTATTTATCGCCCGACAGGTCTGAAGGCATCCACCCCGGAAGAGCAAGCGAATAAATTAACCTGGTCGCGTAGCGGGGATAAACTTCTGGTCACCAATCCAACGCCCTATGTCATCAATTTTAATGAAATAAGCATCGGCGATAAAAAGCTGGATGAGGTCTCCTGGGTGGCGCCTGGCGCAATGGCGGCATTTACCTTACCCGCAGGAGCCAGTGGCAGTCATATTTCATTCAAAGTTATTAATGATTACGGCAGCCCCGGAATAATACATCAGGCCAGCTTTTAATTTATTAAAAGCGGTGCTCCTCGTTTCGAGTCAGGTTCATGATGATGGCAACGAAAACTAAAAAAATGCAGCCTGCGCGTCTGGCGATCTGTATCGCCTTCGCGCTGGTCAATGCAATGCAGACTGTTGATGCCCGTGAGTCGTTCAACGCTGAACTGGTTGAGCTGGACAATCCGGGCGCAGATAAAGCTGATTTATCTGCTTTTGAATCAGGTTCGCAGGCACCAGGGAAATACCATGTTGACATCATTCTTGACGACCAGCTCATCGAGACCAGCGATATTGACTTCATCTCCGTAAACGGCGGGCAAGAGGGCGATAGCCTTAAGCCTTGTCTGAGTCTTGAACAGCTAAATAAATGGGGCGTCAAAACCGCGCTTTTTCCCGACTTAGCGAGCCAGGGCACGTCCTGCGTCAACCTGCAGGCTATCCCTCATGCCAGCACGGATTTTCAGTTCGCCGCGCAGCGACTGATTATCAGCATTCCTCAGGCCGCCATTGACCAGCCTGCACGTGGGTATGTTTCGCCAGCGCTCTGGGATGAAGGGATCGCCGCCGTCATGTTGAACTACAGCCTGAGTGGCGCAAGCAGCCGGGCGAAACAAAACGAGAATAAAAACAGCGACAGTCAATATGCCAACCTGCGCCCGGGTCTCAACGTTGGGCCGTGGCGAGTGCGGAATTACACCACCTGGTCACGGGATGAGACCGGGCAGGACAAATGGGATACCGTCTACACCTACGTGCAGCGGGCCATTATTCCGCTCAACGCGCAGCTCACCCTGGGGGATAGCTCGGCGCCAGCAGACGTGTTCGACAGTATGCCATTTCGTGGCGGACAGCTGGCTTCGGATGATGACATGCTCCCGGATTCGCTGAAAGGCTATGCACCCGTGGTGCGGGGTATCGCGCGCACCAATGCCCAGGTGGTGGTACGGCAAAATGGCTATCAGATTTATCAGACCTACGTGGCGCCTGGGGCATTTGAAATTACCGATATGTACCCGACGGGGGGCGCCGGGGATCTGGACGTCACCGTTAAAGAGGCCGATGGCAGCGAGCAACATTTCACCCTGCCGTACGCGTCATTACCGGTTTTGCAGCGTGAAGGGCGCCTGAAATATGCGGTGACCGGAGGGCAGTATCGTTCTTATAACGGCAGCGTTGAGAAGACACCCTTCGGGCAAATCACCGGGATCTATGGTCTGCCGTATGGACTCACGATTTATGGCGGGCTGCAGGCGTCGAGTAAATACCAGTCCCTCGCACTGGGCGTTGGGAAGAATATGGGGGATTTCGGTGCCATTTCTGCGGACATGACCCAGGCCTGGTCCACCCCGCAGGGCAGTGATAAATCCAACGGTCAATCCTGGCGCGCGCGGTACAGCAAAAGCGTGATCGGAACGGGGACGCAATTTTCGATTGCGGGTTACCGCTATTCCACGTCCGGCTATTACGGCATGCAGGAGGTACTGGATTCGTACGGTGACAGTAGTGCGCTTCAGGACCGGCGTCGCAACCGGGCCGAGCTGACGATGAGCCAGACGCTGGGCGGTAATCTTGGTTCGCTGACGCTAAGCGCGGCCCGTGAAGACTACTGGAATTCGGGTCAGACGATGGCCTCCTACACCCTGGGTTACAACAACGCCTGGCATAACATCAGTTACGGACTCACCTGGACCTACAGTAAAAACGGCAGTGCGGGTGATAAGCGATACGACAGCGATCGGCTGCTGGCTTTTAACGTCAGTATTCCTCTCGACAAATTTTTACCGCAGACCTGGACGAACTATGGCGTGAGCGCCAGCAAGAATAACGGCACCACGCACAACCTCGGGTTGAACGGCGTGGCGCTGGAAAACCACGCGCTGAACTGGAACGTGCAGCAAGGCTACGGGTCGGATGGCGTCGGCTATACGGGTAATGTGAACGGTGATTATAAGGGAACCTACGGCGAAGTTACCGCGGGCTATAGCTACGACAGGAACAGCGAGCGGCTTAATTATGGCCTGCAGGGCGGCATTATTGCCCACAGAGAAGGGATCACGCTTTCGCAGCCCCTGGGCGAGACTAATGCTCTGATTCGCGCACCGGGCGCGCACGGCGTGGATATTCGCAATCAGCCGGGAGTCAGAACGGATTACCGGGGATATACGGTGGTCAGTAACCTCGCCGTTTATCGTAAAAATGACATCACCCTTGCCCCGGAAAGCCTGCCGGATGAGGTTGAGCTGGATATCAATACCCGGACGGTGACGCCGACGCGAGGGGCAATCGTGATGGCCGACTATAAGGCAAAAGTGGGGCGACGTGCGTTGTTCAATGTTATGCACAACGGCCATGGCGTTCCCTTTGGCGCGATTGCGAGCCTGAAAGGCGTCGAGAGCAGCAGCTTCATTGTGGGTGATAAAGGCCAGGTTTATCTCACCGGGCTGGATACACAGGGCACCGTCTTTGTTACGTGGGGAGCGGAACGCGATCGGCAATGCCGCGCCCCGTACGTGCTTACCCCGCCGTCGCCTTCCGGCGGAATAACAGAAATCAACGTCAATTGCCTTTAGGATTTTAAAATGCGCTTAATGAACATGCTATTCCTTCTGAGCATTGCCGCAGGCTGGAATAGTGCCCATGCAGGAACATGCACGACGATTACGCCACAGGACTCAACCTTGTCTGTCGGTACAATTACGGTGCAACGCGACGTCGCCGTTGGGACCGTCCTGTTTTCGCGTAATGCAACGCTAACCGGTTCCTATTTAACGGGATGTACCAATCCGTTAATGCTGGGTTTTAGCATGCGCTACCTTAATGCCACGCCGAGTACCTACGGTAATCATGTCTACGACACTAACGTCAGCGGTATTGGAATACGTTTTTCATCGGGTAATTATTTTGAAAACCCGGCTAATACCTTTTCCTATACTGCGCAGGCAAGTTATGTCGAGTGGTGGGGCGGTAAAGTAGAACTTATCGTCACCGGACCGGTTGCGTCCGGTTCGCTGACGCCGGGGGTACTGGGTGTGGTGACGCTGCAGGGGAGCGATGGTGTATATCGTGATGGCCTGACGACGACCCTGCTGGGCGGAACGATTAACGTGCTTGCCTGCACGATTACGACGCCGCAACTGACGTTTCCGATAGGGGATATTTCTGCCGCGGCGTTTGGCGCAACGGTGGGCACCACGCCGGTGGGCGCCCAGAATACCCAGAATCTCGGGCTTAACTGCGATGCGGGGGCTAACGTCAACGTGTCACTCAGCGGTATTCAGAATCCCGACGTTGCGGCGACGAGCGTGCTGGCGCTTACGGGGCAAGGGAATACCGGCACGGCGAAAGGCGTCGGCGTTCAGCTGCTCTATAACGGTACGCCTCTCATGCTCAATACGCGTCTGCCGTTAAAGCCCGCGGCGGGTGGCCTGGAAGCGTTCCCCTTAACGGCGCGTTATTATCAGACGCAAACGACGGTAGAACCCGGCACAGCAAATGCGTCAGCAACCTTAAATTTGACATACCAGTAAAGGGAATGACGATGAATATTTTGCGCACGGCAGCGTTCACCGCGGCATTAATCAGCGGCAATCTCATTGCAGCGGATACCGTTAACGTCAGCGTCACCGGTAATATTGTTGCCTCTCCCTGTGTATTTAATGGGGGAAATAACAATCTGGATGTTAATCTCGGCAATATTCAGGCATCCAATATGGCAACCCCGGGATCGTCTTCCGAACCTGTGCCTTTTAACCTGATGTTTACCCAGTGCCCTGCGGGTACGCGCAGCGTGACGGTCTTATTTACCGGAAACCCCGATCCCATCGCAGGGGCGGGTTACTATATGAACAGCGGTTCGGCCACTCACGTCGCAATAGCGATGAACGATGCCGCTACCGGTGCTTTAAAGGGAACCGGGACTCAGATTACGCAGGCCATCTCAGCAGACAGAACCGCGACGATAGCCCTGCAGGCATCGGTCAACTCTGTTACCGGGAGCGCGACGCCGGGGAGCATCAGTGCCGTCGTGGTCATGACGATGCAATACAACTGATCGGCCCGTGCGTGAGTTATCCTTTTATTTGCAGATGTCGGTAACCGCTATGTTGAATATTCTGATTAAAGAACCGGATTCTTTTTTAAAAAATGGCCTGCAATATTTTCTTGTCGATTTCTTCCTGCATAATTTTAGATATCAGGTTAATTTTGGCATTGAGTTTACTTTTGACAGCGTCAATAGCGCCGATATTGTTATCCTCTCTTTATGCCCGGGTGAAGCGCTGACCTGTATACCTGAATTAAAAGCGAGAAAAAAAGGGATCTTAATTGGGATGGTCGATGACGAACGGCGCTTCACTGAATTTTCATCCTGTTTTCAGGATATGATTTTCATCTCCCGCCGGGCCCCGCTGGATCGGGTAAGCGAGAGACTCTTTCTTGCATGGTACCGTACGCAACTGCCGGATTATCGCTGGAAACATAAAGACTGCTTCCACTGCCCGCATAAAATATTATCGACGCAGCAGATTCGTCTTTCGGTGAATTTATACAAAGGGTTATCGATCGGACAGATTGCGAACAGGCTCAGGACGAGTAACAAAACGATATTCACGCATAAGTATTTATTGATGCAAAAATTCGATCTGCGCAATGATTTCGAACTTATGGCGCTGATTCACCGGATGGTTGAAAAGAACGCCCACCCGAATAAATTGCATGACCATTTAGTGGGGCAGGACGGCTAAGAGGGAGAAAAGGGCGCAGGCGCTGTTTTGTCGCCGGGTGACGGTTACGGCACCCGGCATTTTCCTCAGACGTTCGCCGCACTCATCAGCCGCGACTTCATGGACTGATACGCCGACGCGGCATAGTCCTCCGCCCAGCGCTGGTCCTCAATCGCCTCCAGTTGCACCGCGCAGTACTTCGTTTCCGGGGTTTTGGAGATGGGATCGAGGTTGTCCTGGGTCAGCTCGTTGCAGGCGCCAATCCACCACTGATAGGTCATATAGACGGCCCCGGCGTTGATACGCTCGCTGATGCTGGCGCGGGTAATCACTTTCCCGCGACGTGAACGTACCCAGACCAGCTGCCCGTCAGTAATGCCCAGCTTTTCTGCATCGGCAGGGTTCATTTGCACCCGACCCGGCTCGTCGGCCAGGCTTTGCAGCGCGGCGCAGTTCCCGGTCATGGAGCGGCAGGAGTAGTGTCCCACCTCGCGTACCGTACACAGCACCAGCGGGAAATCCGCATCCGGGGTTTCCGCCGGCGCGCGCCACGGTGCGGCAAAAAGTTGCCCTTTACCGCTCGGCGTGTCGAACTGATTGTCTTTGTACAGGTACGGCGTACCGGGGTGATCCAGCGTCGGGCAGGGCCACTGCACGTGGCCCATCTCGCCCATTTTTTCATACGTCACGCCGAAGAAGAGCGGGCACAGCGCGCGCATCTCATCCCAGATCTGCTGGTTGGAGTCATAATGCATTGGGTAGCCCATCTCGGTGGCGAGCAGGCTGATGATCTCCCAGTCACGCTTCACGTTGCCGCTGGCGTCGATGGCTTTGCCAAAACGCTGGAAGCCGCGATCGGCACAGGTAAAGACGCCGCCGTGTTCACCCCAGGAGGTGGCCGGGAGCAGAACGTCCGCCACCTCTGCCGTTTTGGTCATAAAGATGTCCTGAACCACGACAAAATCGAGCGCCTCAAAACCGCTGCGCACCAGGCCGAGATCGGCTTCGGTCTGAAGCGGATCTTCTCCCATGATGTAATAGGCCTTAACCTTGCCTTCCAGCGCAAGGTGAGGCACTTCGGTAATGCGCGTCCCGACGCGATCGTCCATCGCATTGACGTCAATTCCCCAGGCGTCGGCGAACTTCTGCCTGACCGCCGGATCGGTCACATCCTGATAGCCGGGGAACATATTCGGCAGAACGCCCATATCGCAGGCACCCTGGACGTTGTTTTGACCGCGCACCGGCCCGACGCCGACGGCAGGGCGACCGAGATTCCCGGTCAGCAGCGCCAGGCTGGACAGCCCTTTGACCACATCCACAGCCTGACCAAACTGGGTCACGCCCATCCCCCACATCACGGTGGCGGAAGGGGCCGCCGCGAAGGTGCGCATTGCCTGGCGGACGTCACGGGCGGGGATGCCGGTAAGATGTTCGACCTGCTCCGGCGCATAATCTTTTACCGTTTGCCGGTAGGCCTCAAGCCCCTCCGTAAAGCGCGCCACGTAGCTTTTATCGTACAGCTCCTCTTCCAGCAGCACATAGCCAAAGGCGTTCACCAGCGCCATGTTGCTGCCATTTTTCAGCTGCAGATGTTGGTCGGCAATACGCGCCGTTTCAATACGCCGCGGATCGCAGACGATAATTTTTGCGCCGTTTTCACGTGCTTTGAGCACGCGGCGGGCGACGATAGGGTGGGAGTCCGCGCAGTTATAGCCAAAGACCAGCAGGCATTTTGAGTTTTCAATATCGCTAATGGAGTTGCTCATCGCGCCGTTACCGAGCGTTTCCTGTAAACCGGCGACGGACGGGCCATGACAGACGCGCGCACAGCAGTCCACGTTGTTGGTGTTCAGCACTGCGCGGGCAAATTTTTGCATCACATAGTTGGTTTCATTGCCGGTTCCGCGCGAGGAGCCGGTGGTCATGATCGACCGCGGCCCGTGCTGCGCTTTAATACTGCTGAGCCTGTGGGCGGTGTAGCGGATCGCCTCTTCCCAGGTAACGGGGGTGAAGGCTTCGCCTTTGCGGTAGCGGATCATGGGCTGGGTGAGGCGAGGGGTGAGCAGACGGGTATCGTTAAGGAAGTCCCAGCCGTAAAATCCTTTCAGACATAAGGTGCCCTGGTTTGTGACTCCCGCTGCTGCTTCGGCACGGATGATACGGTTATTTTCAACGACAAGGTTCAATTTACAGCCTGCACCGCAGTACGGGCAGACGCTGGCGATCTTTTTCATCAATAACAGACCTGTTAAGAAATGAAGCAAAGTTGACTGGCAACCCAGTCCCGTGTACGGAGGTAAGCAGGAACCGTGCCAGGTTGATTTTGCGTGGATTACAGGGCGTTATGCGGGGAGGGCGCGTGTCATCGTCAGGCCGATCGTCAGTTTTGACGATGACACGTTAGGGGGCGTGGCGAGCAGGAACTCAGAGATCGTCCATCGTGTAACCCACCACGATTTCCAGCGTCTTGCGAATCACATCCGCCTGAACCACGTCGTTGGTGGCTTCCAGCGTCTGAATGAGCCAGAGGATGATCGCCTTGTTGGACAAATGCCCTTCGGAGGCTAGAACACAGCGTACTGCAGTAGAAAAAATAGCGGACTCTTCAGCAAAACGATCGCCTGCATGGCGGAAATACTCCGCCAGTGCACTGTCTAAAAAAGCAGAGTGGTATTCGGGTTGAAGCTGAATATTTTGTCTCATTTGTTCTCACCGTAGCTGTTAAATTGCAGTCAATGTATTTTTTTGGGATCGGACGGTTTTCCACTTCCAAATAACGGCACAACATTGTCTCGGGTATCGTTGAGAGATCCCTCTCTTTTCGTTCGTCCTTGCGCGGTTCTGCGACGTGTAAAGGCGGTGCTGTTTGAGCCGATCTCGGCAATCACCACCGCAAGTGTCTCCCGCCGCTGGGGATCCTTTTCATGTTCTTTCATGACCCGCAGACGCTGTAGCAAGCCTTCAGTTGTCACCGGTCCCCGCTCTTTCAGAAGAGAGAGAACGGCTTCACCGATAAGCTGGTCTATCAGTCGGTCTGCGTTACTACTATTCATATCCTTACCGTTCGAAGAGCAGACCAAGCAGCATGTGGTAATGCTCTTCCTCTTCCGGGCTGTCGGCTTTTTCGAGGCGACTCAGCAATTTTGTACAAAGCGATTTGCGATTAAGGTTTCGCCCGTCGCTGAGAATTTCAACAACCACCTGGCCCAGCGTTTCCTGCTGGGTAGGAAGCGCGGCTTTTTCGAAGTACTGTGCGATTGCTGCTGCGGAATCTGCGACGTAACCTTTCTGCTGCATGTTTCGCTCCTGTAAAATTTTGTAATCAGTAACGTTACATTTAAGGTATACATAATTTCCAAATCTGTACATCTAAAATGTACAGTTTTTTAGATTTTTTACGATATATCTTATAAATCATTTATTTTTCATTGCGTTGGGTTGGCGTTGCGATGAGGGTAGAGTGCAGGATATATTGTACAAAAAGCGCAGGTGCTGGTAAGTTGTACAGCCGAGTCAAAAGGTCTCGTTAACTGCCGTAAATGGTTGAGATGTAAATTATTTGTCAGGCAATTAATGTGCTATAAATGAACATTACCCACGTCTTTCGTGGCCAAAACCCTAACCCCCAGGAATAGCATGCTCACAACCATCATTTACCGCAGTCATATCTGCGAGGACGTTCCAGTAAAAGCGCTGGAAGCAATGGTCGCTGCTGCAAATCGTAAAAATCGGCAATCCAATGTCACGGGGATCTTGCTGTTTAACGGCACACATTTTTTTCAACTGCTGGAAGGGCCGGTTGAGCACGTTTCGGCTATCTATGAGCAGATCTGCAACGACCCGCGCCACCATAACGTGGTCGAGTTAATGCGCGATCACGGGCCTGTCCGGCGTTTTGGCAACGTGGGTATGGAGCTTTTTGATTTGCGCCACTTCGACCGGGACGAGGTACTGCAGCAGGTGCTCAATAAGGGGACGACACGCTACCAGCTGACGTATAACGACCGCCCTCTGCAGTTTTTCCGCACCTTTGTCGAGGCCACGGAAAAAGCGAACTATTTTGAACTGCCGCCTGCGGACTCATGGGAATTCGTTCGCGAAGAAACGCGCTTGTCCGCGCAGCCTGAGGTGGTCGCGAAGGGGGCGGATTGCAGCTTCGCGTTCCAGCCGATAGTCGATCCATTTATGCAGCAGGTTGTCTCCTGGGAGGCGCTTCTCCGCACCCCGTCCGGCGACTCGCCGGGGGCTTATTTCGCCAGCCTTCCGCATGAGGAAGTGTACGCGTCTGATTTGCAAAGCAAGCAGGTGGCGCTCTCCATGGCCAGCGCGCTGGGGTTACAGGACCAGACGTTATCCCTTAACCTGCTTCCTATGACGCTGGTTAACATTCCCAACGCCGTGGATTTTCTGCTTACCGCGATCGAAGCAAACGGTTTTGTACCTGAACAAATCGTGGTGGAGTTCACCGAGAGCGAAGCCATTTCCCGCTTTGATGAGTTCACGGATTCGGTCAGGCAGTTAAAAAGCGCGGGTATCAGCGTGACGATCGATCACTTTGGTGCCGGTTTTGCCGGGCTGCAGCTACTGGCCCACTTCCAGCCTGACAGAATTAAGATTAATCGTGATTTGGTCGCGAACGTGCATAAAAGTGGCCCCCGACAGGCCATTATTCAGGCCATCATCAAATGCTGTTCCTCGCTCGAAATCCAGTTCTGCGCGGTTGGAGTAGAGAAGGCGGAAGAGTGGATGTGGCTGGAATCTGCGGGGATTTCCCAGTTCCAGGGGCATCTTTTTGCCAGCCCCCGGCACGGCGGGATTCCAGCCATTGCGTGGCCGGAGAAAAAGTTCGAATTGTGATAAAGCTGTACACAATCGGACAGACGTAACTGTACGAACGGTAAATTTTATACAACAATGTATTAACAGGTGAATGGCGTCGTAAGCCATTCACCCGTTCAAAATGCGGTCTTAGTTATACAAATGGTGTGTACAATCTGATAAGGTTGGTGCAGTTAGGTATGGAAGTTCTGAGCGTGAGGGAGTTAATGGCCTATTACAGTATCGGCGAAGTGGCCGAACGATGCGGTATCAACCCCGTTACGCTGCGTGCCTGGCAGCGCCGTTATGGATTGTTGAAGCCGCAGCGCAGCGAAGGGGGTCATCGTCAGTTTGACGATGAAGATATCCTGCGTATCGAAGAGATCAAACGCCTGATGAAGAGCGGCGTTTCGGTCGGGAAAGTAAAAGCCTTGCTGGAAAATAAGGAAGTTCTGACTCAGGGTAACTGGGTCTCGTTCCAGGAAGAGATGATGACCGTTCTGCGCTATGCCAGCCCGGCAAAGCTGCGCGCCAAAGTCGGTGAGTTCCGCCGCGATCACCCGATAGACGCCCTGATTGACAATATTATTTCTCCCGTTCGTCAGCGGATGAACCAGGACCAAAATACCGTGCGTCACATGGCGAGCCTGTTTGACGGGGTCCTGATCGAATTCGCGATCGCAAGCCTGGCGGAGTCTCGCAAAAAAGCCGGTAAAGATGCGCTCCTGATTGGCTGGGAATGTGATGACCGCACCCATCTGTGGCTTGAAGCCGCGCGCTTATCGCAGAAGGGCTGGCACATTGATGTCCTGGCAGAACCGATTGATTCGCCGCGTCCCGAGCTTTTCCCGGGGCAGAAAATCTTCGTCTGGACGGGGAAATCGCCAACGCCTCGACAGCAGGAACAGCTCGACCACTGGCGTGAGCAAGGTTTTGCTGTTTCATTCCACCATTGAGTGTAAGAGGCCTTGAGGGCCTTTTTTTGTTTTTGTCACTTTCCATGCAAAGACTATCTCAAAAATAGGCATTTCCGATGCATATTTTACTTTTCACCTCTCCGCCACAAACCCCACGACGAAATGCATTATTAATCAATGCATTGAACAATTAAATCCATCCTGCCTGCATCTTGTCACAGGGTCTATGCTTAATAAAAGTAGGCAAAAAGGGCGGTTTAGCCGAATGCCCCTGCTGACAGAGGGTTGAAGTGATAATCGTTATCACTAACATGGTGTTATGCCCTGATGGCTTATCAGATGAGGTGGACCTATGGAACTGCATTCAGAAACCTTTAATCCTGCCGATTTCGCCTGGCGCGGGTTAACGCTCACGCCAGCGGCGGCGGCACATATTCACGAGCTGGTGGCGAAAAAGCCCGAGATCCTTGGTGTGCGTTTAGGTGTCAAACAGACCGGCTGCGCAGGTTTCGGTTACGTGCTTGATACCGTCACCGAACCCGAGAAAGATGACCTGGTGTTCGAGACCGACGGCGCAAAATTGTACGTCGCGCTGCAGGCCATGCCCTTTATCGATGGCACCGAAGTGGACTACGTCCGCGAAGGCTTAAATCAGTTATTCAAATTTCATAACCCGAAAGCCCAGAACGAATGCGGCTGCGGCGAAAGCTTTGGGGTATAGGCGGAACTATGTCTCGTAATACTGAAGCAACGAGTGAAGTAAATACCTGGAGCGGCGGGCACCTCAACTATAAAGAGGGGTTCTTCACCCACCTACAGACCGATGAGCTGGCAAAAGGCATCAACGAGGATGTCGTGCGGGCGATTTCGGCGAAACGTAACGAGCCCGAGTGGATGCTGGAGTTTCGCCTGAGTGCCTACCGCGCCTGGCTGGAGATGGAAGAGCCGCACTGGCTGAAAGCGCATTATGACAAGCTGAACTACCAGGATTACAGCTACTACTCCGCGCCGTCCTGCGGCAGCTGTGATGACACCTGCGCCTCGCAGCCCGGCGCGGTGCAGCAAACCGGCGCGGAGAACAGTTTCCTCAGCAAAGAGGTAGAAGAAGCCTTTAACCAGCTGGGCGTACCGGTGCGCGAAGGGAAAGAGGTGGCGGTGGACGCTATCTTTGACTCGGTCTCGGTGGCCACCACCTACCGCGAGAAGCTGGCAGAGCAGGGGATCATTTTCTGCTCCTTCGGCGAAGCGATTCACGATCATCCGGAACTGGTGAAAAAGTACATCGGGACCGTTGTGCCTTCAAACGATAACTTCTTTGCGGCGCTTAACGCGGCGGTGGCCTCGGACGGTACCTTTATTTACGTGCCGAAAGGCGTGCGCTGTCCGATGGAGCTTTCCACCTATTTCCGTATTAATGCCGAAAAAACCGGCCAGTTCGAACGTACCATTCTGGTGGCCGATGAGGGGAGCTACGTCAGCTACATCGAAGGGTGCTCCGCCCCGGTCCGCGACAGCTATCAGCTGCACGCGGCGGTGGTGGAGGTCATCATCCATAAAGACGCCGAGGTGAAATACTCAACGGTGCAAAACTGGTTCCCGGGCGACGGCAATACTGGCGGTATCCTGAACTTCGTGACCAAGCGTGCGCTGTGCGAAGGGGAAAATAGCAAGATGTCGTGGACCCAGTCCGAAACCGGTTCGGCCATCACCTGGAAATACCCGAGCTGCATCCTGCGCGGGGATAACTCCATCGGCGAGTTTTACTCGGTGGCGCTCACCAGCGGTCATCAGCAGGCCGATACCGGCACCAAGATGATCCACATTGGTAAAAACACCAAATCGACCATTATCTCGAAAGGCATCTCCGCCGGACACAGCCAGAACAGCTATCGCGGGCTGGTGAAAATCATGCCGACGGCCACCAATGCGCGAAACTTTACCCAGTGTGACTCGATGCTGATTGGCGCAGACTGCGGCGCACATACCTTCCCGTACGTCGAATGCCGTAATAACACGGCCCAGCTGGAGCACGAGGCGACCACGTCACGGATTGGGGAAGACCAGCTCTTCTACTGCCTGCAGCGCGGGATTAGCGAAGAAGACGCCATCTCGATGATTGTCAACGGCTTCTGTAAGGACGTGTTCTCTGAACTGCCGCTGGAATTTGCCGTTGAAGCCCAGAAACTCCTCGCCATCAGTCTTGAACACAGCGTCGGTTAAGGAAAGCACATGTTAAGCATTAAAGATTTACAGGTCAGCGTAGAAGATAAAGCCATCCTGCGTGGCCTCAATTTTGACGTTAAGCCGGGCGAAGTCCACGCCATCATGGGGCCGAACGGTTCCGGGAAAAGTACGCTTTCTGCGACGCTGGCCGGGCGCGAAGATTATGAGGTGACCCACGGCTCGGTCGAGTTTAACGGCAAAGATCTGCTGGAGATGTCGCCGGAAGATCGTGCGGGAGAGGGCATTTTTATGGCCTTCCAGTACCCGGTCGAAATTCCTGGCGTCAGCAACCAGTTCTTCCTGCAAACTGCGCTCAACGCGGTGCGCAAATACCGTGGGCTGGAGGCGCTCGACCGCTTCGACTTCCAGGATCTGATGGAAGAGAAGATCAGGCTGCTGAAAATGCCGGAAGATCTGCTCACCCGCTCGGTGAACGTCGGTTTTTCCGGCGGCGAGAAAAAGCGTAACGACATTCTGCAGATGGCGGTACTCGAGCCCGAGCTGTGCATTCTGGATGAGACCGATTCCGGTCTGGATATCGACGCCCTGAAGATTGTCGCTGACGGCGTCAACGCCCTGCGCGACGGCAATCGCTCGTTTATTATCGTCACCCACTACCAGCGCATTCTGGACTACATCAAGCCGGATTACGTCCACGTGCTTTACCAGGGGCGCATTGTGAAATCCGGTGATTTTACGCTGGTTAAACAACTGGAGGAGCAGGGTTATGGCTGGCTTACCGAACAGCAGTAATGCGCTCCAGCAGTGGCACCGGCTGTTTGAAGCCCAGGGCGGCACGCGCTCGGCGCAGGCGCAGCAGCATCTGCAGCAGATGCTGCGTCTTGGCCTGCCGACGCGTAAGCATGAGAACTGGAAGTACACTCCGCTTGATGGCCTTCTGAACGCCGAGTTTGTTACCCGTCTGGCGGATCTCAACCCAGCGCAGCGCGACGCGTTGGCCTTGCGTGTCGATGCCGTGCGCCTGGTGTTTGTCGATGGCCAGTTCCGTCCGGAACTGAGCGACACGCTCCAGGAGAGCGGCTTTGAGATTGAGATAAACGACGATCGCCAGCGCCTGAGCGCCCCGGTTCAGCCCGAGGTTTTCCTGCACCTGACCGAGAGCCTGGCTCGAAGCGTGACGCATATCGCCGTGAAGCGTAACCAGCGTCCGACAAAGCCGCTGTTGCTCATGCATATCACTCAGGGTCTGAACGGCGATGAAATCAATACCGCGCACTATCGTCACCATCTTGAGCTGGCGGAGGGCGCGGAGGCCACGGTCATCGAACATTACGTCAGCCTCAATGAGACGCGTCACTTTACCGGGTCGCGTCTGACGATGAACGTGGCGGCCAATGCCCAGCTACACCACATCAAACTGGCGTTTGAGAATGCGCAGAGCCATCACTTTGCCCATAACGACATTGTCCTGGGCCAGGATGCCGCGGCGTACAGCCACAGCTTCCTGCTCGGTGGGGCGGTGCTGCGCCACAACACCAGCACGCAGCTTAACGGGGAAAACACCACGCTGCGCATCAACAGCCTGGCGATGCCGGTTAAATCGGAAGTGTGTGACACGCGCACGTGGCTGGAGCACAACAAAGGCTACTGCAACAGCCGCCAGCTGCACAAAACCATCGTCAGTGATAAAGGGCGTGCGGTGTTTAACGGCCTGATTAACGTGGCGCAGCACGCCATTAAAACCGACGGGCAGATGACCAACAACAATCTGCTGTTAGGGCGACTGGCGGAGGTGGACACCAAACCGCAGCTGGAAATCTACGCGGATGACGTCAAATGCAGCCACGGTGCGACGGTCGGGCGAATCGACGACGAGCAGATGTTCTACCTGCGCTCCCGCGGCATCGACCAGCAGGCGGCGCAGAAAATGATTATCTACGCGTTTGCCGCCGAACTGACGGAAGCGCTGCACGATGGTCAGTTAAAACTGCAGGTGCTGGATCGGATCGGTCAGCGCCTGCCTGGAGGCGAAGCATGAGTTTTCCCGTCGAAAAAGTACGGGCAGATTTCCCGGTTCTGACCCGTGAAGTAAACGGTCTGCCGTTGGCCTATCTGGACAGCGCGGCCAGCGCGCAGAAGCCGAATCAGGTGGTGGATGCCGAAGCCGAGTTCTATCGCCACGGCTATGCCGCCGTGCATCGCGGTATTCATACCCTGAGCGCCGAGGCGACCCAGCGGATGGAAAACGTGCGCACGCAGCTTGCCGCCTTCCTTAACGCCCGCTCGCCGGAAGAACTGGTCTTTGTTCGCGGGACCACCGAAGGGATTAACCTTGTCGCTAACAGCTGGGGCAATGCTCAGGTTCACGCGGGCGATAACATCATCATCACCCAGATGGAGCACCACGCCAATATCGTGCCGTGGCAGATGCTCTGCGAGCGCGTGGGCGCCCAGCTGCGGGTGATCCCGTTAAATGCGGACGGGACGCTTCAGCTTGAGCAGCTTGACGTCTTGCTGGATGATCGTACGCGGCTGGTGGCGGTTACCCAGGTCTCCAACGTGCTGGGGACAGAAAACCCGGTGGCAGAGATCGTCGAAAAGGCCCATCAGGCGGGCGCAAAGGTCCTGATTGACGGGGCCCAGGCGGTGATGCACCACGCGGTTGACGTCCAGTCGCTGAACTGTGATTTCTACGTCTTTTCAGGCCACAAGCTCTATGGGCCGACCGGGATCGGCGTGCTGTATGTGAAAGAAGACATCCTGCAGGCGATGCCGCCGTGGGAAGGGGGCGGGTCGATGATCGCCACCGTCAGCCTGACGGAAGGCACGACCTACGCGCGTGCGCCGTGGCGTTTTGAGGCGGGCACGCCCAACACCGGGGGTATTATCGGGCTGGGGGCGGCAATCTCCTACGTCTCTGCCATCGGCCTGGACGCCATTCAGGAGTACGAACAGCTGCTGATGCACTACGCGCTGGCGGAACTTGCCAGCGTGCCGGATTTGACCCTCTACGGGCCTGCCGATCGGCAAGGGGTGATTGCGTTTAATCTCGGGAAACACCACGCCTATGACGTGGGCAGTTTTCTCGATAACTACGGCGTGGCGGTCCGTACCGGGCACCACTGCGCCATGCCGCTGATGGCGTTTTACCAGGTACCGGCAATGTGCCGCGCATCGCTGGTGATGTACAACACGACGGAAGAGGTCGACAGGCTGGTGGCGGGGCTTAAGCGCATTCACCAGCTGCTGGGCTAACGGAGAGGCGAAAGATGGCAGAGCTGCCGGACAAAGATAAATTACTGCGCAACTTCTCGCGTTGCGCAAACTGGGAAGAGAAGTATCTCTATATCATTGAGCTGGGACAACGCTTACCGCCGCTCGGTGAAGAGGCGCACAGCGCAGAGAACACTATTCAGGGCTGTCAGAGCCAGGTGTGGATTGTGATGGCGCAGTCTGATGACGGCACGATCGAATTGCGCGGCGACAGCGATGCCGCCATTGTAAAAGGGCTTATTGCGGTCGTCTTTAGCCTTTACCAGCAGATGTCGGCGCAGGATATCGTCGCGTTTGATGTCCGTCCGTGGTTTGAAAAAATGGCCTTAACCCAACACCTCACCCCGTCCCGTTCTCAGGGACTGGAAGCGATGATTCGCGCCATCCGCGCCAAAGCTGCAATCCTTAGCTAGACTTACAGAACTGCATTCATTCTGTTTCGCGAGGTGGTTCCCGCCTCGCTGGTTTTTCAGCTTTCTGGCGTTCTGTCAGTGAATAAGGAATCTCAGCATGAAGCGCGCGTCTCTCATTACTCTATTACTCCTCAGTTCGCTCGGTGCCCTTAATTCGGCCCGTGCGATGGACTA
Source organism: Enterobacter sp. HK-058-C-ECC (assembly GCF_047531125.1). Lineage (NCBI taxonomy): Bacteria > Pseudomonadati > Pseudomonadota > Gammaproteobacteria > Enterobacterales > Enterobacteriaceae > Enterobacter > Enterobacter sp. HK-058-C-ECC. Next base: position 478,841 of record NZ_JBLKCH010000001.1, read on the forward strand.
TCCGTTGCCGCCCGCAGGCAGTCGTCTGATTGGGCAAAATCAAACCTACACGATACAGGAAGGGGATAATAAGCTGCAGACCATTGCCCGTCGGTTTAATACGGCGGCGCAGGTGATCCTGGAAACCAACAATACCATTGCGCCGGTAAACCCTGCGCCGGGAACCGTGATAACCATTCCGTCGCAAATGCTGTTGCCGGATACGCCCCGCGAGGGAATTGTGGTCAATCTCGCTGAGCTTCGGCTCTACTACTTCCCGCCGGGGCAAAACATTGTTCAGGTTTTCCCCCTGGGCATTGGTCAGCTGGGGCTGGAAACGCCGGTGACGACCACGCGGGTGAGCCAGAAAATCCCTAATCCTACCTGGACACCCACGCCTGGCATCAGAGCACGCTCTCTGGAGCAGGGCATTAAACTGCCTCCGGTGGTTCCTGCCGGGCCAAATAACCCCCTGGGACGCTTCGCGCTGCGTTTAGGCGTGGGGAATGGGGAATATCTTATCCACGGTACCAGCGCGCCGGACAGCGTCGGCCTGCGGGTCAGCTCTGGCTGTATGCGAATGAACGCCCCGGACATTAAGGCCCTGTTCGAACAGGTGCGGGTGGGCACGCGGGTGCAGATTATTAATGAACCCGTGAAGTTTTCCATTGAGCCGGATGGTAAACGCTATATTGAGGTCCACCGTCCGCTGGCGCAGGTAGAAGGGGAAAATCCACAGGTCTCGCCCATTACCCATTCCGCCGAGTTTGCGACCTTTGTTTCCCAGGCGGGAAGCGATAAGGCGCTAATTGATAAAGCCCTGTCACGTCGCGCCGGGATCCCGGTTATCGTGTCGGCCGGTAGCGGCCCGTCAGCCAGCAATAGCGTGTTGTCGGTGCAGAACAGCCGGGTATCTGCTGCGGTAGCGGAAGATGAAGGGGAGAAGGTGACGCAGTAGCCGTTTAATGCAGGCAAAAAAAATGGCGCACAATGTGCGCCATTTTATTAACAGGTACTATTACTTACGGTATTTAGTAGCCTGGTTGTCCAGACGCTGGTTAGCGCGAGCTGCGTCGTCTTTAGCAGCCTGAACGTCGGAACGGATTGCGTTCACGTCGTTGCTCAGCTGGTCAACTTTAGCGTTCAGAGTCTGAACGTCAGAAGACAGCTGATCGATTTTAGCGTTGCTGGAGCAACCAGCCAGCAGAGTAGAACCCAGGATTACCGCGCCCAGTACCAGTTTAGTACGATTCATTATTAATACCCTCTAGATTGAGTTAATCTCCATGTAGCGTTACAAGTATTACACAAAGTTTTTTGGGTTGAGAATATTTTTTTGATGGGAATACACCTATTTTTGATCGTTCGCTCAAAGAAGCATCGAATCAGCCGGTTTCGGGTAAAAATCTAAGGAAAAAAAGGCATTTATCATCGGATTCATCTTAGATAATTCGCAATTAAATAGAAAAACCCGATTTGCATTTTGAATGACTTTGGCTAATGCCAGGAATAAAAAAAGCGCCCGACGGGCGCTTTTTATCCAAATTAATTCGTTCGGGAATTATTACAGCACGTGAACAGATGCGGTATTGGTGGTGCCGCTTGGTACCAGCGCGCCAGAAACCATGACCACAACGTCACCTTTCTGTGCCAGACCGCTTTCCAGAGCCAGTGCTTTACCCTGAATGTAGAAATCGTCAGTAGAGGCGATCTCTTTAACCAGATGCGCAACGACGCCTTTGCTCAGCACCAACTGACGAGCGGTGGTTTCGTTGGTGGTCAGGGCCAGGATGGTCGCATCCGGGAAGTATTTACGCACGGCGCGCGCAGATTTACCGCCCTGAGTGGCAACCACGATCAGTGGGGCTTCCAGTTTCTCAGCGGTTTCTACTGCACCGCGGCATACTGCTTCGGTGATACGCAGCTTGCGGCTGTCGTTATTGAAGTCCAGACGGCTGGTCATCACGCGGTCAGTACGTTCACAGATGGTCGCCATGATGCCGACCGCTTCCAGCGGGTATTTACCTTTCGCGGATTCGCCGGACAGCATAACCGCATCAGTACCGTCGAGGATGGCGTTTGCCACGTCGCCTGCTTCAGCGCGGGTTGGGCGTGGGTTTTTGATCATGGAGTCCAGCATCTGCGTTGCGGTGATAACCACTTTACGCGCGCGCACACACTTCTCGATCATCATCTTCTGCGCGAAGATCACTTCTTCAACCGGGATTTCAACGCCCAGGTCGCCACGTGCAACCATGATGCCGTCAGACGCTTCGAGGATTTCGTCGAAGTTGTTCAGGCCTTCCTGGTTTTCGATTTTGGAGATGATCTGGATCTTCTCGCCGCCGTGCGCTTTCAGGTGCTCACGGATTTCAACCACGTCGGAACGCTTACGGATGAAGGAGGCCGCGACGAAGTCAACGCCTTGCTCGCAGCCGAAGATCAGGTCCTGCTTGTCTTTTTCAGCCAGGGCTGGCAGCGCGATGGACACGCCCGGCAGGTTAACGCCTTTGTTTTCGCCCAGGTCGCCGTTGTTCAGCACTTTACAGATAACTTTGTTGCCTTCGATAGCGGTGACTTCCATACCGATCAGGCCATCGTCGACCAGCACGGTGTTACCGACGGACAGATCGCTGGTGAAGCCTTCGTAGGTCACTGCAACGATTTCGCTGTTGCCGACGACGGATTTGTCGGTGGTGAAGGTGAAGGTCTGGCCCGCTTTCAGAGAGACGTCGTTACCGCCTTCCAGTTTGATGGTACGGATTTCTGGACCTTTGGTATCCAGCAGGATGGCCGCTTTTTTACCGGTCTTGCTCATCACGTTGCGCAAGTTCTGGATGCGCTGGCCGTGCTCTGCGTAGTCACCGTGGGAGAAGTTCAGACGCATCACGTTCATGCCGGCGTCCAGCATTTTGCTCAGCATCTCTTCAGATTCGGTTTTCGGGCCGATAGTACAAACAATTTTCGTCTTTTTCATGACAGTCTTAGTCTTTAAGTTGGGAAGGATATGGAAATCTCGCTCCGGGGGCGCACCGCCGCGGAGTCAAACCTGTGTTGCAAAAGAGTATATGACACGCACTAAGGATAGGAGACATCAAATGAGCGTGCAGAAGAAAGTGTGCCTGAGTGACAGCCCAACGAAGGAGAGGAGAAGTTGTACGTTGTTTTTTGTATTCCAAGCGCTGAAACCATTCACCAGGGATTTGGCGCGCATTATACGCTGATTTTAAGATAAAAGGAAAATGGAAACGGTGTTTCAGAAATAATCAATGCTGTTTCACATAATATTGTTATCAAGGCGTTAAGCCATGATGACAACTTATGGCGGCAGGTGAGTAACCTGCCGCCGTTTGCTTATTTTTGCAGCGCCTGGCTGAGGTCCGCAATCAGGTCTTTAGGATCTTCAATTCCCACCGACAGGCGGATCAGCTGCGGCACAATGCCGTTTGCCAGCCGTTGTTCCAGCGGAATCGAGGCGTGCGTCATGCTGTAAGGCTGGCTTACCAGGCTCTCCACGCCGCCCAGGCTTTCCGCAAGGGTGAACAACTTCAGGTTGCGAATCACCTCGGTGGCGCGTTGCGCATCGCCTTTTACCACGACGGAAATCATGCCACCGGGCAGCGCCATCTGCGTGCGGGCCAGCTGGTACTGTGGATGTGATTCCAGGCCAGGATAGAATACCTTTTCGACCAGAGGATGCTGATCAAGCCATTGCGCAATCGCCAGCGCGTTGGTGCTGTGCTTTTCGACCCTCAGCGCAAGCGTGCGAATACCGCGCAGTGTCAGGAAGCTGCTGAACGGATCCAGGACGCCGCCCACCGCGTTTTGCAGATAGCCCAGCTTGTCCGCCAGTTCCTTGTTGTCCCCGACAATCGCCAGCCCGGCCACGACGTCAGAGTGGCCGTTAAGGTATTTGGTGGCAGAGTGCACCACGATATCGAAACCGGACTCCAGCGGACGGTGGATCACCGGCGACGCGAAGGTGTTATCCGCCACGCTGATGACGTTATGCCGACGGGCAATGGCCGCGATGGCCGCCAGATCGGCCAGCTTCAGCAGCGGGTTGGTCGGCGTCTCGACCCACACCATACGCGTCTGTGGGCGAATGGCGGCCTCGAGCCCGGCCAGGTCGTCCGGTTTAACCCAGCTAACCTGCAGCCCGGTGCTGCGCTTGCGCACATTTTCGATCAGGCGGTAAGTCCCACCGTAAACGTCATCAATGGCGACAATATGGCTGTCTTTATCCAGCAGTTCGAGTACCGTGGAGATGGCCGCCAGACCGGAGGCAAAGGCGTAGCCGCGCGTGCCGCCCTCCAGTTCGGCAATCGCCGTTTCCAGCGCATGGCGGGTAGGGTTGCCGCTGCGGGAGTACTCATAACCGGTATGCTCCCCGGGCGCGGGTTGCGCAAACGTCGAGGTGGCGTAAATCGGCGGCATGACGGCGCCGTGCTGGTCGTTGAATTCGCCGCTGTGTACGCTGAGGGTGGCCAGATTTTTCATCATTGATTCCTTTATTGCTGTAGACGGTTGCGCCAGGCGGTCAGAACGTCGCTGCGCGTAATCAGACCGAGAAAACGGTCGTTGTCATTAATGACGGCCACCAGGCCGCGGTCGAAGATGGCGTTCAGGGCGCTTTCCGGCGCGTGTTTATCAAGGAATTCGACCTGACGCGTCATGGCTGCCGTCACCGGCAGCGCGAAGCGATCGCCGTCGCCGCCGATATGCCGCAGGAGATCCCACTCGTCGATAATGCCCACCACATTGCCGTTCTCCAGCACCGGCAGCTGGGAGATGTCATACAGACGCATGCGCGCCAGGACAGTGGAGAGCGTGTCGTCCGGGGCGGCGGTGACGGTCGCACCTTCGTCGTGGCGCAAGGCGATGTAGTCGGAGAGATCGCCGGCCTGAGGACGCGTGATGAGCCCCTGCTGTCGCATCCAGTCGTCGTTGAACATCTTCGAGAGATATTTATTGCCGCTGTCGCAGGCGAAGGTCACCACCCGCTTCGGCGTGGTTTGCGCCTGGCAATACTTCAGCGCGGCCGCCAGCAGCGTGCCGCTGGAGGAGCCCGCCAGAATGCCCTCCGTTTTCAGCAGCTCGCGCGCGGTGGTGAAGGCCTCGCGGTCGGTGATGCGCCAGGCGCAATTCACCCCTTCAATGTGGGCCAGCGGAGGAATAAAGTCTTCGCCAATTCCCTCAACCAGCCAGGAGCCCGCGTCGTGGTAGCGTCCGGTTTCCACCTGGTCGGCGAGAACGGATCCAGCCGGGTCAGCCAGGACAAATTCCGTGTGCGGAGAGTGCTCGGCGAACCACGCCTGCAGGCCGCCCAGCGTGCCGCCTGAGCCGACGCCCACCACGATGGCGTCGATCCTGCCGTCAAGCTGTTCATACAGTTCCGGCGCCGTGGTGGTGCGGTGCGCCAGCGGGTTGGCTTCGTTGTTGAACTGGTCGATGTAAAACGCGCCGGGCAGTTCGTTCGCCAGACGCTGGGCGTAATCCTGGTAATAGGCAGGATGGCCCTTGTTGACGTCGGAGCGGGTCAGCACCACCTGGGCACCCAGCGCGCGCAGGTGGAAAATCTTCTCGCGGCTCATTTTGTCCGGCACCACCAGGATCAGCGAGTAGCCTTTCTGGGCGGCGATCAGGGCCAGGCCGAGACCGGTATTGCCCGCCGTGGCCTCAATAATCGTGCCGCCTGGCTGCAGCTGGCCGGTACGTTCCGCTTCGTTAATCATCGACAGCGCAACGCGATCCTTAATCGACCCGCCCGGATTTTGGTTTTCCAGCTTCAGGAACAGCGAGCAGGGACCGGTATCAAGCTTATGCAGCTGGATCAGCGGGGTACGACCAATCAGTTCGGTGACGGAGTGATAAATCGTCATGATGTTTTCCTTTCTGGATGTCATGACGGGATGATAGGGCGGTGAAATTTTCTCAATAAAGAACCATTCACTGCCGTTTAGAACAGAAAGGAATATAAATGCCATTTCTGGATGGAAGGACAGCAAGACGTAAAGTTGTCTGGATGTGAGGATGGCTATATCGGGATAAAATGCTGCAAAAATGAGCGTTTTTTGCGCCCGTCCGCCAGCAGATATGCATCCGGCAGATAATCATTGCTGAAATTGGTCTAAATGCTTCCCACCCGGTAAATCCGCTGTTTATTGCCGAAAGTTATAACACATTCTTTTTTGTTCATTTAAAAGCTGATAACGCCTGTTTACTATCGTTTGGACATCCATACTGCTAAACCGCCACGGGCGGCACGGATAACGAATAAGAATGATTGTACTGAGCAATATTTCGAAGGTTTTTGACAACGGAAAGGTGGCACTCACAGCCGTTGATAATGTCAATTTGACGATAGCACAGGGACAGATATACGGGATCATTGGTTACAGCGGCGCAGGTAAAAGTACGCTTATCCGCCTGCTGAATGGTCTGGAAAAACCGAGCAGCGGCAGCGTAACCATCAACGGGCAGAACATTTCTGCCGCAAAAGGTGAAGCACTGCGCCAGGCGCGTCTGAAGATCAGCATGGTGTTTCAGCACTTCAACCTGCTGTGGTCGCGCACGGTCAGCGAGAATATTGCGTTCTCGATGCAAATTGCTGGCGTACCGAAAGCCGAAATTAAGGCCCGCGTGGCCGAGCTTATTGAACTCGTTGGCCTGAAAGGTCGCGAGCATGCTTATCCGTCACAGCTGAGCGGTGGGCAAAAGCAGCGCGTGGGCATTGCGCGTGCGCTGTCTAATCGCCCGGATGTGCTGCTCTGCGATGAAGCCACCTCCGCGCTTGACCCGCAGACCACCGATCAGATCCTCGATCTGCTGCTGGATATTAACCGTCGGTTCAAGCTGACCATCGTGCTGATCACGCACGAGATGCACGTGGTGCGCAAAATCTGCGACCGCGTGGCGGTGATGGAGAACGGTAAAGTGGTGGAAGAGGGCGACGTGTTGAGCGTCTTTACCCATCCGCAGCAGCCGATTACGCAGCAGTTTGTTCGTCAGGTGAGCCAGTACGCTGAAGAAGAAACCTTCAATACCGAACTGGCAAACGATCTGGAAGGTACGGTCATCAGGCTGACCTTTACCGGGCACAGCACGCACAAACCGATTGTGGGCGAACTGACGCTGCGCTACGGCCTGCCGTTTAACATCCTGCACGGAAAAATGACCCAAACCGCTCACGGCGTGTTTGGTCAACTCTGGGTGCACGTCGTGGCATCTGATGAACAACTGAACAATATCCTCGCCGACCTGCAGCACAGCGATATTGAAGGCGAGGTGATTAAACATGGCTGAGAATCTCTTTCCGCATCTCAAGTGGGATCAGCTCTGGGCGGCAACGCTGGAGACGCTGTACATGACCGCGCTTTCCGGTGTGGCGACCTTTGTATTAGGCATCGTGCTGGGTCTGGCGCTGTTTTTAACCGCGCGCGGCGGATTGTTCCACAACCGCACGGTGTATAGCGTCATTTCGATTGTGGTGAACGTGTTCCGCTCGATTCCGTTCATCATTTTGATTGTGCTGCTGATCCCGTTCACCAAGACCGTTGTCGGCACCATTCTTGGCGCCAACGCGGCGCTGCCGGCCCTGATTGTGGGTGCCGCACCGTTCTACGCACGCCTGGTGGAGATCGCCCTGCGTGAAGTGGATAAAGGCGTGATTGAAGCGACGCGCTCGATGGGCGCACGACTGAGCACGCTCGTGTTTCGGGTTTTACTGCCGGAATCATCACCTGCACTGGTATCGGGTATTACGGTAACGCTGATTGCGCTGGTGAGCTACAGCGCCATGGCGGGGGTGATTGGCGCCGGTGGTTTGGGAAATCTGGCTTATCTGGAAGGATTCCAGCGCAACCATGGTGACGTCACGCTGGTGGCAACGGTGACCATTCTGATCATCGTTTTCATTATCCAGTTCTGCGGCGATGTCATTACTTCACTGTTAGATAAACGCTAATAAATACACACAGGAACCACATCATGAAAAAGACACTGACACTGATCGCCGCTGCAACCCTGAGCGCCCTGAGCTTCGCCTCCTGGGCCGACACCCTGACCGTGGGCGCATCCAATACGCCGCACGCCGAAATTCTGGAGCAGGCAAAGCCGATTCTGGCGAAGCAGGGTATCGACCTGGAGATTAAACCGTTCCAGGACTACATTCTGCCGAACACCGCGCTGGCGGGTCATGACATCGATGCGAACTATTTCCAGCACATTCCTTACCTGAACAGCGTGCTGAAAGATCATGCGGGCGATAAGGACTACGATTTTGTCAGTGCGGGCGCGATCCACATTGAGCCAATCGGCATCTACTCCAAAAAATACAAGTCGCTGAAAGACCTGCCGGAAGGTGGCAAGATCATCATGCGTGACGCGGTTTCTGAAGAGGGTCGTATTCTTTCCATCTTCGAGAAAGAGGGCGTGATCAAGCTGAAGCCGGGCATCGATAAAGTGACCGCGCGCATCAGCGACATCGTCGAGAACCCGAAAAAGCTGAAGTTCACGCCTAACGTTGAAGCGTCTCTGCTGCCGCAGATGTACAACAACAACGAAGGCGACGCGGTGGTGATTAACGCCAACTACGCGATTGACGCCGGTCTGGATCCGGTTCACGACCCGATTGCGGTTGAGAGCGGTGAAAACAACCCGTATGCCAACATTATCACCGTGCATCGCGGTGACGAGAAGAAGAAAGACATCGTCGCGCTGGTGAACGTGCTGCACTCGAAAGAGATTCAGGACTGGATCCGCACCAAGTACAAAGGCGCGGTCATTCCAGTAAACAACTAATTAGCTGATTTTACAGATGAAGCCCGGCGAGTTCCTCGCAGGGCTTCTTTTTTGTATCCGGCAGGAGAATCATTTAAGCTCAACGTTTAACAGGCAATGGAGTGATGACGATGGGTAACGTGACCAAAGATGAAGCGCTGTATCAGGAGATGTGCCGGGTGGTCGGGAAGGTCGTGCTTGAGATGCGTGATTTAGGGCAGGAGCCAAAGCATATTGTCATTGCCGGGGTACTGCGTACCGCGCTGGCGAACCAGCGCGTGAAACGCAGTGCATTGACAACCGAGGCAATGGAAACGGTGGTTAAAGCGCTGGCCGGGTAAGGCGCCAGCGTTTCGCAAGCTGCTCGAGCGAGCAGCAGAGCAGGTAGTAGACTACGCCCGTAAAGATAAAAATGGCCGCCGGGTAGATTTGCACCCGGTTGTTGACCTGTCCCGCCACCGTGGTCAGCTCCGGGACGTTCACGATAAACGCCAGCGACGTATCCTTCAGCAGGCTGATAAAAATCCCCACCAGCGACGGTAGAATATTCCTCAGCGCCTGCGGCAGCAGCACGCGCCACAGGGTTTGCTGCGTGCTGAATCCCTGTGACAGCGCGGCTTCGAACTGCCCGGTCGGCAGCGCGCTCAGTCCGGCCAGCACTGAGTGCATCACGGTGGCCGCCGTAAACCAGGCCAGCGCCAGCGTGACGGTCAGCGCCCCGGGAAGATCGCCCCCGGTCATGAGCGGCAGGAGATACCACATCCAGAAAATCACGAAGATGAGCGGGATCCCGCGAATCAGCTCTGCCCATAAAAAGAGGACTTTTCGCACGAGCCCGGTAAAGCGCCAGGCCAGGCACGCGAGCAGTATCCCTCCGGGCAGAGCGATAACCGCAGCGCCTGCTGCCATCATTAACGAAAGCAGCACGCCTCCCGGTTCACCGGCTGCCGCGCGTCCCCACAGTAGATAATCGAGGTTATCGGTGATGACATTAAGTCCGGCAATCATGTTTTTCACTCCCTGTGGTGGCGACGATCGGGCGTTTACGTTTCGCCTGCGGCCCAAGGCGGACCAACACCATTCCCATGACCAGACCGGTCAGCAGATAGAGTGCAGTACCGAGGGTAAATGCCTCCAGCGCGTGCGCGTTAAAGCTTTCGATCTGCCTGACCTGGTAGGTGAGCTCGGCAAAGCCAATCCCGCTGGCGAGCGAGGAGAGCTTCATCAGGTTGAGATACTGGCCCACAACGGGCTGCCAGGCGTTAGCCAGCCCCTGCGGCAGCAGGATGTAGCGAAATACGCGCCATGCTGAGAATCCCTGGGCCAGCGCCGCCTCCCGTTGCCCGACTGGCACAGAACGCAACCCGGCTTCCACTTCTTCGATTAAAAACGCCGAAGTAAAAACGCCCAGCCCCCAGGCAGAACATAAAAATTCGGGCGTAAACCACCAGACGTCGCCGGGCAGAATGGACCAGCTGTGATCGGCGTTGACCACGTCGCGAAACGCCTGCGGCAGCCCGTTCCAGGCGGCAAAATACCAGAACAGCAGCTGCACCAGCAGCGGCGTATTGCGAAACAGCGATACCCAGCCGCTGACGATCGCTTTCCCGACGCGTCCACCGGACAGGCGCAGGAGCATAAAGAGCAGTGCGAGCAGGCTGGCCAGCGCGATCCCCGCCAGCGTTACCCACAAGGTGGTGAGAAATCCGGAAAGTATCCACTGCAGAGGCTGTCCGGTCAGTACCCCCTGCCAGTCGAGCGCGGGCATTACAGATGCTCCTGATGCAGCGGATCCAGCACCTTTTGCAGGAAACGCTGCGCGCGCGGATGCGCTGGCTGGCTGAAAAACTGCGCTGGCGGCGCGGTTTCCAGAATTTGCCCGCCGTCGATAAAGACAATCCGGTCGGCGATTTCCCGGGCAAACTGCATCTCATGGGTCACTACGATCATCGTGATCCCGCTGTGGGCGAGGGCTTTCATCACGAACAGCACTTCACCAATCATCTCCGGATCCAGCGCGGAGGTGGGTTCATCGAACAGAATGATTTGCGGTGAAGAGGCGAGGGCGCGGGCTATCGCCACGCGCTGCTGCTGTCCGCCGGATAGCTCTGCCGGGAAATGGTGGGCCTTTTCCAGCATCCCGACTTTCTCCAGCAGGGCCAGCGCGCGCGCCTGGGCTGGCTGTGGCTTCCAGCCATGAACGTGCTCCAGTGCGAGGGTGATGTTCTGGCTGGCGGTGAGATGGGCATAAAGGTTGAACTGCTGGAATACAAACCCCACGCGGCTTCGCAGCTGGCGCAGCCCGCTACCGGAGAGCTTTCCGGTAGGCTTGTTGTCGACCAGGATCTCTCCGCCGCTCAGGGGTTCAAGCTGGTTGATAAGACGAATCAGGGTGGATTTACCGGAACCCGACGGGCCGAGGATAGCAACCACTTCACCGGGCGTGATGGTGAGGTTAATGTCGTTCAAAACCTGATGGTCACCGTAGCGTTTGTCCACATGACGAAACTCGACGCTGGCCTGTTCCAGATGTGAAAAATCCGCGGCACCGGCCGCGGAGTGTGAAAATAAACCTGAGAGCATAATTACCTGGCTTCTATTTTAAAGCCGCGAGGCTGTGGAGCAGGGGTGCCAGGACCAAACCAGACATCATAGATTTTTGCCGCCTGACCGGTCTTCTCGAGATTAACCAGCTCGTCGTTGACGGCTTTCAGCAGCGCCGTTTCACCTTTCTTCACCCCCACGCCAATCTCTTCTTTACTGAGCAGATCGGGCAGGATTTTGAAGTTGGCTTTGTCCGGCGCCTGCGCCAGCAGACCGGCCAGAATGGTGCTGTCCTGAGTGATGGCCTGTACGTTGCCGTTGCGCAGTGCGGTCAGCGCCAGGGGAATGTCGTCATAAGAGAGGACGCGGGACTGCGGGAAACGCTGGTGCAGCGCCTGCTCGCCCGTTGTGCCTTTGACTGCACCAATGCGCGCCCGGCTATAGTCATCGAGCTTGTCCGGTGATTTCGCCGGAACCAGGAACTGCTGGCCAGTGACGAAGTAAGGCGTCGAGAAATCAATGACCTGTGCGCGTTCCGGGGTGATAGTAATATCCGCCACGATCAGGTCGGCTTTGCCGGACTGCAGTAGCGGAATGCGGTTGGCCGGATTGGTGGCAACCAGTTCAAGCTTCACGCCGAGCGATTTTGCCAGCGCTTTGGCGAAGTCCACGTCGTAACCCACGATCTCATGCGTTTTGGCATCAATCGAGCCAAACGGCGGGTTGGCATCAAACGTGGCCACTTTCACCACCCCTGCTGCCTTGATATCCGCCAGCTGATCGGCCTGCGCCTGCGCTGAAAACAGGCCCCAGGCTGCCACTACGCCCAGAGCCAGCGTCCGTTTTTTAAACCCTTTCATTTTTGCTGCCATAGTCATTCGCCATCCCGTTGTTTTTGTTTTACCCCGTTACGCTCCCATAAGGGAAAGCTATCGCCAAATAAGAAATCGTTCTTTGCTATGAGCAAAAAAGCATTAGTGAACAAGGTGTTAATGAAGAGTGAAAAGGACGAGGGTGCTATTTGCAGATCCTGCACATCGACAGTGGATTTTGGTATTTCCCCTGCACGGGATTGGGGTGCTTAACTGAAGGCAGATACGGCGAGAGAGGGTAAGACGATGAAAAAATGGATCAGCACGTTACGGCGGTTTTTTGCGGCCCGGCCAGCGAATGCGGAGAACAGCGCGCAACGTGTTCTTGAGTCGATACTGCCTGTCGCCAGCCTGTATGGCGTAGACGTTGCCAACATTGACCCGGAGTGGTTCCATGATAAAACGCCACGCTGAACTGCGCCGCACGCGCGAAACGTACTGGAATGAGGTGTGCGTGATGTCTGTAAAGCCTCAAAAGACGGAAAAGTACGCTCTGAATCATTCGGTTAATTAGCCCGCTTTTGTTACCAATGTGTCCTTTCAGTCATGGAGAAAATGATGAAACGGACCACGTTAACGCGCGCGCTTTCTGTCCCTGCGCTACTTTTCACAATTCATGCGGCACACGCCGCGCCGCAGGCGCATGTTGTTTGCGGCTATTCCCATACCCTTGGCGATGACGCCATTATGATGTACGGCATGCCCAACGAGGCCATGCTGCACGACTTCTTCGGCAACGTGCAAACGGATGCTTACTCCAGCCGTGAATCCCTGCGCCGGGATGAAATGACCACCTGCGATAACAAAGCCGACAGCTCCGCCTACTGGGCACCTTCGCTGCGCCTGCCTGACGGCACGGTCGTCAAACCGGCATATCAAAAAACTTATTATCAGGCATCGAACGTGGACGCCTGGCCGTTACACCCTTTCCCGGCGGGGCTGTCGCTGCTGGCGGGCGACCATCACGGTAGTGCCCCGAATCCACATATCACCTTTTTATGTGCCAACGGCAAGGGTTACACCACCAAAACCGGTGAGGTCTGCGGCTTGCGCAAGGCGAACGATGCCGTGCAGTTTAATATCGGCATTCAGTTTCCAAACTGCTGGGATGGAGTGAACCTGAAGCCTGCCCATGGTCTGATTAACGCCACCTACGACGTCAAGGGGCAGTGCCCGTCCACCTTCCCGGTGAAAATTCCCACCGTGAACATGAACATTGCTTACGTACTCCCGACGATTAGCTCGCTTGATACCAGCAAAGTGCAGCTCTCCATGGACCCCATCATGCACGGCGATGAGCGTGAAGAGCGGTGGGGTAGCCTGTATACGGCGCATGCAGATTTCATGAACGGCTGGACGGAAGACGCCGCGCGCTTTATGACTGACCTGTGTATGAACCGCGGGTTAGATTGTGGCACCACCGTCCCGTATGGATATTCCAGAGCGAAGGCCAACGTCTGGCTTAGCAGCCTGGAGCCAGATCTTTCCCAGCCCGAACCACAGGTTTTACTGGTGCAGGATAACTGGCAGAACGGGGGACGCACGAAAAACAGCGAAACGCTGTCGCTGGTGAAGTTCCACATTCCCCCTCTGCCTGCCGGGCAGGATCCTTCGCAGTTTACATACCGCGTGCGGGTTTATGGCGGGAAAGTAGAAACTAACGGTGCCGATCAGATCTTCTTCTATCCGGCCAGCAATGACTGGGATCCTGCTACCGTAAGATGGGCCTCGCGTCCGGCCTGTAACTATCGCTCCGACGCAGTGCTCTATCTGAACCATTCTCGTGAATACCGGATGGTGAACGTGGACAAAGCCGTGCGCAAGGCGCTGGCGGAAGGAAAAACCGAAATCTCGTGGTATATCGGCGGTGACCGCCAGGGGAATCATTACCAGTTCGAACCGGCTTCTTCTTCAGAAAGCCTGGTTCTGATGCTAACGGGGTTTAAAAAGACGCCTGAGCTGTAATCTTGCCCGCAATAAAAAAAGCACCGGTTTTCCGGTGCTTTTTTATCAGATCTTGCAGGCGTCGCCGCAGTCGTCGTCGGCGACAATCGCCTGCGCTTTTTTATCCGCGTCGTCCAGACGTTCTGCATTACGCTCTTCTGCTTCATCCAGACCGTTAAACACTAAGTTATCGAGATCAATTTCCATGTTGCACCTGCTCTGTTCAGTTTTCGATACTGGCACAGTATAGGGCAAAAAAAGCCAGCAATGTACCTCGCAGCACATAAGGATAATCCCTGCCATACTCAGTGCTTTATCGCTGAGGAGAGCACATGATTACACTCTGTAAAACCTGTGGAACCGCCTACGATACGCAGCCGGACAGATGCCCAATTTGTGAGGATGAACGCCAGTATGTGCCCATCACGGGGCAGGCGTGGACCGATCTCGATACCGTCAACGCGACGCACAGCAACAAATGGCAGCAGCTGGAGCCGCGATTGTTCGGTATCAAAACCGTTCCGGCGTTTGCTATCAACCAGCGGGCGCTGCTTTTGCAAACGCCGCACGGCAATATCCTCTGGGACTGCATCGCCAACATTGACCCGGCAACCAAAACGCTTATTAACGCCCTCGGCGGCATCAGCGCGATTGCGATTTCACATCCGCACTATTACACCACGATGCAGGAGTGGGCTGCGGCGTTTGACGCGCCGGTGTACCTGCACGCCAGCGACAGAGAGTGGGTGATGCGCGACAGCCCAGCCATTCATTTCTGGGAAGGCGATGCGCTGGAGATTTTCCCGTCTGTTACCCTGCTGCGTCTGGGCGGGCATTTTGCCGGGGGAACGGTGCTGCACTGGCAGGAGGGGGACGGGAAGCTGCTGGTGGGCGATATTCTGCAGGTCACGCCGGGTAAAGACGCCGTCTCGTTTATGTGGAGCTACCCGAACTATCTTCCGCTGCCGGCCCGCACCGTGGCGTCCGTCGTGAGTCATCTGGAAGGCAGAGCGTTTGAACGTCTGTACGGCGCGTTCGAAGGGCAGAACATCCTCGCTAACGCGGACGAAATTGTGCAGCGGTCGGGCCAGAAATATATTGCTTGTCTGAAGTAAACCACGATGGGTAAACTTTACGAGTGTGATCTCGATCATACCTAAACTAAAACAGATAAAAGAGACATTGCTATGCAACATATCATTGAAGGTTTTCTCAGCTTTCAAAAAGAGATTTTCCCGCAACGTAAAGAACTCTTCCGCAGTTTAGCGTCCAGCCAGAATCCCAAAGCGCTGTTCATCTCATGCTCCGACAGCCGTCTGGTCCCGGAACTGGTCACCCAGCAAGAGCCAGGACAACTCTTTGTCATTCGTAATGCTGGCAACATTGTGCCGCCGTTCGGACCGGAGCCAGGCGGTGTGTCCGCTACCATCGAATACGCCGTCGTGGCGCTGGGCGTCACGGATATCGTGATTTGCGGTCACTCCAACTGCGGCGCGATGAAGGCGATTGCCGATAACGCGAACCTGGAGCCGATGCCTGCCGTGTCACACTGGCTGCGCTATTCCGACGCGGCAAAAGCCGTGGTAGAGAAGAAAACCTGGGATAAGCCGATCGATAAAGTGAATGCGATGGTGCAGGAAAACGTCTTTGCGCAACTGAGCAACATCAAGACCCATCCGTCCGTCGCGGTGGGCCTGCGTAATAACTCCATCCGACTGCACGGCTGGGTGTACGACATTGAAAGCGGCGAAATCCTCGCGCTGGATAAAGCGACGAAAAGCTTCGTCTCGCTGTCGGAAAACCCGGAAGTCTTCTTCGAGTAATCCGCAACAGCAGGGCACGGATGCCCTGTCAGTATTCAAAATAGGGTAATCTCCGCCGCACGCGTGACGCGGGTTTTTCCGCCGCTTTCGCCATCGCCTCTGCAATCTCTGCACACTCCACCAGCCCCTGAACGAAGGGACGATCGTGCATCAGCCACGGTATCGCACCGAAGGCGATGCGCCCGCGAACGGAGTCAGGCGCTTTTAAGGTGTAATCCTCGCCGATATCGGGTATCTCATCGCCGGTCGCTTCCAGCTGTTTTCGCAGCGTCGGGAAGGACAGATCTTTCGTTTTGAGCGGCTTTTGTCCGCGCGCGTCAATAAATACGTCGAAACGATAGACGGTCTCTTGTGTGGTTATCACCGTTCGATCGCTGCCAACGTCGAGCGTGTAGTCGTCACCGAGCGCGGCCACGCTGATGATGCCGGCTTCGCGAAGCGCGAGCAGCCTGCGGATAGACTGCGGAGGAATGGCGGCATAGTTGTCGATAAAAACCCGAGCCAGGCCCTGCTTAAAGCGTTTTCTGTCCTGCTCGCTGAGATGGGGAACGATCTCCTGAACGACCTCATGCAGCCGCAGCACGGTATAGCGCCAGGCCACGGTACGGCGTTCCCGTTTGTTGCGTTCAACCTCGTTGAGATTCTCTTCCGCCCAGGTAAAGGGGCCGTGGCGTTGACGATCCTCAAACCAGGCCTCACGAACAGTGTCCGCATTCAGCGTATGCAGAGACATCTTCTCGCACCACGCCGGATCGGCAAGCTGAAGCTCTTTGACCATCAGGGCAAAAATGCGGTCAAGCAGGCCATCCGGTCCTTTGGCTATCTCGCTTTCCACCACGAATTCGGTCAATACCGACAGCGGCTCGTAAGGAATAGGGCAGTAAAAATCGGCTTCCGGCAGAATGCCCGTCCGGGACATCAGCGTAATGTGTAACCCTTCGCTGCTTTTATCGAGGATGAATTTACCGTCACGAAACGCACCGTGCTGCATCACCACCGCCATAGCCGCGTCCAGGCCGCTCAACGAGGTACCCATAATGCCCACGCGGCAAGGGGGAATGCGGGCGTCCATCAGACCGGACCACGGGCTTGGGAAGAACGTGCGCGTGGCTTCATCCTCCTCTGGCCAGACGTGGCCGGTGGCAATAACCGCCAGGTCGAATTGATCTGGTAAGGTGCGGTCGTTGACCGAAATCGTCACGCCGGTTGTCGAAGGGATGATGTCGGTGACCTTCGCGGATTCATGGACTTTAACCTCGAACCCCATTTTTTTCGCCTCTTTTACGATTGAACGAAAGCTGTCGCGAAAGTACTCTCCCAACAGAAGCCTGGGCAGGAACTGTCGGTCATGCAGGCTGGCTTTATCCACCTTAAAGCGTGCCAGATGGGCGTCGCTCTGTTCCTTAAGCCAGTCGAGGTAGGTCATAAAAATGGGCGGGATTTCAATGCTCGCAATGTTCGCCAGCATCAGTCGGGAATTATCGTCGTCGTTATAGGGCATGCCCACGCCGGCTTCATCGGCCTGTTCAAAGACGGAAACGGAGAGCGGCGTGCTGTTTTGAAGCAGGTGATAAAAGGTGTAAATCCCTGTGGGGCCGGAGCCGATAATCGCGATCTTCTTCATCGACACGTTTCCTGTGTTTTTTTTCCATAGGAAAAGCGTAGCAGGAAAATAATGATGAAAATAAGGGATTAAGAAAATTCAGGCTATCAGAGGAGAATTTGCACCATTTCAGGACTGAAATGGTGCGTCCGAGTGGACTCGAACCACCGACCCCCACCATGTCAAGGTGGTGCTCTAACCAACTGAGCTACGGACGCAGAATGGTGCGTTCAATTGGACTCGAACCAACGACCCCCACCATGTCAAGGTGGTGCTCTAACCAACTGAGCTATGAACGCAACGTGTTGTCGGTGACAACGGGGACGAATATTAGCGGCACAGCACCGAGGTGGCAAGAGGGAAAATGCAATTTTCTCTCTGATTTCACGCGATTGCTGTATTACCGCGCAAAGTGAAGAGAAAGTAGCCGCCGGGTGGCGGCTACTGCGTATTTAACGTGCAGCGCGTTGCAAAATGATCGTGGATGGCTGGCGCTGCAGGAAGCGCATGCGCATCATCATCATAATCGCCGCCGACGTCAGGCCGATGATAAAGCCCATCCAGAACCCCGCCGGTCCCATGCGGTCCACCACCAGGTCGGTCAGGGCCAGAATATACCCACATGGCAGACCCAGCACCCAGTAGGCGATGAAGGTGATAAAGAAAATGGAGCGCGTGTCTTTATAGCCGCGCAGCACGCCGCTGCCAATCACCTGAATGGAGTCCGAAATCTGGTAAATCGCGGCCAGCAGCATCAGGTGCGATGCCAGCGTGACGACTTCCGGATTGTCGTTATAGAGCAGGGCAATCTGCTCGCGCAGCGCAACGGTAAAAAGCGCCGTGCAAATGGCCATGCAGACGCCGACGCCCAGTCCGGTGCGCGCGGCGGTTTGCGCATCGAGCGTCGAGCCTTGCCCCAGGCGGAAGCCCACGCGGATCGTCACTGCCGCGGCCAGCGACATCGGCAGGACGAACATCAGGGAGCTGAAGTTCAGCGCAATCTGGTGGCCCGCGACATCAATAATGCCCAGCGGAGAGACCAGCAGGGCGACCACGGCAAACAGGGTCACCTCAAAGAACAGCGCAAGGGCAATCGGCAACCCTAGCTGCACCAGACGCGTCATGATGCTCCAGTCCGGCGTGCTGAATTTGTTCTCGTTACGAATATCGCGCATGGAGCGGGCGCGCTTCACGAAGGTAAGCATCGAGAAGAACATGACCCAGTAAACGGCTGCCGTCGCCACGCCGCAGCCGACGCCACCCAGCTCCGGCATCCCGAAATGACCGTAAATAAAGACATAGTTAACCGGGATGTTGACCAGCAGCCCGATAAAACCCATCACCATGCCGGGCTTGGTTTTCGCCAGGCCTTCACACTGGTTACGCGCCACCTGGAAAAAGAGGTAGCCCGGCGCGCCCCAGAGCAGCGCGCGCAGATAGCCCACGGCTTTGTCCGCCAGCGCCGGGTCAATATTATGCATAGCGCGAATGATATGGCCCGCGTTCCAGAGCACCACCATGATCAGCACGGAGACAAACCCTGCCAGCCAGAAACCCTGGCGAACCTGATGGGCGATGCGCTCGCGGCGGCCCGAGCCATTGAGCTGAGCGATAACAGGCGTGAGCGCGAGCAGCAGACCGTGGCCGAACAGGATGGCCGGAAGCCAGATTGACGTGCCGATAGCCACGGCCGCCATGTCGGTGGCGCTGTAGCCACCTGCCATTACCGTATCCACAAATCCCATTGCGGTCTGGGCCACTTGCGCGACGATCACTGGTATAGCCAGTGCCAATAACTGGCGCGCTTCATTCATGTACTTCTGCACGTGAACACCTTTATTTTGTAGTTATTTGAGAGACTAAAAAAGCCGCCGAAACGGGCAGCAAGAAGAAAATGCAGGGGGGTGCCAGCTATTGTAGCGGGCTTTAGCTATTTATCTAGTGAAAAAATCGCCAGAAAATGCGCTCCGCTGGCAACCTGTTTTTCCAACTGTTATTGTGGAGGGATTAAACGGTGTCATCACCGTTCGGAAAAAACAGGAGTTGTAAGCATGTTTACTGGTATTGTGCAGGGCACTGCCAAAGTGGTGTCCATTGATGAAAAACCTAATTTCCGTACTCATGTTGTTGAGCTGCCGGAATATATGCTTGAGGGCATCGAAACCGGCGCCTCGATTGCCCATAACGGCTGCTGCCTGACCGTGACCGAAATTAACGGCAACCAGATTAGCTTTGATTTAATGAAAGAGACGCTGCGGATCACTAACCTGGGCGAGCTGGTGGTAGGCGATACCGTCAACGTTGAGCGCGCGGCGAAGTTCAGCGATGAGATTGGCGGTCACCTGATGTCCGGGCACATCATGACCACTGCCGAAGTGGCGAAAATCGTGACCTCGGAAAATAACCGTCAAATCTGGTTTAAAATGCAGGACCCGTCATTAATGAAATACATCCTCTATAAAGGATTTATTGGCATTGACGGGATTAGCCTGACGGTGGGAGAAGTGACGCCAACACGTTTTTGCGTGCATTTAATTCCTGAAACGCTGCAGCGCACCACGCTGGGCGCCAAAAAACTGGGGCATCGCGTGAATATCGAAATCGATCCGCAAACCCAGGCGGTGGTGGATACGGTTGAACGCGTGCTGGCAGCTAAAGAAGCCGCAATAATAAAGACCGTAGAAGAAGAATAAAAAATAACCCCGGATAACCGGGGTTATTTTTTTAGCGTGCGACACGCAGTCCGTGTTCAATCCCCCGGCTGAATACCACCTGCCAGAGCTGAATATCCCGTGCGCGAAACGCCCCCGCGCAGGCATTCAGATAATAGCTAAACATCCGTTTGAATCGTTCTGAATAGTTGTCCGCAATCTCGGGCCAGGCTTTCTGGAAACGTTCATGCCACGCCATTAAGGTGGTGTCGTAGTCCGCGCCAAAGTTATGCCAGTCTTCCATCACGAAATGGGATTCACTGGCGTTGGCGATCTGGCGAACGGACGGTAAACAGCCATTCGGAAAGATGTATTTATTGATCCACGGGTCAACGTTATTGTCGGTCCGTTTAGAGCCGATGGTGTGCAGCAGGAAGAGCCCGTCCGGTTTCAGATTACGATCCACCACCTCAAAGTAGGTATCGTAGTTTTTTGGCCCCACGTGTTCGAACATGCCGACGGAAACGATCCGGTCGAACTGCTCGTTCAGGTCACGGTAGTCCTGCAGCCGGATATCCACATCGAGACCCTGACAGCGCTCTCGCGCCATTTTTTGCTGTTCCGCTGAGATCGTCACGCCGACCACGCTGACGCCATAGTGCTTCGCCATAAAATACGCCAGCCCGCCCCAGCCGCAGCCGATATCCAGCACGCGCATGCCGGGCTGTAGCTGCAGTTTTTCACTGATCAGACGCAGCTTGGCCTGCTGTGCTTCCTCAAGCGTCGACGCGTCTTTCCAGTAGGCGCAGGAGTATTGCATGAAAGGGTCCAGCATGCGGCTGAACAGGTCATTGCCGAGATCGTAATGCTCTTTGCCGACGATCCAGGCGCGTTTTTTACTTTGCAAGTTAAACAGTCGGGCAGAGGCGACACGCAAGGTGTCTTTCAGATTGCGGGGGAGTTGATTTTCCAGACCGGCACGCAACACGCTGGCAAAAAAGATATCCAGCCGTTCACATTCCCACCAGCCATCCATATAACTTTCTCCCAGGCCTAGCGACCCTTCCCGCAACACGCGTTTAAAAAAGTCGGGATGTTTAACCTGGGGATCGGATGGCGAAGATCCGTTGATAGTGATGCCTGCTCGACCTAACAGTTCACTGACGATCCGGGACCAGTTGTCGTCCGGAACGCTGACTTCTTCTATACACGATGAACTCATAGCTTCTCCATCACCCTGATGTGATCAGAACCTTCAAACAGCGTAGACGCTTTTTTTGGTTTGTGAGAAATCTCACGGTAAATACCGCGAGGCTAGTATCCGACGTAGAACAGAGGAAGGGAGATAACCCTTGCCGAAATGCCTTCCATGGTAAAACGGGAGCACTCCGGCTCCCGTTAACACTTAATATTTATCGTATTTAATTGAACCAAATTTAGTATAGGCCTCAAAATTTGGTGATTCAATAGAAAATTGTTAGCAACCTAATCACTGAAATGTAACATGATTTCTGGCGCAATCAGGCATGCGAGGTTTCCACCTGCGCACCGCTATCCTGCTCACGCTGCGCGGACGCCTGCATGCGGTAACCCAATACCGCCAGCGCAACGGTGACCAGCATCACGCTGGTGGTGGTCAAAAGCGGCGTCGCAATCAGCGCCGAGACCACCAGGCTTGCCAGGAAGCACAGACCCAGCTGCAGGGTATTTTGCAGCGCGGCGGCGCGGCCAGTCGCCTGCGGGAACGGACGTAACGCCTGTGCCACCACGATCGGGTAAATCGCCCCGTTCGCCACGGCCATCACGCAGAAGGGAATCAAAATTTCAGCCAGGCCCGCGCCCGGAATAAACCCGACGGCCCAGGTACCGATGACGCTCAGCGCATAGAGCACCAGCAGCCATGGCAGCATCTGCTGGCCTTCCCATTTTTGCAGCGCCGCGCGGCAGCCGTACCCGCCCACCAGGAACGCGATGGTCTGCGGAACATAGCTCAGACCGATGGCCGCCGGGCTGTAGCCCATATCGTGCAGAATAAACGGCGAGCCAGTGAGCCACGCGAAGAAGCTGGCCGAACAGGCGGCATAAATCAGGACATTCCCGCGATACGCCTTGGCGCTCAGCAGGGAGGTGAAGGTAATCGGCTTCGCGTCGGCATGCGCCTCTTTTTTATGCGCGGGTTTAAGGGCAAACGCCGGCAGCATCAGCACCAGCGTGATGGCAAACAGCGTGGCAAAAATGGCCTGCCAGTCAAAGTGCGCGAGGATCCAGCTGCCCAGCAGCGGAGCCAGGGCAGGGGAAAGACCCACCAGCGGCATAATGGTGGCGAAAATACGGTTTGTGCGGTTAGCCGGATAGTAGTCGGTGACCAGCGCCTGCCAGGTCACCGCCGCAGCACAGACGCCCACGGCCTGAATAAAGCGCAGCACCAGCAGCCAGGTAGCATCGCGCACCCACAGCATCCCCAGACAGCCCACGGCAAAAATGGCCAGACCCAGCAGCAGTACCGGTTTACGGCCAAAGCGATCCGAGAGCGGTCCCCACAGGAGCTGCGCGAAAGCAAAACCGGCAAGGAACAGGCTCAGGCTGGCGCTGATGGCCGCCGCAGGGGTTTGCAGGTCTTCCTGCATCGCGGCAAACGCGGGCAGGTACATGTCGGTGGCCAAAAAGCCCAGCACGCTTAAGCCGCCGAGCCAGACTAAAAATCCTTTCCTGGGTTGCATTCTCTTATTCTCCTGAGGAGGCAGGTGTACGTTGGCGCAGAGTGTAGGGAGTGCAAAGCGGCTTGTGAAACGCTAATATTTGGCGGGTGCATTCAAATTTTTTGCAGGCAGAAAATGTGGTCAGATTATTCTCTTGAAGTGGTCGATGCTGTTGCGCGTAACGGCAGCTTTAGCGGTGCAGCGCAGGAGTTGCACCGCGTCCCTTCGGCCATCAGCTACACGGTGCGTCAGCTTGAGGAGTGGCTGGCGGTTCCGCTGTTTGAACGGCGGCATCGCGACGTGGAATTAACGCCCGCAGGCGCGTGGTTTTTGAAGGAAGGGCGTTCTGTTATCAAAAAAATGCAGATCACCCGCGAACAGTGTCAGCAGATCGCCAACGGCTGGCGGGGACATCTCTCCATCGCGGTGGATAACATCGTGAAGCCGGAACGCACCCGGCAGATGATCGTGGATTTCTATCGTCATTTCTCTGACGTTGAGCTGCGGGTCTCGCAGGAGGTGTTCAACGGGGTGTGGGATGCGTTGGCGGACGGCAGGGCGGAGATGGCGATTGGCGCGACGCAGGCGATCCCGGTTGGGGGACGTTACGCCTTTCGCGACATGGGGATGCTGAGCTGGAAATGCGTGGTGGCACGCGATCATCCTCTGGCGGCGATGGACGGGCCGCTGAGCGACGATACGCTGCGTAACTGGCCCTCGCTGGTGCTGGAGGATACGTCCCGCTCATTGCCCAAGCGTATCACCTGGCTTCTGGACAATCAGCGGCGGGTGGTGGCCCCTGACTGGGAATCGTCGGCAACGTGCCTCAGCGCCGGGCTGTGCGTCGCGATGGTGCCCGTTCATTTTGCGCGTCCGCGCATCGATACCGGAGAATGGGTTGAACTGACGCTGGAGAATCCATTCCCGGACGCGGCCTGCTGCCTGACCTGGCAACAAAATGATGTCTCGCCCGCCATGGCCTGGCTGCTGGATTATCTGGGAGACAGCGAAACGCTAAACCGGGAATGGTTACGGGAGCCAGCGTAGCTGGCCCCGTCAAGGGATTAACGACGGTAGTCGCGGAACGGACCATCCGCAACGGAACGGCGTTCAATCAGGCGCGGGTGAACTTCAATGGACTGCGACTCTTCGCGTTTGTTGACGATTCTGTCCAACAGCATATTGAAGGCCGTTTCGCCCAGCGAATCTTTTGGCTGGTGAATGGTTGTCAGCGCCGGGGTGAAGAAGCGCGCGTTACGCACGTTGTCATACCCGATCACGGAAATATCCTGCGGTACGCGCAGACCCAGCTCATCGGCGGCGCAGAGCGCACCCATGGCCATGATGTCACCCCCGCAGAAAACGGCGGTCGGGCGGTGCGGCTGGGAAACGATCTGCTGCATTGCGCGATAGCCTGATTCCGGCTCAAAGTCGCCCTGCACGATCCAGTTTTCCGGCACGGTGATCAGCGCTTCTTCCATCGCTTTCATAAAACCGGCCAGACGGCCCGCGCCGGTGTTACGCTCCAGCGGACCCGGGATCACGCCAATTTCGCGGTGACCGCGTTCGATCAGGTAACGACCCGCCATGTAACCGCCTTCAAAGGCGTTGTCGATAACGGAGTCGGTGAAGTCCGCGCGCGCTTCACCCCAGTCCATGACCACCATGGGGATATGGCGATACTCTTCGAGCATCGACAGCACGGATTCCGGGTACTCGGAACACATCACCAGCAGGCCATCCACGCGCTTCTGCGCCATCATCGACAGGTAGGCACGCTGTTTTTCTATGCTGTTCCATGCGTTGCCCAGAATCAGGGTATAGCCTTTCTGGAAGCAGTTCTTCTCTACCGCTTCAATGATCTCGGCAAAATAGGCCGCTTCACTGCTGGTGGCCAGCAATCCAATGGATTTGGTGTGATTAACCTTGAGGCTGCGCGCAACCGCACTTGGCGAATAGTGCAGCTCTTTGATCGCTGCCCAGACGGCGTTGCGCGTCTCTTCCGCCACGAAGCGGGTTTTGTTAATTACATGTGATACGGTTGTAGTGGAAACGTTTGCGCGTTTTGCTACGTCTTTAATTGTTGCCATTAAATGTCACTCCAGACCATATCCTAAACTCCTGAAAAACTTGAAGGTAAACGTTTGCCTTCTCTCACCCTTATCACGCAATCTTGAATTGCGGCACGCCGGGAAAACGACACGGGACGTCAGGAGGGGGTCAATGGCCGGTACGCTAATAAATTTAGCGTGGAATTTTGTCCTATCTTGATGAAAAGGGGAAGAGGTAAAGTGTTTATCAGCCTAAATCCAGGAAGATTTTTGACGTAAATTATGCAAAAATGAGCAGGCTCACTTTTCGTGGGGGGATTAAAAGGAGAAAAATTGATGAGTTCCGATCTGAAGTTTTCGCTGTTCACCACCGTTGTTGTGCTGGCTCTGATTGTCGCGGCGGGTCTGACGGCCGCGCTGCACTGATTTACGCGGAGGGAGAGCCTTCTCCCTCCCGCTCACCCCGATTGTTACTCCTAAGGCAAAAATCTTTTGCCATTTTGTTAACTTCTCATTTTTTGTGATTGATGTCATGCTTTCCGCTTCTTTGTTCTGTGTCACCACATGACACGGCATCCGGAGTTGACGCATGAAAATCAATTTTCCCCTGCTGGCCCTGGCGATTGGCGCTTTTGGGATTGGCACCACTGAATTCTCCCCGATGGGGTTACTGCCCGTCATCGCCCGCGGCGTGGACGTCTCGATCCCTGCGGCAGGCATGTTAATCAGCGCCTATGCTATCGGCGTGATGGTGGGGGCGCCGCTGATGACGCTTCTCCTTTCGCACCGCGCGCGCCGCAATGCGCTCATTTTCCTGATGGCGATTTTCACCCTCGGTAACGTGCTTTCGGCCATTTCGCCGGACTACACCACGCTGATGCTGTCGCGTATTCTGACCAGCCTCAACCACGGCGCGTTCTTTGGGCTGGGGTCGGTTGTGGCGGCAAGCGTGGTGCCAAAACATAAGCAGGCCAGCGCAGTGGCCACCATGTTTATGGGCCTGACCATTGCTAACATCGGCGGCGTTCCTGCGGCAACCTGGCTGGGCGAGGTCATTGGCTGGCGGATGTCCTTCCTGGCGACGGCCGGACTGGGCGTAGTCGCGATGGTGGCGTTGTTCTTCTCCCTGCCAAAAGGCAGCGCGGGTGAACGCCCTGACGTACGCAGAGAGCTGTCGGTGCTGGTGCGCCCGCAGGTGCTCTCTGCGCTGCTTACCACCGTGCTGGGGGCAGGGGCGATGTTTACCCTCTACACCTATATTTCACCTGTGCTGCATGACATCACCCACGCAACGCCTCTCTTTGTGACCGCGATGCTGGTGCTAATTGGCGTGGGCTTCTCGATTGGCAACTATCTCGGCGGGAAATTTGCCGACCGTTCGGTGAGCGGAACGCTGAAGGGCTTCTTAACCCTGCTGATTGTTATCATGATCGCCATTCCGTGGCTGGCGCGTAACGAGTTTGGCGCCGCGGTGGCGATGGTCGTCTGGGGGGCTGCAACGTTCGCTGTGGTGCCACCACTGCAGATGCGCGTGATGCGCGTCGCGCATGAAGCGCCGGGCCTCTCATCCTCGGTCAATATTGGTGCCTTCAACCTGGGCAATGCGCTCGGTGCGGCGGCCGGTGGGGCCGTGATTTCAGGGGGGCTGGGGTACAGTTTTGTGCCGGTGATGGGGGCGATTATTGCCGCGCTCGGCCTGCTGCTGGTGATGATGTCGGGTCGTAAACAGCCAGAAGCAGCCTGCGCTGCGGAATAAACCAAAAACGCAGAAGGGCGAACCCTTCTGCGTGTCTCTTACGCGGCGAAGTTCTTCGCCACAAAGTCCCAGTTAACCAGTGCCCAGAAGTGCTCCAGGTAGTTAGGGCGCGCGTTACGGTAATCGATGTAGTAAGCGTGTTCCCATACGTCCACGGTCATCAGCGGCTTAGCGCTGGTGGTCAGCGGGGTGCCCGCGTTAGAGGTGGACACGATAGCCAGTTTGCCATCCGCCTCTTTGACCAGCCACGTCCAGCCCGAACCGAAGTTCTTGATGGCGGCATCGGTGAACTTCGCATTGAAATCCGCGAAGCTGCCAAAGGCGGCATTGATGGCGGTAGCCAGTTCACCGGCAGGTTCGCCACCGGCGTTTGGCGCCAGGCAGTGCCAGTAGAAGGTGTGGTTCCACACCTGAGCGGCGTTGTTGAATACGCCACCCTCAGAACTGCGCACGATCTCTTCCAGCGTTTTGCCTTCAAAATCGGTGCCCTTGATCAGGTTGTTCAGGTTGGTGACGTACGTCTGGTGATGCTTGCCGTAGTGATATTCCAGGGTTTCCGCAGAAATGTGCGGGGCCAGGGCGTCTTTTGCATACGGTAGTGCAGGTAATTCGAACGACATTGCTTCTCTCCTTATTGTATTTTGTGTTGTCAATAACCACACAGACAACAAGGACAGGATAGCAAATTGAAAGGGTATGCAAAAGAGGAACTTACCCTGCCACGGGTGTGGCAGGGCAGGGGTTAGCGAATGGTTTTCGGCGTCATCACGCGGCGTGCGCCGACGTAATGGCGTACCCAGTAGTCTTCACTGAGAGAGGTGATCTGAATATCCTGGCCGCTACGCGGTGACTGGATGAATTTTCCGTTGCCGACATAGACGCCAACGTGGTCAGCTGTCCCGCGGCCTTGCGTGCGGAAGAAGACCAGATCGCCGTTCTCCAGCTCTCCACGGTTGACCGGGGACGCGTCGCGCAGGTGGTACATTTCGTTGGCGGTGCGCGGAATGCGGAACTTGACCAGATCTTTATAGGCGTAATAGACGAGGCCGCTGCAGTCAAAACCGGTACGCGGCGAAGTCCCGCCCCAGTGATAAGGTTTGCCAATCTGCCCCATCAGCTTGTTCATTGCGGTTTTTTGCGCTTTCTGGACGCGTACTTTATGCACTTCCGCTATTTTGGTGACCTTGGTGCATTTCGCCTTATGGCCTTTACGCGCGATGCATTTTTCAGTCACGAGGTTAGCGGCGGTTTGCGAAGCTTTACTTTTGGCGGTGTGGGCAGTGCGGGAAGAAGTGGTTTTCGTCTTGCTGGAAGCGGTTTTTTTAGTCTGTGTGTTTGTCTTTTTCTTGTCGTTCTTAGCGGTGGTTTTTTTCTTACGTTCTGTGGCTTTCACCAGATGGTTTTTTTGTACAGCAGAATGCCGCGCCTGCTGAGAGGCGTTTGCCACTGGCGTGAAAGTGAGTGAAGTAAACAGTAAAGCACAGAGCGTGATCGAGATTTTATTTATCCGCGCCACTGGGCAGTCCCCTGATAAATGCAGGTCATCAATAATACCCGCGTGTGATTTACAAAGCCCGTCGATTCTAATCCATAAAAAGCCAGAAAGTTAATACCATTTTTCAATCTCTAATCCTGTTTCGTTAGCAAGTGCAAAAAAATTCATCGTTCTGTCGTACATTTGCCCATTCCCTAAGCAAAACCCTGGCCGCTGCAGGGGTAAACACCATTTGCAATGCAACTTTTCGTGACTCGGAGTAGAATGTCTATACGTGACAAAAATGTTATTTTCCGATGCCAGTCTGAACCGCTACAATGTCAGACGAATGCCGTAACAGAAGTTAAAGGAAGCAAGACATGAGCACCACTATTGAAAAAATCCAGCGCCAGATCGCTGAAAACCCGATTCTGCTGTATATGAAAGGTTCTCCAAAGCTGCCAAGCTGCGGCTTCTCCGCGCAAGCGGTTCAGGCGCTGTCTGCCTGTGGTGAGCGTTTTGCTTACGTTGATATCCTGCAGAACCCGGACATCCGCGCTGAGCTGCCGAAGTACGCGAACTGGCCGACGTTCCCACAGCTGTGGGTAGACGGTGAACTGGTTGGCGGTTGCGATATCCTGATTGAAATGTATCAGCGCGGTGAACTGCAGCAGCTGATCAAAGAAACCGCGGCGAAGTACAAAACGGAAGAGCCTGACGCAGAGTAATTTTCTGCGGAAATAAAAAAGCGACCTGCTATGTGGTCGCGGTTTTTTTTTGCCGGGTGGCGCTGCGCTTACCCGATCTACGATTGGCGATCGGCCTCATCACCCATCGGCAGCGGCCAGCCGCCCAGACGCTTCCAGCGGTTGACGATCTCACAGAACAGCTCTGCGGTACGCTCCGTGTCATACAGCGCGGAGTGCGCCTGCGTGCCGTCGAACGGAATGCCAGCCGTAATACAGGCCTTTGACAACACCGTTTGTCCCAGCGCCAGGCCGCTCAGCGCGGCGGTGTCGAAGGTGACAAAAGGGTGGAAGGGGTTGCGTTTGAGCGACGCGCGCTCCGCGGCAGCCATGGTAAAGCTGTGATCGAAGGTGGCGTTATGGGCCACCATAATGGCGCGGCTGCAGTTGCTCTCTTTCATGCCTTTACGCACCATTTTAAAAATGGCGTGCAGCGCGTCATATTCACTGACGGCACCGCGCAGCGGGTTATGCGGATCGATACCGTTAAACGCCAGCGCTTCCGGCTGTAAGTTTGCCCCTTCGAAAGGTTCAACGTGGAAATGCAGCGTGGTGTCCGGTGTAAGCCAGCCCTGTTCATCCATCTTCAGCGTGATGGCGGCAATTTCAAGCAGCGCATCGGTTTTAGCGTTAAATCCGGCTGTTTCTACATCAATGACAACGGGATAAAAACCACGAAAACGGTCGCACAGACCGCTAAATTGAGCGTTATCGGACATCAGGGTCTCTTACATGGGGAAAAAGCAGAGCGCATTATGGCAAATTTTGCGGGGTGATGCAGTAAAACTACGGGCGCACGTTGCGCCCTGAGGGATCAGTTGCCCAGACCGCGACCGGCGTCTTTGGCTTCAATCAGCTCGATTTTGTAACCGTCCGGATCTTCCACAAACGCAATCACGGTGGTGCCGCCTTTTACCGGGCCCGCTTCGCGCGTGACGTTACCGCCATTTTTGCGAATGCGTTCGCACGCGTCGGCCGCGTTATCCACTTCCAGCGCGATATGGCCGTAGGCCGTGCCCAGCTCATAGCTGTCAACGCCCCAGTTGTAGGTCAGCTCGATCACCGCTTCATCCGTTTCCGGGCCGTAACCCACGAATGCCAGTGAGTATTTATATTCCGGGTTTTCGCTGGTGCGCAGCAGCTTCATGCCCAGGACGTTAGTGTAGAAATCGATAGAACGTTGCAGGTCGCCAACGCGCAGCATGGTGTGAAGTAGGCGCATAATTTCCTCATTAACCAATGGAATAAAAAAGCTTTTTGATCAGAAACGATGTTTTAGTATAGCGGCGAACTGTCGCCGCTATCAATGAACAATGGCGAGATTACAGTGAAGGGTAGTCGGTGTAGCCTTCCGCGCCGCCGCCGTAGAAGCTTTCCGGACGCTGCGGGTTGAGCGCCGCTTTTTTCTGCAGGCGAGCAACCAGATCCGGGTTGGCGATGTAGTCGCGGCCAAACGCGACGGCATCGATCAGCCCTTTATTAATCAGATCTTCGGCTTTCTCAGGCGTATAAGCACCTGCACCGATGATCACCCCGTGGAAGCGCTCGCGCACTTTCTGGCGGAAGGCTTCAGTGTAAGGCTTACCGCCAGCCCAGTCAGGCTCGGACATGTGCAGATAGGCAATACCGCGTTTGGCCAGCTCTTCAATCAGATAAAGCGCATCCGCTTCCTCGTTCGGGCCGTTGTCGACGTTCTGGAAAGACCCGATTGGGGAGACGCGGATCCCGATACGGTCCGGGCTCCACTCCTTGCATACCGCATCCACCACTTCAAGCACCAGACGGGCGCGGTTTTCGACGCTGCCGCCGTACTGGTCGGTGCGGTGGTTAGACGACGGTGACAGGAACTGGTGCAGCAGATAGCCATGCGCGGAGTGCAGCTCAATCAGGTCAAAACCGGCTTCACGGGCGTTGGCCACGGCCTGACGGAAATCGTTAACAATCCCCGGAATTTCGTCCAGCTCCAGCGCGCGAGGCATAGAGGTATCCACGCGGATCGCGTTGCCGTTTTCATCGCGCAGGGAAGTGCGGGTATTGGCGCTCAGGGCCGACGCAGAGACCGGTGCCTGACCGCCAGGCTGGATGCTGCTGTGTGAGATACGACCGGTATGCCACAGCTGGACCGCAATACGACCCTCTTCAGCGTGAACGCCCGCGGTGATTTTCTGCCATGCCGCGATCTGTTCCGGGCTGTGAAGGCCCGGCGCACCGGCGTAACCCTTCGCCTGAGCAGAGATCTGCGTGGCTTCGGTGATGATCAGGCCAGAGCTTGCGCGTTGACGATAGTATTCGCCCATCAGCGGGGTGGGGATGTCACCCGGCTCAATGCTGCGCAGACGGGTCAGCGGAGCCATGAACACGCGGTTTGGCGCCGTGACGGCACCCACTTTCAATGGGGTAAACAGTTTTTCAGCTGACATAAAGACTCCTGAGTAGACCAGTCGACTAGTGATAAGGTAAATAAAAAGCGCCCGTTATACGCCAGGCGCAGTAATGCTGTTTTTCACATGTGCCAGCGCGCTTTCCAGCGGCACGGCACTGCGCGAAATTTTTGCCTGCAGGTTGGCCCCTAACCAGAGGGAGTAGAGCACCTGAGACTGCATTAAGGGGTCGCCGGTAAAGGCCAGCGTTTTTTCGTCGCGGCCTTTTTCCAGCGCCTGGGCCAGCAGGGCGATCACGCCGCGGGCACCCTTATCCATCGCCGAGCGCATATCTTCGGAAAGATCGCACACCTCGGCAGACAGCTTGACCGTCAGGCATCCGCTGATAATGCCCTGCTGACAGAACTGGTTCAGCGTTTCCTGATAGTAGTTCAGAACACGATCCCGATAGTTTCCTCCACCCGACGCAAAGTGGGTCGCCAGACGCTGGTGGTAGCCCGCGTAATGACGCTCCAGCATTGCCACGCCAAAGGCCTCTTTGGACCGGAAGTAGTGATAAAACGACCCCTTTGGTACCTCAGCGGTTTTTAATAACTCGCTCAACCCCATACCGGTAAACCCGCGATGCATGCAAAGACGCTCGCCGGTTGCCAGTAGATGTTCGCGGGTATCGTGTTCAGTATTTCTGCTCATGGCCGCACTCTAATAGACCGTTCGGTCTAATGCAAGCGAGTTTATTGCCGACATGCGTTCAGAATATCCAGCTGCTGTTGATAAACCGTTGATTTGACGTCCATCATACCCAATACGGTTGAGAATAAATTGTCCTGGGAGACCGCATTTTTTGCTGCATGGTCGCGTAAACACTGTTCATTAATGCCATAGTTTTTCGCGTAGTCCGGTGACAGCCAGAACATAAACGGAATGTGCGTTTGCTGCTCCGGCGCCAGCATGTACGGCGTCCCGTGCAGATAAATGCCGCTTTCACCCAGTGACTCACCGTGATCCGAGAGATAAATCAGCGCGGTATTCATGCTTGCCTGACGAGCTTTCAGCGCATCAATGGTTTTGCTGACCATGCTGTCGGTATACAGGATGGTGTTGTCATAGGTATTCATCAGCGCCTGATGATCGCAATCCTGAATCTCGTTGGTGTCGCAGGTTGGGGTGAATTTCCGGAAAGTGTCCGGGTAACGGCGATAGTACGCCGGACCGTGGCTCCCCATCAGGTGGATAACCAGCACCGTGTCCTGCTTCAGACCATCCAGCACGTTGTCCAGACGGTAGAAATTCACATCATCAATACAGGATTTGTCTTTGCAGAACTGATCCAGATTCCATTGCGTCATATCGGTATGCGGTACGCGATCGCAGGCGCCTTTACAGCCGCCGTCGTTGTCGCGCCACAGCAAGTTGATACCCGCATGCTTGAGCACATCGAGCAGACCTTCCTGATGGTGCGCCAGGTCGGCATCGTATTTGCTACGCGTCATGCCCGAGAACATGCACGGAACGGAAACGGCGGTTTCAGTGCCGCATGAGGAGGCCTGCGGGAAGTTAATCACATCCTGCTTTTTCAGCTCCGGGTTCGTTTCACGATCGTAACCATTCAGGGAGTAGTTCGCCGCGCGAGAGGCTTCACCAACGACCAGTACCAGAACGGTTTTCTTTTGTTGACCTGAAATCAACGGTCCTTTATGGGCATCTTCGCCAATCCGTACCAGCGTTTGATCGCCGGCAAACCAGCGCATTTTGCTGTACTTCACCACGGCGCTGACATAGTTGGCCGGGGTCACCATTTTGACGATGCTTTTGTTGTTGCGAAACAGCGAGGCGTAATCTTTATAAAACACGGCGGCAATCAGGATAATCACCAGCAGAGCGCCAAGCATCGCGGCAACGCGCGTCAGCAGGGCATACCACCATTTCCCGGTACGAATGCGGGTCAGCGCCAGCACCACGGAAGGCACGAGGCCAGCAATAACAATCCACAGAATCATCTGCGGCGTCACCAGGGCTGTCGCTTCCTGAGAGTTGGTTTCGAACACGTTCACAATCATGTTCTGATCGATCACCGCGCCGTAGGTGTACATAAAGTAGGTTGCCGCGGCGCATCCGATCGTCAATACAATCAGCAGCGGCTTGCGGATATAGGGGATATTCAGCAGGCTAAAGACAATCACCCAGCCGCAAAACAGCACCAGCGGTACGGACGCGGCAAAGAGGATGTCGTGCAGGTGCGCAGGGGCAATAATGGCCCAGCTGCGCTGGATAAACAGCCCGTTGATTAGCGTAAAGAAGAGTGCACAGCCCAGAGTAAATTTAATGTCGTTACATTGTAACTTTTTGATTAACCACATCGATCGGTAAACCTGTCATTGTCATGATGGGCCGAGTATAAAGAGGGAAGATTAGTGAAACCTTAATGCCACAAATCTGTGGTATAGGCCTTGCACGTGGCGCGTTTAGCGTCTTCACTGTAGGTGAGAGTGGTTATCCGGAGGTGAGTGTGGCAGAGCAGCTGGAGTTTTTCCCCATCCAGAGCCCGTGCCGGGGGATTTGTCAGGTGGATGAACGCGGATATTGCCGCGGGTGCATGCGTACCCGTGACGAGCGTTTTAACTGGCAAAACTTTAGCGACACGCAAAAGCAGGAGGTGCTACGCCTCTGCCGACAGCGTCTTCTGCGCAAAATACGCGCAAACAAAGCCGGTGAGACCGAAGAACCCCAGCAACCTTCACTTTTTTAACACGGTAATTGCGTATACTCATGACATCACGTCCTTGAGGAAAATGTTATGGTTCAGCGAATTACCCTTGCCCCCCAGGGGCCAGAATTCTCCCGTTTTGTGATGGGCTACTGGCGCCTGATGGACTGGAATATGTCCCCCCTCCAGCTGGCGAGCTTTAT
The DNA here is from genome assembly GCF_047531125.1 of Enterobacter sp. HK-058-C-ECC. Classification (NCBI taxonomy): domain Bacteria; kingdom Pseudomonadati; phylum Pseudomonadota; class Gammaproteobacteria; order Enterobacterales; family Enterobacteriaceae; genus Enterobacter; species Enterobacter sp. HK-058-C-ECC. The sequence goes on from NZ_JBLKCH010000001.1 coordinate 513,055, forward strand.
TGAAGAGCATATCGATCTGGGCGTTACCACGGTCGACCATGCGGACATTTACGGTGGTTATCAGTGTGAAGCCGCATTCGGCGAGGCGCTCAAGCTGGTTCCGGCACTCCGCGACCGCATGGAGATCGTCACGAAGTGCGGGATTGCCACCACGGCAAAACCGGAACACGCCCTTGGGCATTACATCACCGACAGCGCGCATATCATCAAGAGCGCTGAGCAGTCGCTGGTCAATCTGGCGACCGACCATATCGACCTGCTGTTAATCCACCGTCCGGATCCGCTCATGGATGCCGATGAGGTGGCAGAAGCCTTCCTGAACCTGCATCAGAGCGGCAAAGTGCGTCACTTTGGCGTTTCCAACTTCACCCCGGCGCAGTTTGCACTGCTTCAGTCTCGCCTGCCGTTTACCCTGGCCACCAATCAGGTGGAGATCTCCCCGGTACACCAGCCGCTGCTGCTGGACGGTACCCTCGACCAGCTGCAACAGCTGCGTATTCGCCCGATGGCCTGGTCGTGCCTGGGAGGCGGACGCCTGTTTAATGATGATGAATTCCAGCCGCTGCGCAACGAACTGGACACTATCGCCCGCGAGCTGAACGCGGAGAGCATCGAACAGGTGGTTTATGCCTGGATCCTGCGTCTGCCTTCAAAACCGCTGCCCATTATTGGTTCTGGCAAAATAGAACGCGTGCGTTCTGCACTGGCCGCTGAAGAGCTGCAGATGACCCGCCAGCAGTGGTTCCGCATCCGCAAAGCCGCGCTGGGTTACGACGTGCCATAAACCGCCAGAAGGTGACTTTCCGGTGAAATCTTTGCCCCTGGTATACACTTAAGGGGCAAAAAATAACCAGCGGAGGTCATATGAAGCGTTTTGCTCTGGCAATGGTCGCGCTGGTTGTTTGCGCAGGGGCGCAGGCAGCCAGCGACGAAGTGGAAATGAATCTCGTCACCTCTCAGGGTGTGGGTCAGTCCATCGGTACGGTGAAAATCACGGAAACCGACAAAGGGCTGGAGTTCGCTCCCAACCTCAAAGCACTCCCTCCCGGTGAACATGGTTTCCATGTTCACGCCAAAGGCAGCTGTCAGCCCGCATTAAAAGAGGGTAAAGCGTCAGCGGCGGAAGCGGCAGGGGGGCACCTGGATCCCCAGCATACCGGCAAGCATGAGGGCCCGGATGGAATGGGACACCTGGGCGATCTGCCCGTGCTGGTGGTCAATAACGACGGTAAAGCCACCGATCCCGTTGTCGCGCCGCGTCTGAAAAAGCTGGAGGAGGTAAAAGGTAAAGCGCTAATGATTCATGTCGGCGGCGACAATATGTCTGATCAGCCTAAACCGCTTGGCGGCGGCGGGGCGCGTTATGCCTGCGGCGTGATCTGATCCCCAATGGTACCCGGCGGTGGTGCCTGCTCCAGCTGCGACAGCGAGCAGTGCAGCCGCCAGATTATCGAGGCCAAATCACGGGCGGCGGGGAGATGATGTCGTGCAAGCGTATCGCAGATCCGCTGCAGTTCATTCAGCGTGGTTGCCAGCGGTCGCTGCTGGACACCGCGTTCGCTCATCACATCGCGCAGCAGAGAGATGCATACATCGCGAACCTGCGACAGCGGGTCGGAACGTGTTTCCCACCCGCGAAGCTGCCAGACCACGTGCGAACAGTTCAACAGCACCACGCCCCAGCGCAGCAGCCAGCGCCGGGAAAGCGCGTCCTGGCTGTTATTGAGCTGGCTCACGTGGTGATACACCAGCGATTCATACTCGTTTTCACGAAGATGCGGTTTACGGCTGAGCTGGTCCACAAACCCCCGGCGTAACTCCCGGATATGCCTGCGGCTTTTGCGGGCATCGGAGCCGGGGCGCAACACCGCGAAAGCCAGCCACGCCAGCCCCACGCCAAGGATTTTCGCCAGGTTGTCATTAAGAAAATCGGCGTAATCATAAACCGGCGGATTGGTCACGGAGATAAACGAGCCCATAAAGACAATCAGCTGCCCCCAGAGGCCCGCCTGTTTTGGCATTTGCAGCTTGAGTAGCTGCATGGTGGTCAACAGCGGAAACAGAAACAGCAGGAACTGCCACAGATCGCTTATCTGCACCATCAGGCCAAACTTCACCACAAAACTGAACAACGACAGCAGTACCAGGGTGCGTAGCAGGAGCGTCAGCGAGTTGAACGGCGAGGCCGCGACGGAGTAAAGCACGCAGCTGATGGCAGCAAGCGTCAGGGCCGCCGTACCGGACTCCCACTGCGTGGTGATGCTCCACGCCCCCACCAGCATCAGCGCGCAGAAGGTGCGAAAACCGCTCCACAGTGCTTCCAGGTAGTCGGTATGGCGGGCGAGAGCCGGGCTGCCGGGAACGTTGAACTCCGTGACCGGCGTGGCATTCTCAACCGCGATAATCCAGCGGCTGCTGCGCAGATAGAGTCGGCAAAAGTAATTCAGACGTTGCCAGAAGGCGCGATGGCGATAGTCGTACTCATCAACCGGGGCGAGCGGGGCGATGATCTTCGCAACGGTGTAGATGTCCGCATCCGGGCGAGCAAGAGCCGCGAGCAGCGTTTCGATTACGGCACGGGTGTTTTCCGGCGGTGTCGGCCAGTTGAGCAGCATTCTGCGCAGGCTGGAAATGGCGCTGGTCATACGCAGCTGCTGGTGCAGTAAATAATTTAGCAGGGTGTTCTGACGACGAAAGCGGTAGTGGCTCCAGAACGCCTGAATTCGCAACAGATTCATCGTCAGGATCTGTCCGATCACCTTTTCATGCGCGAGGCGGATCTCATCGCTGGTATCCGGTTGCCAGAGCAGGCTCGCGTGCTCAAGCAGCCGGGTGTGCATGGTCTTGAGGGCGGTGATAAGCGCGGTGCCGTCGGAGGTGCTGGGGAGGATCATCATCATGAAGCCACCGCTGAGGATCCCGACAATGACTTCACAGACGCGCGCCTGCGCGATATCCCACAGTTCGGTGGTGTCGAGCACGTTCACCACCGGGAAGGCGATAATGGCGGCGGTATAGCCCGCCAGCTGGAAAGCATAGGCGACGTTATTGGTAAAATGGGCGCAGGCCCAGGTACAGCACCCCAGCCACGCCGCCATGCTCAGCAGGAACATCCACGGATCGTTCAGCGTATGGCCGGCGATAATTAACGCCGCCGTGGCACCCAGCAGGCTGCCGGCGATGCGCCCAAGGCTCTTACTGATCACCCCACCGACCGTAGGAAAACTCACCACCGCGGCAGACGTCATCGCCCAGTAGGGTTCATCCAGGTTCAGATAATAGGCGACGGTCAGCGCCAGACACATGGCAATGCCGTTACGCAGCGCGTAGCGCCACTGAGGGCGCGTCGCTTTGATCCACGGCGTGTTTTGCCAGGAGAGTGCCGGCAGCTTCATCACCGGTTTCCGATGGAGACAGTACAGGTGGTGCCGGAGACCAGCGTGATGTCCTGCGGTAAATGGTCAAACTCCACGCGAACCGGCACGCGCTGAGCGAGACGCACCCAGGGCACGTTCGGCTTGATGTCCGGCACCAGGCCAGAATCCGTTTCGACGCTTTGATCGTAAATGGCGCGGCCAATGCTGGATACGTGACCCTGTAACTTCTGCGAGCCACTGTAAAGCGTAATGGCGGCGGGCGATCCCTCGCGAATATGGCGAAGCTTGGTCTCTTCAAAATAGCCCACCACGTAGAAGGAGTGGCTGTCGACGAGGGCAAAAACGGGTTGTCCCGTGGTGGCATAATTCCCCACGCGAGCGGAAAGGTTGGTTACCCACCCGTCAACCGGCGCGGTAATCACCGTTTGGGTCAGCTCCCACTGGGCCTGCTTCAGCGTGGCTTCGGCCACGTTGACGCTCGCCTGCATGGCCTTCACGTTGATGTTGGCGGTGTCTAAATCTTCCGCTGAGATGTAATTTTGCGATAAATGCCGGCGGCGGTTGGCCTCGTTATTCGCTTTCGCTAAGTCTGACTGGGCTTTTGCCAGCTGCGCCTCGGCGTTCAGAATCGCGATGTGGTACGGGGTATCGTCGATCCGGAAGAGTACCTCACCCTTTTTGACGTACTGGTTATCCTTAATGAGCAGCGTCGTGATGCTTCCCGACACCTGCGGGGTGATGCTGACCTGTTCAGCACGAATTTTGCCGTCACGGGTCCAGGGGGACTGCATATAAAAATTCCACATCCACCAGCCTGCAACCAGCGCGAGGGCGAGAACAAAGAGGGTGGAAAAGTACTTCAGCGTTTTCAGAGGCATAGTCACCACACCATCAAGACAGCAAGGCCCAGACATACGGAGAGGGCAAACAGGGAAAGATCCATCAGCATGGGATGCCAGATTTCGCCGGAGTACATCCAGTCGCGAAGCAGACGATGCGCGATGAGCCAGAGAATAAAGCCCACCAGCACGGCCTTAAACAGGGGAGGAAAGTAGACTGACGCACCGAAGATCAGATCCTGAAGGGGTAACCCCTCTGAGCGATGAAAAAACGTCACGGGCAGAAATCCTTTGCAGTGAACAGAATGCCGCGTTGGCTTGTCTTAGTATGATGAAGCATCACAATTCAGTGTAAGTCATACTTTTAAGTTCGATGAATGCAGTATTGCATTTGTTTTGGCAATACAAATGCTGCACACTATTCTAAAATCAGTATAATAACTTAGCAAGCTAATTATAAGGAGATGAAATTGGAATCGCCATTAGGTTCTGATCTGGCAAGGTTGGTACGCGTCTGGCGTGCTCTGATTGACCATCGCCTGAAACCTCTGGAATTAACACAGACGCATTGGGTCACGCTGCACAACATTCATCAGCTTCCGCCCGATCAGTCACAAATTCAGCTGGCAAAAGCGATAGGCATTGAGCAACCGTCGCTGGTGCGCACGCTTGATCAGCTGGAAGAGAAGGGGTTGATCTCCCGACAAACCTGCGCCAGCGATCGTCGTGCTAAGCGGATTAAACTCACTGAGAAAGCGGCGCCTATCATCACCGAAATGGAAGCCGTCATCACCAAAACGCGCGGTGAAATCCTTTCAGGCGTTTCACCGGCGGAGCTGGAAATGCTCATCAGCCTCATTGCTCGCCTTGAGCAAAATATCCATGAGCTGCAGTCTCGCGACTGATAAACACGAAGGCCTTGCACCAGCAAGGCCTTTTTTTACTTAAAGACGACCACACGATTACGACCCGTCTCCTTCGCTTCATACATCGCCTTGTCGGCACTTTCCACGCACGCTTCTGCGGTTATCGTTGATGACGTTGCCGTAAACACCCCCATACTGATGGTGATGGGCTCCGGCAACTGACCGCCGCTGCTGGTTTTATCAAAGCTGCTTAGCTTCAGACGTATGCGCTCGGCCACCTGGTACGCGGAGTCTGACGACGTGTTGGCCAGCATCAGTACAAACTCCTCGCCGCCGATACGGGCCGCGATGTCCTGCGGGCGCACGGAATCCATCAGCAGGTTGGCGACAAACTGCAGGACTTTATCGCCCTGAAGATGCCCGTAGGTGTCGTTAATGCGCTTGAAGCGATCGAGATCGCTGACAATGACGGAAACGGGGCGGTTGGGTCTGGCAATATCCAGCGCCTGGTTTAACGATTCATAAAAATAGCTGCGGTTATAAAGGCGCGTGAGCGGATCGCGGATCGAGTTCTGATAGGACTGCTGATATTTTACGTGCGAGTCGCGATACAGTCTGAAGACATCGTAAAGCAGAACAAAAATAATCAGCAGCGTGGCGACAGTTTCAAATAACCGGGCGCGGTACCAGGAGATATCTTCGGCATGTCCAGCCGCTAACAGCATTGAAAGCGTGACGATATAGCAAACGCACAGAAAATTTCCGCCTACCCAGAATAAATTGCGCACGCGCGTGACAAACATCAGCGCTACTAATGTTATCACCCAGAAAACTATTAAAGAGATATTAATGCAATGGCTCCAGAGGACCATAAACTGCCGGGTTTCATTATCAACCAGGTCAATCGATAACAAGGGCGAGTGGCTGGAATATATCCAGGCCAGTCCCACTGCACAGGCGGTAAAAAGAGACGCCCCGCTTACAATTGAGATATGCGCCAGTCGTGAAAGAGGGTATTTGCGCATGGGATAGAGTATTGCCGCCACGATGAACAGCACCGCCATTAAAAAGTGGCGGAACATATAGTAGATCATCGCATCGTTGTAGTTCACGACGTTGAACTGATAGAGATCCAGCCAGGCGGGGAAGCTGGTCAGCGTTCCGACCATCAGCAATGCGGACCCGGCAAAGGCAAAGGCGATTGCGACCAGATACAACCGTCTTTTGTCACACCAGTATTTCATCGCCATAAAACAGGCAATAAACAGGTGAAACACCAGAAGAAAAATGGTGAGCGTAGGGAATAAAAGCGGTGAAAAGGACGGAACCCATTCAACGAGTTTTAAAAACAGCGCGTGTAATATCCCGATAACAACAAGGCAACCGAGACAGAACGCGATATAACGGCTCGGTAGAGCACGACGATTCGCAAGCATAGAATTTTTACAAATTATAATAAATAAAAAAGGTGGTTGCGAAGAGTCTAATCAATTAGTGCAATAAATACTTTGCGCAGAAACAATATAAGGAGTGATTTATAATGGATGGGGCGAATGTATTTTGTAATTATATTTGTGAGAGTGATATATATTGTAAATGGATGTGGCCCGAGGACCACATCCACTTTTAATTAACGTGGAGAAACGGTCACCTGGCTTCCGTTGCTCGCCAGTACAACGCGCTGGCCAGCAGAGAAGCGGGTGCTGCCCTGTTTCTGAACAACCATGATTGTGCTGCCGTCGTCTTTACGAATTTCCAGCTCTACGCCCTGCGTTTTGTTCATCGCACCCTGAACGCCCTGGCCGGCTACGCCACCCGCAACGGCACCTGCGGCTGTCGCCAGAGAGCGTCCCGTACCACCGCCGACGGTATTACCCAGGAAACCACCTAGAACGGCACCGCCGATTGCGCCCATCACGTTGTTTTCATCACCACCCTGAATCTGTACAGGGCGTGCGTTAACAACGGTACCGTAAGTCACGTTCTGAACCTGTTTCGCTTCAGAAGCGCTGTAAACGTCGCCAGAAAGTGAACTGTCATTCACACAGCCAGCCAGAGTTAAACCAATCAGCGAAACGCCCAGTACACGTAAAATCATTTGAATCTCCTGTTCACCAAAAACGCCCGATTGGGGGCATCCGTTATGGCTAAATTATATGGCATAAGGAGCCATAGTTCATATCTTTGCACTAACAATAGGAAAATTGTACTTGAATTTGACTTAACGAGACATAAACAGGATCCGCCCGCGCTACCCGTCTGACATTGTTAAAAAATATTATTGCCGGATGGCAAAGCGACGCCGTTTATGGTTGAGTGGATATCCTTAGCCCACGCAACGTAAGGAAAGCGCATGAAATCGGGTCGCTACATTGGTGTGATGTCAGGCACCAGTCTGGATGGGGTAGATGTCGTTCTGGCCGCCATTGATGAAAACATGGTGGCACAACAGGCGAGCCTGACCTGGCCAATCCCCATTTCACTGAAAGAGGATATTCTCAGTATCTGTCAGGGGCAGCAGTTGACCCTCTCCCAGCTTGGACAGCTGGATGTCCGCCTCGGTGCGCTGTTTGCGGATGCGGTGCAGGCTTTGATGCAAAAAGAACATCTTCGCCCGCAGGATGTGGTCGCCATCGGGTGTCACGGACAAACGGTCTGGCATGAGCCCATTGGAGAGGCCCCGCATACTCTGCAAATCGGCGATAACAACCAGATTGTGGCGAAGACGGGCGTCACGGTGGTCGGCGATTTCCGTCGTCGCGATATTGCCCTTGGCGGACAGGGCGCACCGCTGGTGCCCGCGTTTCATCAGGCGCTGCTGGCGCACCCTTCAGAACGGCGTATGGTGCTCAACATTGGTGGGATCGCCAATCTGTCGATGCTTATCCCCGGGCAGCCGGTCCGCGGCTACGATACCGGCCCAGGCAATATGTTAATGGATGCCTGGATCTGGCGTCAGTGCGGTCAACCGTACGATAAAAACGCGGAGTGGGCGAGCGAGGGTAAGGTGATTATCCCGCTGTTGCAGTCCATGCTGAGCGATCCTTATTTTGCCTTACCGGCACCGAAAAGCACGGGGCGTGAATACTTCAACTTTGGCTGGCTTGAGCGCCAGCTGGCGTCATTCCCGGCGCTCGCGCCGCAGGATGTTCAGGCGACGCTTGCCGAGCTCACGGCCGTGTCGATTTCTGAACAGGTGCTCCTCAGCGGCGGATGTGAACGCCTGCTGGTGTGCGGCGGGGGAAGCCGTAACCCGCTGGTGATGGCGCGTCTTGCCGGGCTGCTGCCGGGCACCGAAGTGTCGACGACCGATGAGGCCGGCATCAGCGGTGATGATATGGAGGCGCTGGCCTTCGCCTGGCTTGCCTGGCGCACCATTGCCGGGCTGCCGGGCAATTTACCGTCGGTAACCGGCGCGCGCGAGGCGAGCGTCCTTGGGGCGATTTTCCCGGCAAATCCGCGTCATAATCAGAGTTAACTGAAATTCAGCGCGGCGCGTCGTCGTTAAAATGGAACGAAACAGGGGGGCAGCCATGCCCTCCAGGACCAGGAAAGTCTTCGGAATACGCCCATGAAAAAACTTCTTCTTATTGCCGCCCCTTTGTTGCTGTCAGGATGCAGCGTCTACAACCAGCTCCTTGAGCGCATGCAGACCGATACGCTTGAGTATCGCTGCGACGAAAAACCGCTGACCGTGAAGCTGAACAATCCACGCCAGGAAGCCAGTTTTGTTTATGACAATAAACTACTGACGCTGAAGCAGGGCATTTCAGCCTCGGGCGCGCGTTACACCGACGGTATCTATGTCTTCTGGTCGAAAGGCGACAGCGCCACGGTCTACAAACGTGACCGTATTGTGCTGAACAATTGCCAGCTCGAAAATCCGAAGCGTTGAGATTTTTACAGGGGCGGCGCACAATAGCGCCACCCACTCTCAATGTCAGCTAACGCCATGTCAGATAACGACGAACTGCAGCAAATTGCGCATCTGCGCCGTGAATACACCAAAGGCGGCCTGCGTCGCCAGGATCTTCCCGCTGAACCCCTCGTGCTTTTTGAACGCTGGCTGAAACAGGCCTGCGAAGCGAAACTGGCCGACCCCACGGCCATGGTCGTCGCGACGGTGGATGAAAACGGTCAACCGTATCAGCGCATCGTATTGCTCAAGCATTATGACGAGAAAGGACTGGTGTTCTACACCAACCTTGGCAGCCGCAAAGCGCACCATCTGGAAAACAATCCGCGTATCAGCCTGCTGTTCCCCTGGCACATGCTGGAACGTCAGGTCATGGTGACCGGCAAAGCGGAACGTCTCTCGACGCTGGAAGTGGTGAAGTATTTCCACAGCCGCCCGCGTGACAGCCAGATTGGTGCCTGGGTATCAAAACAGTCCAGCCGCATTTCCGCCCGCGGGGTGCTGGAAAGTAAATTCCTGGAGCTGAAGCAGAAGTTCCAGCAGGGTGAAATCCCGTTGCCGAGCTTCTGGGGTGGTTTCCGCATCCCGATTGAGCAAATGGAGTTCTGGCAGGGGGGCGAACATCGCCTGCACGACCGCTTTTTATACCAGCGCGAGAATGGCGGCTGGAAAATCGACAGACTGGCGCCGTAATCCCCGAAATTTGTTGATTTAAGCGCTAGCGCACACCGCGCTTGCGCTTTATTCTATGGTCCTTTCGCATCAGGCGAAAAGTCGTGTACCGGCAAAGGTGCAGTCGTTTATACATGGAGAATTTGATGGCAAGCAGTAACTTGATTAAACAATTGCAAGAGCGGGGCCTCGTGGCCCAGGTGACGGACGAGGAAGCGTTAGCAGAGCGACTGGCGCAAGGCCCGATCGCGCTCTATTGCGGCTTCGATCCCACCGCTGACAGCTTGCATTTGGGGCATCTTGTTCCATTGTTATGCCTGAAACGCTTCCAGATGGCGGGCCATAAGCCTGTTGCCCTGGTGGGCGGCGCGACCGGTCTGATTGGTGACCCAAGCTTCAAAGCCGCTGAGCGTAAACTGAACACCGAAGATACCGTGCAGGAGTGGGTCGATAAGATCCGCAAACAGGTTGCACCGTTCCTCGACTTCAACTGTGGCGATAACGCCGCGATTGCCGCGAACAACTACGACTGGTTTGGGAGCATGAACGTGCTGACCTTCCTGCGTGACATCGGCAAGCACTTCTCTGTTAACCAGATGATTAACAAAGAGGCCGTGAAGCAGCGTCTGAACCGTGACGACCAGGGTATCTCCTTTACCGAGTTCTCCTACAACCTGCTGCAGGGCTATGACTTTGCCTGCCTGAACAAACTGCACGGTGTTTCCCTGCAGATTGGCGGTTCTGACCAGTGGGGTAACATCACCTCCGGTATCGACCTGACCCGTCGCCTGCACCAGAATCAGGTCTTTGGTCTGACCGTTCCGCTGATTACCAAAGCCGACGGTACCAAATTTGGTAAAACCGAAGGCGGCGCGGTATGGCTCGATCCGAAGAAAACCAGCCCGTACAAATTCTACCAGTTCTGGATCAACACGGCGGATGCCGATGTTTATCGCTTCCTGAAGTTCTTCACCTTTATGGATATTGAAGACATCAATGCGCTGGAAGAAGAAGACAAGAACAGCGGTAAAGCGCCACGCGCGCAGTACGTGCTGGCGGATGAAGTGACCAAACTGGTTCACGGTGAAGAAGGTCTGGCCGCGGCAAAACGCATTACCGCTAGCCTGTTCAACGGTACCCTGAGCGATCTGAGCGAAGCGGACTTCGAACAGCTGGCGCAGGACGGCGTGCCAATGGTTGAGATGGAGAAAGGGGCTGACCTGATGCAGGCGCTGGTGGACTCTGAACTCCAGCCTTCCCGCGGTCAGGCGCGTAAAACCATCGCGTCCAATGCCATCACCATCAACGGTGAAAAGCAGGCCGACCCGGAATACACCTTTGTTGACGGCGACCGTCTGTATGGCCGCTACACCCTGCTGCGTCGCGGTAAGAAAAACTACTGCCTTGTCTGCTGGAAATAAGTCACAGTCTCCAGGGGCGTGGTAAACCACGCCCCTTTTGTTTTTTCAGGGTTGGGTAAGCATAAAATGAAGAACATCCTCGCCATTCAGTCCCATGTTGTTTTTGGACATGCTGGCAACAGCGCAGCGGAATTCCCGATGCGCCGCCTCGGCGTCAACGTCTGGCCCCTCAATACCGTTCAGTTTTCCAACCACACGCAGTACGGCAAATGGACCGGCTGCGTAATGCCGCCTTCACACCTCACCGAGGTGGTGCAGGGCATTGCCGATATCGGCCAGCTCAAGCGCTGTGACGCCGTACTGAGCGGTTATCTTGGTTCCGCAGAGCAGGGGGAGCATATTCTCGGCATCGTACGCCAGGTGAAGGCCGCTAACCCGTCGGCAAAATATTTTTGCGACCCCGTCATGGGCCATCCGGAGAAAGGCTGCATTGTGGCGCCGGGTGTAGCGGAGTTCCACGTCCGCCACGCGCTGCCCGCCAGCGATATCATTGCGCCAAACCTGGTTGAACTGGAAATTCTCTGCGAGCATCCGGTTAACAGCGTAGAAGAGGCCGTAAGCGCGTCTCGCGAGCTGATCGCGCAGGGGCCTGAGGTAGTGCTGGTAAAACACCTCGCGCGCGCAGGGCTAAGTCAGGATCGCTTTGAGATGCTGCTGGTGACGAAAGAGGATGCCTGGCACATCAGCCGTCCGCTGGTGGATTTTGGCCTGCGCCAGCCGGTGGGTGTGGGGGATGTGACCAGCGGCCTGCTGCTGGTCAAATTGCTGCAAGGGGCAACGCTGCGCGATGCGCTGGAGCATGTTACTGCGGCAGTGTACGAAATTATGACGGCGACGAAAGAGATGCAGGAATATGAGCTGCAGGTGGTCGCAGCACAGGATCGAATCGCGAAGCCGGAGCACTATTTCAGCGCAACCCAGCTTTAAACGATGCCGGGTGGCGCTGCGCTTACCCGGCCTACAAAACCCGTAGGCCCGTGCAAGCGAAGCGCCGCCGGGCGATATTAGCTAAGCCCTTCCGCTTTCAGCGCCGCAGCCACCGCAGGACGCTCTGCCACACGCTTCATATACGATGCAATGTGGTCTAACCCTTCCAGATTCAGCTTAACCGCGCGCGCCCAGCGCAGCACGGTGAACAGGTACGCATCGGCAATCGTGAAGCGCGACCCGCCAATCCACTGCTCGTCTTTCAGCGATTCGTTAATGTACTGCAGCTTTTTCTCCAGCAGGGCGCGCAGGGTAGGTTTAAACTCTTCTGGCGTATCCGGGCGGAACAGGGGGGTAAAGCCTTTGTGCAGCTCGGTGGCAATATAGTTCAGCCACTCCAGCGTTTTATAGCGAGAAATGGTACTGACCGGGGCCAGTAGCTGGCGATCGGGCACGCTATCGGCCAGGAACTGCATAATCGCCACGCCTTCGGTCAGCAGAGTACCGTCATCCAGCAGGAGCGCCGGAACTTGTCCTTTCGGGTTAATGGCAAGAAAATCATCGCCGTTTTCCAGACGTTTTTTCATCAGATCAACGCCATCCAGCGTGAAATCTTTGCCGCTCTCGCGCAGGGTGATATGGGAAGCAAGAGAGCACGCGCCCGGTTTGTAGAACAGTTTCATCGGTAACTCCTTTTCGCTGAGGTTTCAGCTATGTTAGTGCGCAAACGGATAAAAAAAAAGCCGCTAATAGATTAGCGGCTTCTGGTCAGTCGTTTCTCACGGATATCACGCGGTAGCGGTTTTGGTCGCCTTAGCGGTCTTGTCGTCGTCCTGAGTCATGCGATTCAGTTTCGGTGCAGTCAGCAGCATCAGAGCGGCAATAACGGCAGTCGCGATACCAATCTGCATGAACACGGTACCGTAGACGTTCAGAGAAACCAGTGGGTCAGTGACGTTTTCCGGTACGGCCATCAGGTTCGCAATCTTGCCTGCGATAATGGCTGCACCCGCAGTCGTCAGGAACCAGCTACCCATAATGAAGCCCATCAGACGCTGTGGCACCAGCTGTGCAACCATCGCCAGACCCAGACCGGAGATCATCAGTTCGCCGATAGACTGCAGCGCGTAGCTCAGGATCAGCCAGTTAACGGATACGATACCGGCGTCGGTAGCAAATTTGGTACCCAGCGGCAGCACCAGGAACGCGCCGGAGCACAGCACCATACCGATAGCGAACTTGTGCGGCATTGGCAGACGGTCGCCCATTTTGTTGTAGATCGCGGCCAGAATCGGGCTACCAATCATGATCCAGAACGGGTTCAGCGCCTGATACTGCTCCGGTTCGAACGCAATACCCAGGATGGAGTGCTCAACGTTACGAATGGCGAAGAAGTTCAGAGAGGTTGGCATCTGGCTGTACAGTACGAAGAAGATAATCGCTTCCAGCATCAGAATGAACGCCACGATCATCTTACGACGGGCAGCGCCCTGCATGGCGAATGCTTCTTTCGCAAAGATGACCACGATACCCAGCGCGACCACGCCCAGAACGGCACGTGCGATGCCCTGGTTGTGCAGCAGCCAGGTGGCGATCGCCGCCAGGGCAACAACGCCCACAATGGTCGCCAGCAGTTTGCCCATATGCACAGGCTCGAAGTCCGGTTTTGAACCGTAGTTTTTAACCCAGCTGCGGCAGAACAGGAAGTTCACCACGGTGATCAGCATACCGACGAAGCTCAGCGCAAACGCCACGCTCCAGCCGAATTTTGCTGCAAGCCATGGGGTGGCCAGCATTGAGAAGAACGAACCGATGTTGATGGACATGTAGTACATGGTAAATGCACCGTCCAGACGCGGATCGTCTTTGCTGTAGCAGGTAGAGAGCAGGGAGGACGGGTTCGCTTTGAACAGACCGTTACCGACGGCAATCGTCGCCATACCCATATACACGACAGCGGCATCGTGCCCTGACCATGCAACCAGACCATAGCCAATTGCCAGGACAATGGCGCCCAGCATGATGACACGTTTAGTGCCGAGGACTTTATCGCCCAGCCAGCCGCCAATCGCGACCAGACCGTACACCAGAGCACTGAAGGAGGAGAACAGCGTGATGGAATCGGCTTCGGACATACCCAGCTGTTTCACCAGGTAAACTGCCATGATCCCTTGCAGGCCGTAATAACCAAAACGCTCCCATAACTCGATAGAGAAGATGAGATAGAACGCTTTTGGTTGTTTAAAAGCGTTAAGACTCACGCTTTCATCTGTTGGTTTATTGTTTGCAGTAGACACATATACCTCTTTTTTTACATCCCATATTAACGGGGGTGTTCATAGCGTGATGGCCGTAGTCCATACGCCTTATAGTTATATTGGGAGGAGAAACGGCGGGTAATGTTCACTATCCTGCCCCATCTGGCAATACGTTTGTAATAATCTGTTACATATATCTGGGGTGGTATAATCGTCGGTTCATACAAATGTTATTCAGCGTTAAATTTTATACGATGTGTAAAGGTAGTTTTTTCGACTGGCAGAGACCCGTCAGGACCGGTGTTTGGCGATATGTTCTGCTATTTGCCGTCTCTGGCAGTGATATAGCCCAAATTATGAAAAATAGCTGGTCTTATCGTCGGTAAAAAAAGAAGAGTGTCTTGTCAGACAAAGGCTTTAGCTCGATTTTGACAACAAAAAAACAACATGAAGTTATCAGGGTGATCGCGATCACAGATGTATAGAAATTTTCGGCTATGAAAAAAGTATTAACCTGTTTGAGCGTTAAAGCACCGAACAAGTGACAGCCTGGGAGAGACGAAAGGCGAACAAATAACGGCCAAAAGAAGCGTGCACCATCACCCTTCTTTTGGTGTGGGGTTTGTGGTTCAGGGATATACTTTTTCTTTGTATTCGCAGAGATCTTCAATAATGCAGGAGCCGCAGCGAGGCTTACGGGCAATACACGTGTAACGACCGTGCAGAATCAGCCAGTGATGGCAGTCAACCTTAAATTCAGCCGGAACCACTTTGAGCAGCTTCTCTTCGACCTGCTCGACATTTTTCCCCGGCGCAAAGTTGGTCCGGTTAGACACGCGAAATATATGCGTATCGACGGCGATAGTAGGCCAGCCAAACGCGGTATTGAGCACCACGTTCGCGGTTTTACGACCTACGCCCGGTAAAGCTTCCAGCGCAGCACGGTCTTCCGGCACTTCGCCTCCGTGCTGTTCCAGCAGGATCCGGCAGGTCTTAATGACGTTCTCGGCTTTGCTGTTAAAGAGGCCGATGGTTTTGATATACGACTTCACGCCTTCCACGCCCAGCTCCAGCATGGCCTTCGGCGTATTGGCGACCGGATAGAGCAGGGCGGTGGCTTTATTGACGCTCACGTCGGTCGCCTGTGCAGAGAGCAACACCGCGATCAGCAGCTCAAACGGGGAGGTAAAATTCAGCTCCGTCGTCGGGTGCGGGTTCTCGTCCCGCAGACGGGTCAGGATCGCAATGCGCTTTTCTTTATTCATGAGGCCTTCTCGGGTGTCCCTTCCAGAACGCTGCGCTCAGCCGCGCGGCGCTTACGTTTCTCATCAATCAGGTATTTTATCGCCAGCATCATGCCAAGGCCAATAAACGCACCGGGCGGCAGCATCGCCAGCAGGAATGGCGTATCGGTGTGGAACACTTCAATGCGCAACGCTTTGGCCCAGCCGCCCAGCAACGCATCTGCGCCGTCAAACAGCGTACCGTTGCCGAGGATTTCGCGCAGGGATCCCAGCACGAACATGGCGCACGTGGCGCCCATGCCAATGGAAAAACCATCCAGCGCCGACATGGCCGGACTGTTTTTCACCGCGAAGGCTTCCGCACGCCCGACCACGATACAGTTGGTGACGATAAGGGGAATGAAGATCCCGAGCGACTGGTACAGACCGAACGCGTAGGCGTTAATCAGCATCTGAACAATACTGACCACCGACGCAATGATCATGACGTAAATCGGAATACGAATTTCCGACGGCGTCCAGCGGCGCAGGGCAGAGATGGAGAGGTTGGTCAGGGTCAATACCAGCGTGGTTGCCAGACCCAGACCGAGCGCGTTGGTGGCGGTGGATGTCACCGCCAGCAGTGGGCACATGCCCAGAAGCTGAACCAGCGCGGAGTTGTTTTTCCACAACCCCTGGACAATAACCTCTTTAACCTGGCTCATGATTACTCCTCACAGGCCGGAAGATTGTTGATTTGCGCGGGCAGCGTTTCAGCATACAGCCCGGCTCGTTTTACGGCATTCACCACCGCACGTGGGGTGATAGTCGCACCGGTGAACTGGTCAAACTCGCCGCCATCTTTCTTCACCGCAAACGCGGTGTCATCTTCACCATGGATCACTTTACCGGCAAAGTGCAAAATCCAGTCGCTCAGACGGGTTTCAATTTTATCGCCAAGACCCGGCGTTTCATGGTGTTCCGTCACGCGGGTGCCCAGTATGGTGCCGGAGAAATCGCTGCCCACAAGCAGCTGAATGGCACCGGAATAGCCGTCAGGCGCCGTCGCTTCCATCACTGCGCCGACCGGTTTATCCCCTTTGCGGGCAATAAAGAGGCGGTGCGGGCCTTTCCCAAGCTGCGGCGCGTCTACCACAAAGCAGCTTTTTTGCAGGTTATTATCGTAGAAGTCGGACGGGATCACCTGATCGAACAGCGCCTTTTGCTGCTTCGAGGCCTGCTCTTCGATGGTCGTTTTGGTCAGCGCATTAACCAGCGCCGTCAGCCCTGTCAGCACCGCGGCGAAGATAGCCAGCGTGACGCCGTGTTTTTGCATCGTTTTAAACATGGCGAAACCCTTAGCGATGACCGTACACGCGTGGACGCGTGTAATAGTCGATGAGCGGAACGGTAATGTTGGCGAGCAGGACGGCAAAAGCCACGCCGTCCGGGTAGCCACCAAAGCTGCGAATGAGCCAGACCAGCAGGCCTGCCAGCGCGCCGAAGATCAGGCGTCCGCGGTTAGTCGTTGAGGCCGTCACCGGATCCGTCAGGATAAAGAAGGCACCCAACATGGTCGCGCCGGAGAGCAGGTGCATCTGCGGGCTGGCCAGTGATTCAGGAGAGAATACCCAGCCCAGCGTGGCGCAGACCGCCAGCGTCACCAGGAAGCTGACCGGAATATGCCAGCGGATGGCTTTCTGCTGCAGCAGGAACAGGCCGCCCAGCAGATACGCCAGGTTGACCCACTGCCAGCCGGCACCCGCCAGCACGCCGCTGTAGATCGCCGATTTCATGATCTGCTCAACGCTGTGCCCGGCATGCAGGGACGTTTTAAAGGTATCAAGCGGCGTCGCCTGGCTGATACCGTCCACGCCCATACGCAGCGCGTTCATATCGGCACCGAGTGCCGTATGGCCGGTAAAGATCACGTGCAGAGCATCCATGAAGCCCGGAACCGTGGCCGCAATCTCGTGCGGTGGCAGCCAACTGGTCATCTGTACCGGGAAGGAGATCAGCAGCACCACGTAGCCAATCATCGCCGGGTTAAACGGGTTATGGCCCAGTCCACCATACAGCTGTTTGGCAATGATCACCGCAAACACGGTGCCGAGGATCACCATCCACCACGGGGCAAACGGCGGGATACTGATAGCCAGCAGCAGGCCGGTCAGCAACGCGGAGTTGTCGGCAAGAATGCGTGAGACCGCTGCCTTGCGCAGCTTAAGGACAAGCGCTTCCGCCGCTAAGGCGCTGGCACAGCCCAGGATTATCTGGAACAGGGTTCCCCAGCCGAAAAACCAGCACTGAACGGCAATGCCCGGCAGCGCCGCCAGGCAGACCAGCATCATAATGCGCGATGTCTGGCGCTGATTGTGGGTGTAAGGGGAGCTTGCGATTCTGAAAACCATTTAATCCTCGTTAACTGCTTGCTGTGCGGCTTTCTTTGCCTGAACGCGCGCAATGGCGGCGGCGACGGCGGCTTTGCGCGGGTCATCATTGGCGGCCTGCGGTTGTTCATCCTGCTGCGCCGCTTTGCGCGCTTTAGCGCGGGCAATCGCCGCTTCGACGGCGGCTTTACGCGGGTCGACCGGCGCTTCGGGTTCTGCGGTTTGCGTCTGCTGTGCCGCCTTGCGCGCTTTGGCACGGGCAATCGCCGCCTCAACGGCCGCTTTGCGAGGGTCGACCGCTTCCTGCTCAACCACCACGTTCTGCTCGCCGGCTTTGCGTGCTTTGGCGCGCGCTATTGCTGCTTCAACGGCGGCTTTGCGTGGGTCAACCTCAGCATCCGTCTGGGTCGTTTGCGCTTTTTCTGCCTGACGGGCGCGGGCCTGAGCTTTACGCGCTTCACGCGCAGCAATCGCTTCGCTGTTGTCCGGCTTCTCGCCGGCCGGGATCACCACAGGCTGCGCCGCAGTGGTTTTTTTCTCGCGAACGCGCGCCAGTGCGGCGTTAATTGCATCCTGATCTTTCTCGCCTGGCTGAACGGCGGCCTGCTTATGGCGCTCCTGACGGGCAATTTTTTCGCGTTCCAGTCGCGCCTGACGTGCTTCAAAGCGCGCTTTGGCTTCTGCTGCGCGTTTTTCTTCCATGGAGATGGCATAAATTTCCGCCTTCTCCTGGCGGAAATACTGCACCAGAGGAATGTTGCTAGGGCAGACCCAGGCGCAGGCGCCGCATTCGATACAGTCGGCCAGGTTATGGGCTTTCGCCTTGTCGTGCAGTTGGCCTTTGCTGTACCAGTACAGCTGCTGCGGAAGCAGATCCGCCGGGCAGGCGTCGGCACAGGCGCTGCAGCGAATACAGCCTTTTTCTTCCTGCTCTTCACCCATCTCGGTCGGGGAAGGGGCGAGCAGGCAGTTGGTGATTTTGACTACCGGCACATCGAGCCACGGCAGGGTAAAGCCCATCAGCGGACCGCCCATTATCACCATCTGGTCGCTTGACGGGCAAAACTCAGCCTGCTCCAGCAGGTGACGCACCGGCGTACCCAGACGCGCCCAGACGTTGCCCGGACGAGAGACCGCTTCCCCGGTCAGCGTTACCACGCGCTCGGTCAGCGGCTCGCCGTCGATTACCGCGCGCTTAACGGCGTACGCGGTGCCGACGTTCTGCATCAGCACGCCGATATCTGAAGAGCGTCCGCCGTGCGGAACCTGCTTACCGGTGAGAATTTGCGTCAGCTGTTTAGCACCGCCAGAGGGGTACTTGGTCGGGATAACGCGCAGGCTAATATCGTGACTGCCCGCCAGCACGGCGCGCAGCATTGAGATAGCCTGCGGTTTATTGTCTTCGATACCGATCAGCACTTCCCGCGGCTGCAGAATGTGCGCGAGGATGCGGATGCCTTCCACCACCTGGGCGGCGCAGTCCTGCATCAGACGATCGTCGGCGGTGATGTACGGTTCGCATTCGGCGGCGTTGATAATCAGCGTCTGAATATTATCGCCACCGCCGCGCAGTTTGACGCCGGTCGGGAAGCCTGCGCCGCCGAGGCCGGCAACGCCGAACTGATGAATGCGCTCGATGAGCGCTTCGCGGCTATGGGAGCGGTAGTCGCTCCAGCCGTCACGGTCGATCCAGCGGTCTTCGCCGTCGGCTTCAATCATCACGCTCAGCTCTGAGAGCGCTGACGGATGCGCCACCGTATGCGGCGCGATGGCGACCACCTTACCGGAGGTGGGGGCGTGCACCGGCAGCATACGTCCGCGACCAAAGGTCAGCGGCTGACCGCGAAGGACGGTATCGCCTTCTTTCACGCACAGCTCACCCTCCGCGCCGATGTGCTGCTTGAGCGGCATAACGAAACGGGTCGCCAGCGGAATTTGACGCAGCGGCGTGCCGTTAGACTGGGTTTTCATCTCCGGTGGGTGAATACCCCCGTCAAAGTTCCAAATCTTCTCTTTTCTGAAAGCAGAAAATAACTTAAGCATGTTGTTCCACAGGAATATTGCGAACCGGAATGGTTTGAAGATCCCATTTCCAGCTTTCGGTAGTCGTTTCAACCGGGCGCAGCTCGATACATTGCGTCGGGCAGGGTGCTACGCAGAGGTTACAGCCGGTGCACAGGTCCGCCACCACGGTGTGCATGGCGCGCGTTGCGCCAACAATGGCGTCGACCGGGCAGGCCTGAATACATTTGGTGCAGCCGATGCAGTTCGCTTCGTCGATCACGGCCAGCGCGCGGACTGGCTCCTGCACATCCGCATCGCCGTCAACTGGCTGCGGGTCAACGTTTAGCAGGGCCGCAATTTTCAACATCACCGCTTCGCCACCGGGCGCACAGCGGTTAATTTTCTCACCCTGAACCCCTACCGCTTCGGCATAGGGGCGGCAGCCCGGGTAGCCACACTGCCCGCACTGGCTTTGTGGCAGAAGCTCATCAATTTTCTCTACAACGGGATCGTCCTCTACCGCGAAACGGCGGGAGGCGTAACCCAGGATAAGGCCAAACACCAACCCCAGGACGCTGATAGAGGCGATGGCAATCCAGATAGCATTCATTACAACTTCACCAGACCACTAAAGCCCATAAAGGCCAGAGACATTAAACCGGCGGTCACCAGCGCAATCGCGTTACCGCGGAAGGGTGCAGGAATATCCGCTGCCGCCAGGCGCTCGCGAATAGAAGCAAACAGCACCATGACCAGCGAGAAACCGACGGCCGCAGAAAAGCCATACAGCGCCGACTGCATAAAATTATGGCCAAGGTTGATGTTCAGCAGCGCCACGCCGAGAACGGCGCAGTTGGTGGTGATCAGCGGCAGGAAGATACCCAGCAGGCGATAGAGCGCCGGGCTGGTTTTGCGCACCACCATTTCGGTAAATTGCACCACCACCGCGATAACCAGAATAAAGGCCAGCGTACGGAGATAGGTTAACCCCAGCGGAATGAGGATCCAGGTATCAATCCACCACGCGCAGATGGACGCCAGCGTCATGACGAAGGTCGTCGCCAGCCCCATGCCCATTGCCGTTTCCAGTTTTTTGGAAACGCCCATAAACGGACACAGGCCAAGGAACTTCACCAGAACGAAGTTGTTAACCAGCACGGTGCCGACAAAGAGCAGTAAGTAATCGGTCATTATTTAGCCTGAAATAAAAAAGCCGCCTATTATCGGACAAACACACGCAGGCGACAACAGGTTATCTGTAGGGTTATTACGGGTTCACGAAAGTGTTTTTCACCCGTGTCGAACGCTTGAAGTAGGGCACCAGCAGTGCCGCGGCCAGCAACGGGAAAAGCAGCTGACGAACGGCCAGCGCGTCTGAAACGGGCGAAAAAGCAAATGCCTTCACCGCCAGCAGGACCGAAACCAGCAGCCAGATAATGTAGTGCTTAGGCACATTCTTACGGCGCTTAAAGAAGGCAATGGTCAGCCACAGCGTGTAGTACCACATCCCGATCGCGAAAACGAACGACACAAACCACAACGCAATATTAAGTACGCTTTGCGACATCAGGGTCTGGATGGCGTGGGGGGTAATCAGTGCGGTGGTATAAAGCAGCAGCGCAAGTGATGCGCTTAATAAGGCAACCAGCAGCCATGCCAGTGGGGCGATTAACCAGCCTCCAATGCGTTCTCCAGGCGTTGCGGTCATGAACTCTCCCATAATCTGCGCGAAATGTTGTACAGCCAGTTGGCAGGGCGGAGAGTATATAACATTTCGCGCGGATGGCTACTTTCTTATAAAACGTAACGCCATACGGACTTAGGCACTTCGCCGACGTTGAACAAACGACCACCGGAGACCAGCTCCGCACGGCGATGGTCAGCGGCGCGATACATATTAATGATGTCCTGATTATCCGACAGGGTGTAGTTCAGATGGTCAAACAGTTTTTCCAGGCTCTCAAGCGAATTGATCTTGCGAAATTTTAATAAATAGTCCTGAACTGTCATATTAATAAGTTTCCATATAAAAGTGAGTAATACCAGTTAAGGTAATTCGTTCGAATAATAAACGGATTAATAAAGACGTAAACAGCCCACTCAGGTAACGCGACGAAATTAGGAGTTTTCTTTGCTGAAATTCAGGCATCAGACGATGCCTGGAAGAGAAGGTTAACCGTGTTCACCAGGGCTGGCAATAAGTAACTGACATATTATGTCACTCTTTATTGCAGTAACCGGTTACTTAGGTTGAGCGACGGTGACAGGCTCCGGCGGCTGGTAGTTATCGATATGGCTGGCAACGCCCAGCAAAATGACCGAAACCCCAAGGACAATCCATCCCGCTAATTCAATGATTCGATTAATAATTGACGTCATGATACGTAATTGTACTTTATCCATAAAGACAGGGCGCAAATGTTACAGCGACGTTTCCCTGACGGCAAGGGCTTTGGGAACGGTTCCCTTAAACAAAATCAGTAGGTTAATACTATGTAACAAAAACAATCCGTATAACCTGCTATTTTACGTCATAGGGCACATTATTAATCCGTGGTAATGCCAGGCTAGCCAGTGTGAAATAAGAACGTCATAACAGAGGATGGCACTATGAGTGATAATATCCGCGTTGGGCTTATCGGTTACGGGTACGCGAGCAAAACGTTTCATGCGCCTCTGATAGCCGGGACGCCGGGCATGGCGCTGGCGGCGGTATCCAGCAGCGACGCTACAAAAGTCCATGCCGACTGGCCTTCCGTGCCGGTTGTCTCAGAGCCGAAACATCTTTTCAACGATCCCAATATTGATTTAATCGTTATCCCCACGCCGAACGATACCCACTTTCCGCTGGCAAAGGCCGCGCTGGAAGCCGGGAAACATGTGGTTGTCGATAAACCCTTCACCGTGACGCTGTCACAGGCGCGCGAGCTGGATGCCCTGGGAAAGAGTCTGGGCAGGCTGCTGTCGGTGTTTCATAACCGCCGCTGGGACAGCGATTTTCTGACGGTAAAACGGCTTCTCAGTGAAGGCACGTTAGGGGAGATCCTCTTTTTTGAATCCCACTTTGACCGTTTTCGTCCGCAGGTACGAAACCGCTGGCGCGAGCAGGCCGGCCCTGGCAGCGGCATCTGGTATGATTTAGCCCCGCATCTGCTGGATCAGGCCGTCAATCTTTTTGGCCTTCCGGTGAGCATGACGGTCGATCTGGCCCAGCTCAGACCCGGGGCGCAGACAACCGATTACTTCCACGCGGTGCTCAGTTACCCGCAGCGGCGGATTGTGCTGCACGGTACGATGGTCGCGGCTGCAGAATCTGCCCGCTATATTATTCACGGCACGCGCGGGAGCTACGTGAAGTTTGGTCTCGACCCGCAGGAAGACAGGCTGAAAAACGGTGAGCGTCTGCCGCAGGAAGACTGGGGCTATGATATGCGCGACGGCGTCATCACGCGGGTGGAAGGCGAGGAGCTGGTCGAAGAGACCTTGCTGACGATACCGGGTAACTATCCGGCGTATTATGCCGCTATTCGCGATGCGCTAAACGGCACGGGGGAGAACCCGGTTCCGGCCAGCCAGGCGATACAAATTATGGAGCTGATTGAGCTGGGCATCGAATCTGCCAAACATCGCGCCACGCTCTGTCTGGCATAAGTTTTTGACGTTGTTGTAGGCCGGGTAAGGCGTAGCCGCCACCCGGCAAAAGGGTTTACGCGGTTGCCACCTTATCCCGCAGAGCCTGCTTCTCTGCAGGCGTCAGGAAGGCAATTTCCAGCCCGTTGATCTGCGCCTGACGGATCTGCTCGCGGCTCAACCCCGCCTGCGGAGCTGCGATGTTGTACTCGTGGATGATATCAACGCCCTGAACCGCCGGATCGTCCGTATTCAGAGAGGCCAGCACGCCGTGTTCAAGGAACGTTTTCAGCGGGTGCTGCGACAGCGATGCTACGGTGCTGGTCTGAATGTTAGACGTCAGGCACGACTCAATACCGATACGCTGCTCCGCAAGGAAATCCATCAGCGCGCGATCTTCGACCGCCTTCACGCCGTGACCAATACGCTCTGCGCCCAGCTCGCGGATGGCCTGCCAGATGCTTTCCGGGCCAGCCGCTTCACCCGCATGTACGGTAATGTGCCAGCCGGCATCGCGCGCGCGGTTGAAGTGGGAGAGGAACAGGCTACCCGGGAAGCCCAGCTCGTCACCGGCGAGGTCGACGGCGGTGATGGCATCACGATGGGCCAGCAGCGCTTCCAGCTCCTGCAGGCAGGCGGTTTCGCCGAACGTACGGCTCATGATGCCGATCAGACGGGCCTGAACGTCGAAGGTTTTACACCCTTCGCGGACGCCTTCAATAACGGCTTCCACCA
Organism: Enterobacter sp. HK-058-C-ECC; assembly: GCF_047531125.1. NCBI lineage: Bacteria > Pseudomonadati > Pseudomonadota > Gammaproteobacteria > Enterobacterales > Enterobacteriaceae > Enterobacter > Enterobacter sp. HK-058-C-ECC. The sequence goes on from NZ_JBLKCH010000001.1 coordinate 537,313, forward strand.
CGCCTGCAATGGGCAGGTTGTGGGTCATCGCCATATAGCCCGGCGAGAAGCGCAGCTCGACGTAGTGCAGGCCGTTGCGGGCGGCATCTTCGATGTTCTCAAACGCCACGCGGCGGCAGGCATCCAGCGACGCCAGCATCTTCACGCCCCAGTCGAGTTTGCTCAGGAAGCTCACCAGGTCCGGTTCATTAGAGGTCACCTGTACGTGAGGGATCAAGGACTCAAGGGTCTGAGCAGGAAGCGTTAAATTGAACTGGCGGCCAAGATCGAGGATGGTTTGGGCACGAATGTTACCGTCAAGGTGACGATGAATATCAGTTAAAGGCAGGCGTGTATCAATCATGGTCGCACTCTTTTCTGGTTAAAGTGCGCCATATTATAAAAACAAAACGGGGTAAAAAGCTATTTGCGCAAGGGAATATTCCGTTGCGCAAGTTAATTACAGGAGCGTGTTAATCCCGGCGATGAGGCGTTGAACCCCTTGCTCCAGCTTGCTGCGGGGGCAGCCCGCATTTAAGCGCACAAAGCCATTTCCCTCTTTCCCGTAGGTATATCCCGGCATGATGGCGACTTTTTGCTGCTCGATCAGCACTGTTTGCAGCGCCCGATCGTCAATGTTCAGTGGGCGCAGATCGATCCAGGCCAGATAGGTCGCTTCCGGTGGCTGCCAGTTCAGTTTCGGAAAAGCGCGGTTTACTTCCTGCGCAATATACGACAAATTCCCTTCGAGATAACCCCGCAGGGCATCCAGCCACGGCTCTCCCTGCTGGTAGGCGGCGATATGCGCCGTCAGCGCCAGCACGGAAGGGGAAGAGAGCCCATCCCGTCCTTTTAGCGCGCTGAGATAGCCGTTACGGCTCTCTTCATCGCCGATCAGGCCGTAAGCCCCCGTCAGCGCCGGAATGTTAAAGCTTTTCGAGCCGGAGGTCAGAAGCGCCCATTTGCCCCGCGCCACGGCGTTCCACGGCGTGTGACGATGTTCTCCCCACACCATGTCCATATGGATTTCATCGCTGATAACCGCCACGTCATAGCGTGCGCACAGTTCCGCCATGTGCGTCAGCTCATCCCGCGTCCAGACCTTGCCGGTCGGGTTCTGCGGGCTGCACAACAGTAAAATTTTGTTTTCCGGTTTCGCCAGCGCCGCTTCGAGGGCCGCCATATTGCCCTGCCAGCCTGCAGCCTGCTTTTCCATCTCAACCGCCACAACACGACGCGCGTTACCCTCAATGGCTTTATAAAACGCATCGTAAGCCGGGGTGTGCACCACCACGCCGTCGCCAGGGGTTGACCAGAGGCGTATCAGTTCAGAGACCATGTAGATGACTGACGGACCATAAACCACGCTTTCAGTATCAATCCGGCTGTTAAAACGCTGCTGGAACCAGTGCGCGACGGCGGCGAGAAACTCGTCGTTTTTCCAGCGGCTATAGCCAAACACGCCGTGATGAATGCGCTGATGCAGCGCGTCGATTATGCAGGGGGCGGTGGCGAAATCCATATCCGAGATGGTGAAGGGCAGCAGATCGTCCGCGCCAAAACGGTCGGCGACGTAGTCCCACTGCGTACACCAGGTGCCGTGTCGATCCACGACGGTGGAGAAATCAAACATGCTTTAATCCTTAACGTAAAACCCCCTCATGGTGAGGGGGCGGAGGCATCAGGCTTCTACTGTTCGCATCAGGGTTGCCAGCTCATCTTTCACTGACTGTACCTGCGGGCCGATAACCACCTGCAAATTGTGCTGATTTAACTGTACCACGCCGATAGCCCGGTTGGCTTTCAGGGCGTTGGTATCCACTTTTGACATATCCGCCACCGACAAACGCAGGCGGGTAATGCAGTTATCCAGCGAGGTGATGTTATCCGCACCGCCCAGCGCCGCCAGAATGGCAGGGGTGTTGTAGCCGGATTTACCCACGGTACCGGCAACCGCCTGTTCCACGCTGGTGGCCGTATCGGTATCGCGGCCTGGCGTTTTCAGGTTAAAGCGGGTGATGGCGAAGCGGAAGATCCCGTAGTACACCACGAACCAGATTGCCGCCACGACCGGGACCAGATACCACTTGGTGGAGAGGCCGTGCAGGATCCCGAAGACCACGAAGTCAATCACGTTGCCGTCGGTGTTACCGATGGTGACGCCCAGCACCGCCATCACGGTAAAGCCCAGACCGGTCAGCACAGCGTGAATCAGATACAGCACCGGCGCAACGAACAGGAACAGGAACTCGATAGGCTCGGTGGTCCCGCCCACGACGCAGGCGATCACGCCGGAAATCAGCAGGCCTTTAATTTTATGACGGTTTTCCGGACGTGCGCAGTGGTACATCGCCAGCGCGGCACCCGGCAGGCCGCCGAGGAAGGCAGGCATTTTACCCTGAGACAGGAAGCGGGTGGCGCTTTCAGAGAAACCGTGGGTAGTCGGGCAGCTCAGCTGCGCCTGGAAGATGGTCAGCGCACCGCTCACGTCGTGACCGCACACCTCCATCGTCCCGCCCGCTTCGGTGAAGCGAATCAGGGCCACCAGGATGTGCTGCAGGCCAAACGGCAGGAGCAGACGCTCGCCGGTACCGAAGATCATCGGACCGAAATCTCCCGCGCCGTTGATGATGCGGCCAATGCCGTTGATGCCCATCGCGAAGACCGGCCAGATCAGCGGAATGATCAGACCAAACAGGCCCATCACCACCAGGGTGATAATCGGTACAAAGCGGGTACCGCCGAAGAAGGCCAGGGCATCCGGCAGACGGATATTGTGGAAGCGCTCGTGCAGCATCCAGATAATCACCCCGGCGATCACCGCCCCGAGGATCCCGGTATCAATAGACTGGATACCAATCACGCTCTGAATGTTGTTAGCTTTCAGTACGGCAGCGTCGGTGGTCGGCAGAATGCCTTTCGCGGTCAGCCAGAAGTTAACCGCGAGGTTCATCACCGCGTAGCCCACAAAACCGGCAAACGCCGCGACGCCTTTGTTCTCGCGGGCCAGGCCCAGCGGGATAGCAATACAGAACATCACGGGCAGGAAACTAAACGCGAAGGAGCCGACTTTACTCATCCAGATAAAGATCGCCTGCAGCACGGGGGTGCCGAGGAACGGGATCAGCGTGATGACGTCTTTACTGCTGAGGGAGCTGCCGATACCCAGCATGATCCCGCAGAACGAGAGGAGTGCCACGGGCAGCATAAAGGTTTTACCCAGTTGCTGGAAAAATTCCCACAGCGATATTTTTTGTGCTGCTTTCGCCGTCATAAAACGACTCCTTTATTGTTAAAATCAGTTTGTCTGCTTCAATGCTGCGAGAAGATAAAACGTTTTATCAAAGTTTAGTGCGCGCTAAATCACATTCTCAGGCTTTGACTGGTAGTATAAAGATAACGTATTGATAAAACGTTTTACCGATCTCATTTTTCAGGGAGTCACTCCAGGACATGGCTGTAGCGAAGAAAGTCACCATCAACGATGTCGCGCTGGCGGCGGGGGTTTCCGTCAGCACCGTTTCTCTGGTACTGAGCGGAAAAGGGCGCATCTCTCCCGCGACCGGTCAGCGGGTGAACGAGGCGGTTGAACAGCTGGGCTTTGTGCGTAACCGCCAGGCGTCGGCGTTGCGCGGTGGGCAAAGCGGGGTGATTGGACTGATTGTTCGTGACCTGACGTCACCGTTCTATGCGGAGTTAACCGCCGGGTTAACCGAAGCGCTTGAAGCGCAGGGGCGGATGGTCTTTCTGCTGCACGGCGGGCGCGAGGCCGATCAGTTGCTTTCCCGGCTCGATATGTTGCTGAACCAGGGGGTGGACGGGGTGATCGTCGCCGGAGCATCGGGCGTGGGCAGTGAACTGTGCGAGCGCGCCGCCGAAAAAGGCGTGCCGCTGGTGTTTGCCTCGCGCGCCAGCTACCTCGACGAAGCCGATACGTTGCGCCCGGATAACATGCAGGCCGCGCAAATGCTGACCGAGCATCTTATTCGTCGTGGGCATCAGCGCATTGCCTGGCTGGGGGGTAAAAGCTCGTCCCTGACCCGCGCCGAGCGGGTCGGCGGCTATTGTGCGACGCTGATTAAATACGGCCTGCCGTTCCACAGCGAGTGGGTTGTTGAGTGTGAGTCCAGCCAGAAGATGGCGGCGGAAGCGATAGGCGCGCTGCTGCGAAGCAGTCCGACCATCAGCGCCGTTATTTGCTATAACGATGTGATCGCCATGGGCGCCTGGTTTGGCCTGATCCGCGCCGGGCGCCAGAGCGGCGAGGGCGGGGTGGAAACCTTCTTCGGCCACCAGGTGGCGCTGGGGGCGTTCGCCGACGTTGGGGAAAACGCCCTCGACGACCTGCCGATCGTCTGGGCCACCACCCCTGCGCGGGAGATGGGTTACACCCTGGCGGACAGAATCATGCAGCGTATCGACAATGCGGATGTGCAGGCCGGGCACCAGATTGTGGCGGCGCGGTTAGTGACGGTGAAATAATATCGCCCGGCGGCGCTGCGCTTACACGGGCCTGTAACGGCCCGGAATCGTAGGCCGGGTAAGCGTCAGCGCCACCCGGCAATAAAAAACCCCTCATGCGAGGGGTTTTGACGTTTACTGTTGCGGTGCCGCCGGTTCGGCTGGCGCTGCCGGTTCAGCTGGTTCCGGCATCCCCAGAGCAGGCATACCAAACATGCCGACGAAGTCTTCCAGCGGCATTTTGTCGCCGTTGAGCGTGACCTGGCCGTTGGCGTACTGCAGGCTGGTGGAAATCATGTTGTTGTCCACCTTCGTGATGCGGAACATCTGGCCCATTGCCGCCAGACCTTTCACCTGCTGGTTCGCCAGCTTGCCGGCATCTTCATCGCCGTAGCCTTCCAGTTTCGCAATCTGGGTCATAAACTCGGTCGCCATATCCATCGGGATGGTCAGCTTGCTGTCGAGCGACTTCACGCTGCGATCCACTTCCTGCGCCAGCGTCTGCGGTTCACCCGTTGCAGTGGCCGGATCTTTCAGGAACAGAGACAGGTTGAAGCTGGTTTCGCCTTTGCTGTTTTTCCAGCTCAGCGGCGCAACGGTGATCACCGGCTCGCCTTTCAGCAGGATCGGCAGGTTGTTGAACAGTACCGCCATCGCCTGCTGCTGGTACACTTCCGGATTCTGCTGCAGTGCGGTATCGGTAAGCAGCGCCTGGCTCTCTTTGCTGTATTTCTGGCTGAATTCGTGCCACGCCTGGCCGTCGATATTGCCGATCTTCAGCGACAGTTTGCCGGTGCCCAGATCCTGATTCTGTACTTTCAGGCTCTTCAGCGTGTAATCCAGCTGGGTATTGATGCTCTTGCCGTCTTTGGACACGTCGGATTTTCCGTTTACGTCCATGCCTTCCAGCACGGCCATCTCTTTCCCTTCAACCGCAATGGCAACTTTATCGAGAGACAGTTTCTGATCGCCGATACGCTCTTTGAAATCGGTCATGCGGCTGTTGCCGTCGGCTTTCAGGTTGTTGAAGGTGAGCTGAACTTTTTGATTGTATTCGTTCACGGCATTGACCAGGCCGCTTTCCGCTTCACCCGTCAGGGAGAACACGTTTCCGTCGCGGTCCGCGTCAAGTTTGAAGTGACCGCCGCTAAAAGCAACTTTCTCATTCTCTTTCTCGTAGTTCAGCGCTTTCAGGGCAATATCAGAACTCGTGTCACCGGCATAGCTGATGCGGGTGTCGATCTCGAAAGGTGAGGTATTTTTGGCCAGATCGAACAGCGGTTTGGTGACGTCGTTATTCACCAGGACCGTGTGAACGGACGCCATCGACGGGATCAGATTAAAGGACTTCAGCTGCGCCAGCGGGAAGGGACCGTGGCTTACCACTTCATCCAGCACCACGCTCTGGCCCGGTTTCAGCCAGCCGTTTTCCGTACCGGCAACCGGCTTCACCACAACCTGCATATGGCTGGTAAACACACCGCGCTCATAGTTCTGGTAGCTCAGCTCAAGGCCCGCTTCCGGCGCGCTACGCTTAATCTCTCCGTTAGCCTGCGCCACCATCTCAGCCAGACGGCCTTCCAGCTGTTTCCCGGTAAACCAGGAGGCACCCGTCCAGACCACGCCTAACGCTACAATCACTCCTACCGCTACGACCGATTTTTTCATTGCGACTATCCCTAAAATGAAACCAGGCGGTAAAAACCGCCTGGAGATATTAAGCCTGCAACTAGCTTAGCAAGAGTTGTTAAAAAAATCAGTAAGTCCCTAATACCCGTCATACTTCAAGTTGCCTGTGCGTTGGCTTTCCTCGCTCACCCCAGTCACGTACTTATGTACGCTCCTGGGGATTCGCTGCGTCGCCGCCTTCATGCAACTCGAATTATTTAGGGTATAGCTTATTGAAAACGCGCGCCAGACGACCGGTGCCGCTTACGCTGACCGGAGACTCATTGGCTGCAACGAAGGCTGATTCACCGGGCTTAAGCACCAGACGCTGTTCGCCTTTGCGCAGCGTCGCTTCGCCTTCCACGCAGAACAGGATCGCCGCGCTCTCCTGAGCCACAGACGTTTCGGCGCTGCTCAGGTCGTGCAGGGAGAAGGCAAAATCGTCCACCGGAATCGGGAAATCCAGCTCTGCGCCGTTTTTCACCGGCTGAGTCAGCAGCTCTGCGGCAGGTTTCGCCACAAACTTCACGTTGGCAACCAGCTCGGGGATGTCGATGTATTTTGGCGTCAGGCCCGCGCGCAGCACGTTATCGGAGTTGGCCATCACCTCCAGCGCCACGCCCTGAAGGTAGGCGTGCGGGGTTTCAGCGAACAGGAACATTGCTTCACCCGGATTCAGCTTCACCACGTTCAGCAGCAGAGGGGAGAACAGGCCGCTGTCGTCCGGATAGAATTCGGAAATCAGACGGATGGTCTCCCACGGTTCACCCTGCTGGCTGTCCAGGGCGGCTTTCAGTACCGCCAGCGCGTGGGACTTCTCTTCACCCTGCATATTCAGCAGGCTGGCAAACAGCTGGCTAAGCGCGTCGGCGTTCGGGTTTTCAAGGAAATGCGCGATAGCGTTATGGGCACCCGCGACCGGCTGCAGCAGGGAGATAATTTCTGAAAACTCGCGGAATGCGTTCATCGCCAGGAACGGTGTCAGCGCGAACACCAGTTCCGGCTTGTGGTTAGGATCTTTGTAGTTACGCTCGGCGGCGTCTAACGGAATACCTGCCGCGTTCTCTTTCGCAAAGCCGATTTCAGACGCTTGCTTGTTCGGGTGAACCTGGATGGAGAGCGGCTGGTCTGCGCACAGCACTTTAAACAGGAACGGCAGTTCGCCAAAGCGCTGAGCCACTTTGTCGCCCAGCAGCGCGGCTTTATCGGCCTCTATTACGTCACGCAGGCTGCGCACCTGGCCGCTGGCGTCTTCAATTTTTGAGCTGCTCTTCGGGTGCGCCCCCATCCACAGTTCTGCCATCGGCAGGTTGTTCGGGTTGGCGATACCGTAGAGATCCGTTAACGCAGTTTTACTTCCCCAGGCGTAGTTCTGCACTGAGTTAATGAGTTTTTGCATTATCAAGCCCTGATTCAATGATGGAATTAACTCCGGGTATTAAAGCAATAAACCACATGGAAGTAACCTGTGGATGTAAAAAGTCGTACTAGTCTCAGTTTTTGTTAAAAAATTGTGTAGGATAAGCTGACTCGCTTTTAAGCCGGGCAGCGGAACATCTGCCCTGAATAAACAGACCGAAGCAGTAAGTGAGAGAACAATGTCGAATAAACCCTTCCATTATCAGGATCCTTTTCCCCTCAGTAAGGATCAGACCGAGTATTACCTGTTAACCCGCGATCACGTCTCCGTCTCTGAGTTTGAAGGACAAGAGATCCTCAAGGTGGATCCACAGGCGCTGACGTTGCTGGCGCAGCACGCTTTCCACGACGCCTCGTTTATGCTCCGTCCTGCCCATCAGCAGCAGGTGGCCGATATTCTGAGTGACCCGGAAGCCAGCGAAAACGATAAGTACGTTGCCCTGCAGTTCCTGCGTAACTCCGATATCGCGGCGAAAGGCATTCTGCCAACCTGTCAGGATACCGGTACGGCGATCATCGTCGGTAAAAAAGGCCAGCGCGTCTGGACCGGCGGCGGTGATGAAGCAGCGCTGGCACACGGTGTTTATAACACCTACACCGAAGACAACCTGCGCTATTCGCAAAACGCCGCGCTGGACATGTACAAAGAGGTCAACACCGGCACCAACCTGCCAGCACAGATTGACCTCTACAGCGTCGACGGTGATGAGTACAAATTCCTCTGTATCGCCAAAGGCGGCGGTTCGGCCAACAAAACCTATCTCTATCAGGAAACCAAAGCGCTGCTTACCCCGGGCAAGCTGAAGAACTACCTGGTTGAGAAGATGCGCACCCTCGGCACCGCGGCGTGCCCGCCGTACCATATCGCGTTTGTGATTGGCGGTACCTCGGCGGAAAGCACGCTGAAAACCGTGAAGCTGGCCTCAACCAAATACTACGACGGCCTGCCTACCGAAGGTAACGAACATGGTCAGGCGTTCCGCGACGTGCAGCTTGAGCAGGAGCTGCTGGAAGAAGCGCGTAACCTGGGCCTCGGCGCGCAGTTTGGCGGCAAATACTTCGCTCACGACGTGCGCGTGATCCGTCTTCCGCGTCACGGCGCTTCCTGCCCGGTCGGGATGGGCGTCTCCTGCTCTGCGGATCGCAACATCAAAGCGAAGATCAACCGCGAAGGCGTGTGGATCGAAAAACTGGAAAACAACCCGGGTAAATACATTCCGGAAGCGCTGCGTAAAGCGGGCGAGGGGGAAGCGGTTCGCGTTGACCTGAACCGTCCGATGAAAGAGATTCTGGCGCAGCTGTCTCAGTATCCGGTTTCGACCCGTCTCTCCCTCAACGGCACCATTATCGTGGGCCGCGACATCGCGCACGCGAAGCTGAAAGAGCGCCTGGACAACGGCGAAGGGCTGCCGCAGTACATTAAAGATCACCCGATCTACTACGCGGGCCCGGCGAAAACGCCTGAAGGCTACGCCTCTGGCTCGTTAGGCCCGACTACGGCAGGCCGTATGGACTCGTACGTCGACCAGCTGCAGGCTAACGGCGGCAGCATGATCATGCTCGCGAAAGGCAACCGTAGCCAGCAGGTGACGGACGCCTGCCACAAGCACGGCGGCTTCTACCTCGGCAGCATCGGCGGCCCGGCTGCGGTTCTGGCGCAGGGCAGCATCAAGAGCCTGGAGTGCGTGGAATACCCGGAACTGGGTATGGAAGCGATCTGGAAAATTGAAGTGGAAGATTTCCCGGCGTTTATCCTCGTGGATGACAAAGGCAACGACTTCTTCAAGCAGATCCAGTCGTCCCAGTGTTCGGCGTGTGTGAAGTAATTCTGTAAATTGCCGGGTGGCGCTGACGCTTACCCGGCCTGGATTCTCGTAGGTCGGGTAAGGCGCAGCCGCCACCCGACACCCGACACCAAAAAGAGCGCACAAAGCGCCATAACGTTTCTCAGAAGTCATCAATACTTATCCCTTAAGCATGTGAGCAATCCCGACAGTGTTATCAAGGAGAAAGTAATGACAACGGTACGCCATGAGAAAGACTCGATGGGCGCCATCGACGTCCCGGCTGACAAGCTATGGGGCGCGCAAACCCAGCGTTCGCTGGAGCATTTCCGTATCTCGACTGAAAAAATGCCCGTCTCGCTGATTCAGGCGCTGGCCCTCACCAAACGCGCGGCCGCAAAAGTGAACCAGGATTTAGGCCTGCTGGCGGCAGACAAGGCCACCGCCATCATAAATGCCGCCGACGAAGTGCTGGCGGGCAAGCATCCTGACGAATTCCCTCTCGCCATCTGGCAGACCGGTTCCGGCACCCAAAGCAACATGAACATGAACGAAGTGCTGGCGAACCGGGCAAGCGAACTGCTGGGCGGTGTGCGCGGCATGGAGCGTAAGGTTCATCCGAACGATGACGTCAACAAGAGCCAGAGTTCTAACGACGTCTTCCCCACGGCCATGCACGTGGCGGCGGTGATTGCTATTCGCGAACAGCTTATCCCACAGCTTAACGTCCTGAAATCTACGCTCAACGAGAAGGCACAGGCCTTCCGCGACATTGTCAAAATTGGCCGTACGCACCTGCAGGACGCCACGCCGCTGACGCTCGGCCAGGAGATTTCCGGCTGGGTGGCGATGCTGGAACACAACCTGAAGCACATTGAGAACAGCCTGCCGCACCTGGCGGAGCTGGCGCTCGGCGGCACGGCGGTGGGCACCGGGTTAAACACCCATCCGGAGTATGCGGTGCGTGTGGCGGAGGAGCTTGCGGCCATTACCGGGCAGCCGTTCGTCACGGCGCCCAACAAGTTCGAAGCGCTGGCGACCTGCGATGCGCTGGTCCACACTCACGGCGCGCTGAAAGGGCTGGCGGCCTCGCTGATGAAAATCGCCAACGACGTGCGCTGGCTGGCCTCGGGCCCGCGCTGCGGCATCGGTGAAATCAGCATTCCGGAAAACGAGCCGGGCAGCTCCATCATGCCGGGTAAAGTCAACCCGACCCAGTGCGAAGCCATGACCATGCTCTGCTGTCAGGTACTGGGCAACGACGTGGCCGTTAACCTGGGCGGTGCATCCGGCAACTTCGAACTCAACGTCTATCGCCCGATGGTGATCCACAACGTTCTGCAATCGATTCGTCTGCTGGCAGACGGCATGGAGAGCTTTAACGAACACTGCGCGGTGGGGATCGAGCCAAACCGCGAGCGCATCAGCCAGCTGTTAAATGAGTCGCTGATGCTGGTGACCGCGCTCAATACCCACATTGGCTACGACAAAGCCGCCGAGATCGCCAAAAAAGCGCATAAGGAGGGGCTGACGCTGAAAGCCTCCGCCCTGGCGCTGGGCTATCTGACGGAGGCGGAGTTCGATGCCTGGGTGCGCCCTGAAGCGATGGTCGGCAGCCTGAAATAATCAACTCGCCACGTACAGGTGCAGCCGCGGAATAATCAGCTGCAGCGGCTGCGCCTGGGGTCGGTAACGGTGCTGGACATTTTCAGCATCGTAATTCAGCAACTCACCAATATCCGGCACGATAGCCCCCTGATCGGCATCATAGAACGCAATCAGCGGCGTTGGACAGGCATACTGCACCTGTTTTTGCTGGCCGGAATACCAGACGCGGGCGATAGGCTGAACCTTCACCGGGCGCTTAATTTTGAGGCGCGTATCCGCCGGTAGCGAGGCGATGCTGTGGTACTCCTGCTCCAGACGCTCAATCCACTGCTCACGCGACCACGGCGCGACGGTGCGCGGCGTCTTCAGGCTCTTTTCCAGCTGCGCCAGAATTTCATCCCGGGTGAAGTTTTTAATGATGTGTTTATTCGCCCAGCCGAAGCGCAGCGTGGCGGGATGGCGCAGAACCGTTAGCGTGCGATAGGCATTTAGGGTAATTAACCCCGGAAGCTGACGGTGCACCCACTCAAACCGGGCGGCGGGGGCCAGGCCCGACTCTTCGGTAACGATCTTCTCAAATGCCGCTTTCAGGCTGTTGATATGGGTAATCTGGCTTTCCAGCGCCTCGCGCGCGGCGGCATCGGTTTGCAGACAGATCACGCCCGGCATCCGCACGGCCGCCTTGCTGCTGCGCTGTTCAGACTGCTGCTGGATAAAAAGATGGCGATAGTGTTTCATCGCCAGCTCCAGCGCGGTCTTGCCGATGTGCTGCTTCACGTCGATGGTGTCCAGCGGATCGTGCTCGGCCCCTTTGACCACCTCGGGCAGGGTAAAAACGCGCGCGGCCAGCAGGCGGCAGGTCTGCAAACGTTCTGTCAGGGTCAGCAGCTCGTGTTCTATTTCCCGAAACGTGCTGTTAAGCCGTTCGATAAGATCGTAGGTCGCCATAAGCACCCTCATTAGTTACAACATACTTATCATATAGCACAGCACGCCGGGTCAGGCCAGCGTGCGGTTAAGGTCAGGCAGGAACGGGAAGGGCGATGTTATGGTATACCGGCCAGCTAAAGCAGAAGCGCGCGCCGCCGAGCTCGCTCTCCTCGCAATGTACCGTGCCGCCCATGGCCTGCGCGATAGAGTAGACAATGGCCAGCCCCAGACCACAGCCTCCGGTGGCGCGATCGCGGCTGGGATCGAGGCGGACAAAGGGTTCAAACACGGTTTCGCGTGCCTCCGGCGCAATCCCCGGCCCGTCATCCTCTACCGTCAGGCTGGCCTGATTACCCTGCAAATCCAGCCCAATCTGTAGCGTACTTTCGCTGTAGCGCATGGCGTTGTTCATCAGATTGTCCAGCACGCGTTCCATCAGGCGCATATCGAGTGCGCCGTAGTCACCCGGCGTAACGCGCGTCAACAGCGTACGCTGCGGGTTCACGCTCTGAACGTCGTCAATGTGGGTTTGCAGCCACGCGGGCAGATCCGGCGTGCTGAGGTTCAGTTCGTTTTGCGGGCGATCGAGGCGCGCGTAGGTCAGCAGCTCCTCAATCAGCGCCTCAAGCTGGCCAATGTCGCGGTTAAGCGCCTGAGACTCTGCTTCCGTCAGATTCTCACTCATCTCCAGACGATAGCGCAGGCGCACCAGCGGCGTGCGCAGCTCGTGCGCAATCCCGTCGATGAGCTGTTTCTTACTGGCGATAAGGGCATTGATGTTATCGGCCATCTGGTTAAAGGCCACGCCCAGACGTTCAAAGCTGGAACCGCTGTCGAAGTGGATGCGCTCGGTAAAGTGTCCCTCACCAAAACGCTGCGCGGCGGATTCCAGCTTCAGCATGTCCTGCCAGTGCGGGCGCATCCAGATAAAAACCGGAAACGCCAGCGAAATGGCGATAAAGGCCATCAGCGCCATGTCCAGCAGGCGCATCTGATGCAGATAATAGAGATAGGGCACCGGCCCGACGGCCAGCACGTAATGGCTGCGCGGAATACGCTGAATAAAGGTGTATTTCTCATCCAGCGCGACGATATCCCCGTCGCGCAGACGCTGCATGGCGGGCGGGTCCAGATCGAAATCTTTCAACGGCTCGATGCGTAAATCGAATGACAGGTTGAGATCCAGCTCTTTCAGGGTTTTCGCCCAGTCGTGTGGCGGGATCTCTCTCAGCTCGCTGCGCATCAAATACAGCGAGCTTTTCATCAGGTCGTCCAGAGACTGCCTGCCCGCACGTTCGGCGGTAAATTTATAGACCAGCCCGACCAGCATGGTCATCACCAGGAAGCAGACAAACAGTAAAAGATAAAACTGCACAAACAGCTTTTTCATTGGATCTCACCGAAAAAACGCTATATGCAGAATATACATGAAAACCCTTCGAGTTTTTCACGTCTGTCGAGCGTGTTACATGGCTTTCGCGCTTTTTTTTACCTTGGCGATGAATTTTTCCGTCACGGCCAGGCCTTCCGCAATGTGCGTATCAATCACATCCGTTCCGTATTCGCTGATGAGGTCCAGCAGTATTTCGTAAGACTGGATGAGTTCCAGCAGGTCAAAGAGCGCTTTTTGATCGGTGCGTGAGGGGGAGGCGTGGTTCAGGGTTGCCTGATTAACAATCCACTCAAGATTGGTTTTTATCGCTTCTACCTGACCGTAGCTATACATAATTCATGAGCTTAAATCCTCATTTCAAGATTTATTGGAGAGATGTCGTGAAAGCTTCACGGCGAAAATGAGTAAAACAATCGCAAGAGTGGGGCGAGCTGAAGAAAGGAGAGTCGAGAAGGTAATTATGGAATAGTTCGCGTGCTTAGCAAGTTAATTGTTGCGCAAACGTAAAAATAAACGCCCGAAGAGAAGGCATCGTCGCGCAATGCCTTCATTTCGCACAGGTTATCTTATCCGGCGATCAGGTTTCCCACGCATGTGGGGCAAACAGATAGCCCTTGTTACGCACGGTTTTAATGCGGTAGGGCTCGGTGGCGTTATCCTGCAGTTTTTTGCGCAGACGCGAAATCGCCACGTCAACGCTGCGGTCCATTCCGTCGTAGCTTACGCCACGCAGGTTTTTCAGTAGCGCGTCACGGTCCATGATCTGCCCGGCATGCGTTGCCAGCTCCCACAGCAGGTCAAAATCTGCGGTGGAAAGGGCGATAAGCTCGCCAGAGAGCAGCACCTGACGGTTAATCGGATCAATAGACAGCGTACCGAAGCGCATCGCTTTGTGCGGCGTCAGAGACGGCGCCGGTGCTTCGCGTTCGATGCTGGCGTGCTGGCGTAAATGGAGGCGCAGGCGAGCGAGCAGGACGGCAGGCGGTGTGGTTTTCAGAATGTAATCATTGGCACCCATCTCCAGCGACAAAATATGGTTCATATCGCTGTCCAGAGAGGTGAGCAGGACGATAGGGCCCTCCCAACGGGCGCGCAGGTCACGGCAGAGCGTCATGCCGTCTTTGCCTGGCAACATAATATCCAGCAATACCAGATCCGGGTTTTCACGGACGACCACCTCTTCGGCACGATCGCCGCGAGGTTCAACAATGACGTCCATATCATGTTTACCCAGATAGGCGGCGATCAGCTGCCCGACTTCGGGTTCGTCTTCAACATAAACAATCTTATTCATACAGCGTCTGTTTTCGTGAAAAAAGCCAACATACACCGCGAAACCTTAACCTTCCATTAATCTTTCAAAATTAACGCCGGTTCCGTTATTCTGGCTGATATTGTGAGTTGATTATTATAGGGAAAACGATGGGGCTGGTGATCAAAGCCGGGCTGGGCGCGCTGGTGGTGTTGCTGATTGGCATGCTGGCGAAAACGAAAAACTACTATATTGCCGGGCTGATCCCTCTCTTCCCGACCTTTGCACTCATTGCCCACTATATCGTGGCATCTGAACGCGGTACGGAAGCGTTACGCACGACCATCGTGTTTGGCATGTGGTCAATCATCCCGTATTTTCTCTACCTGCTTTCGCTGTGGTATTTCACCGGTTTTCTGCGTCTCCCACTGGCGCTGAGCGGGGCGGTGGTCTGCTGGGGGCTCAGCGCCTGGCTGTTAATTTTCTTCTGGAGCCGCTTTCACTAACGCAGCGGTCGGCCGCCGTCCACGGCAAAGGTTCTGCCGGTGACGTAGCAACTGGTGAGCAGGTAATCCACGAGGTCGATGACCTCTTTCTCGCCCGGGGCAATTTTCATGAGCGACTTATTCAGCGCCTGCTGGCGATACTCCGCATCATCGTTTTCGTTGAATAAAATCATCGCCGGGGCAATGGCGTTCACCTTCACCTCGGGGGCGAGCTTGCGGGCAAACGAGCGGGTCATGTTATCCAGCGCGGCTTTACTGGCCGCATAGGCGATGTGCTTGTCGCTGCCGCGCTCCACCACATAATCAGTGAAGTGAATGATGTCGCCCGCAGCATGCCCGTGGCCGCGAAGCAGATCCTGCAGAGCATGGTTCAGCAGATAAGGGGTATTAACATGGATCTGCAACATGGCGGCAAGCGTTTCGCTGAGCGAGGTACCGGATTTCTCGGCCTGCCATGCGCTGGCGTTATGTATCACGGCGCGCAGCCCCGCAGTGGTGGATTTCACCTTTTCCGCAAAGGCCAGAATGCCTTCATCGGTTGAAAAATCAGCCTGAATGCAGACCGCCCCGGCTTTGCGTAACCCTTCAATCGACGGGTATTCCGTACGGTAGCTCACAATGACCGGATGGCGAAGGTTGAGAAAGTGATGGGCGAGAGCGAGGCCGATACGGCGGCCTCCACCGGTGATCAGTATGGGGCGAAGCGGTGCATTTCCCATCGTATTCTCCTTTACAGTTCAACAATGGGAAAGGCGATGCTATCCCACTAACATCCAGGTTGCCGGCACGGCAGCAACCAGTAAGAGTCCAATTAATGCCATTTCGCGGCGTTTCAGCGCGTTCTCCAGCTGATGCGTGCGGCGGGCGTAGATAAACACCAGCAGGCCCGGTGCGTACAGCACCACCGACAGCAGCAGATGCATAGGTCCGGAAGCATACAACAACCACAGGCCGTAAATACAGGCTCCGACACCCACGACATAATGCGCGGGACGAGTGGCAATTTTTAACAAATACGCACCCACTAAGAAATAGGGTACCAGAATCATCTCCGAGGCGATGGTCAGCAGCGTGTTATAGTCTGAACCTGTGAGCCAGATCAGCACCAGGCAGATCTGAACGCTGATGTTGGTCAGCCAGAGTGAGGCAGACGGCGCGCTGTTTTTGTTTTGACGCGCAAACAGCCGTGGGAACGCTTTGTGCGTAGAGGCCAGGAAGGGCACTTCAGCCGCCATGATGGTCCAGCTCAGGTAGGCTCCGCAGACGGAGATAATAAGACCCGCCGCAATCACCACGTCGCCCCAGGGGCCGAGCATTTTCACCATCAGGCCTGCCATTGAGGGGTTACGCATTTCAGCCAGTTCAGGACGCGCCACCACGCCCAGCGACAGCAGCGTGACCAGCAGATAGACCCCGAGCGCAGCCAGTACGGCCAGCAGCGTGGCGCGGCCTACATCGCGTTTATTTCGGGCCCGGGCAGAAACCACAACCGCACCCTCAACGCCGATGAATACCCACAGGGTAATCAGCATCGTGTTTTTCACCTGCTCCCAGACGGGGACGCCCAGCGCAACGCCGCTGAAATCGAGCTTAAACACGTCGAGACGGAACGCAATAAAGGCCAGAACGATAAACAGGCCGAGCGGAACCAGCTTCGCGAGCGTCGCCACCAGGTTAATGCTGGCGGCCGTTTGTACGCCACGCAGCACCAGCCAGTGGACGAACCACAGTAATACCGAAGCGCCCACAATAGACTGCCAGGTATTCCCGTCGCCAAAGAGGCGCAATTCAGGCGTATCGGTAAAGAAACTGAGCGCCGAGAAGACAATCACCAGATAGGAGACGTTGGCGATAACCGCACACAGCCAGTATCCCCATGCGGAACAGAAGCCAATCAGCTCGCCGAAGCCTTCACGGGCATAGGTGAAAATGCCGCCGTCCAGGTCCGGGCGAATGCGGGTCAGCAGCAGCATGGCGAAGGCCAGCAGCAATATTCCGACTCCCGTAATGCCCCAGCCAATGATGAGCGCAGACGGGCTGGCGACGGCAGCCATATTTTGCGGCAAACTGAATACGCCCGCACCCAGCATTGAGCTTAAAACGAGTGCAGTCAGAGCACTCAGGCCAAGTTTCTTTTCCATTGGCTTCCTGTTATGAAAGGTCAAAATCCAGAATAATTATTTCGCTCAGGCGCATAAAAATGGTGGATCACACTAAGGCGCGGGATTTTACGGAGTGTAACGAAAGCATGCAATGACGTGTGGCAGAAATTCAAAAAAAGTAACAAAAAAGGCGGCATTGCGCCGCCTTTCTTAAACGATTTTGTTACTTGTACAGATCGGCGCTGATGGTCACGTTGTTACCACGTTCCTGCCACTGGCGGGTGATGTGGTAGAACTTCGCCCCTTTCTTCGCCGCACGCTTCGCGACCTGGTAAGAGACTTCCGTCATGTTGCCATAGTTGCCGGTAAATTTGATGCTGTCGAACGGCACCATCTGCGCGGCAGTGGCGTTGTTCAGCTCTTCAATTTTGGTACCGTCTGGCAGCGTAACCGAATAACGGCCACCTTTCGTGGACTGCGTTTCAAAGAAACGGCCCACTTCAGCGCTTGGCGCAGCCGTCGTTGCGACGCCTGGGATTTCCACTTTCTTCGCTTCTTCGCCGCCTTTCGCTATCGCCGCGCGACCGGCTTCTGAGTTCGCCGGAATCGCATCCGGGCTCTGCAGAACACGTTTTTTCGCATCTTCTTTATAGATGAACGCGGTAATACGCTGGTTGCCGCCCTGGTTAGCATCGACCTGACGCACGATGTAGAACGAGTAGGCCCCTTTCTCTTTCGCGGCTTTGGTGATGGCATCGTTCACTTCAGGCTGGCTGCGGTAGAAGCCCTGAACGGTGACGGTGTCGTACGGTTCCAGCGCAATTGCCTGATCTTTCGGCAGTTCAACAACACCGTTGATCACGCGGTTTTTCGGTGCGTCAGCTTTTGGCGCGTTGTCTTTATACAGCGCAATAGTCACGCGCTGGTTACCGCTGTTGCCGTTATCAGACTGGTCAACAACATAAAACGATGCCGCCCCGTTTTTATCAGCGGCCTTTGATGCAGCGGCGACGGCGTCGCCAATAGAATTATAACGACCCACAATGACCTTATGGTCAAAAGGTTTTAACGCTGCCGCTTGCTCCGGCGTTAACTCTGTTGCGGCATTCGCAGACAGGGCGGTCGCGGAGAGAAGTGCGGACGCCAGGAGTGTGTTCTTAAGCTTCATAAAAATGATCCTTCGCCTTGCGCAAACCATGTACTGGTATTGTTGTTAATTTGAGACGGTCCCGATTATGGCATTTAAAACCCGTCGCTGTCTGCGCCATTTTTCACAGCCAGTGCTCACTGAATCACCTTATTCGATAACATTTAGTGATATGTTGAAAAAACACGCGTTTGACAAGTAAAACTGATAAAGCTTATGACTTTTACAAGTTAATTTAATGTTAATAAGTTGTTCTCTTATGGCGCTATATCATGTTTTTACCGCTTCGCTTGCGCGAATTATCGGTTCTGGCGATGAATTTAAGGTAAATATCACTGTCAGTGACGCCGATCGCTTATTTTTCACAGATAAAGTAAGAAATAGTGTTTTCTGGCGGTAGATCACGGCCGGTATTTTCAGTAGGTTATAGACAGTTTGTTACTGTTTTATTTTCCGGGGTGAATTGTGTCTCATTGCTTGTGTGATGGCGAAAAATGATACAAACCGCGGGCATTTATCGATAAACCATCATCAAAAACCGATGGAAGGGAAAACTATGCGTATTGGGGTACCAAAAGAACGGTTAGCCAATGAAACCCGCGTAGCGGCAACACCGAAAACGGTGGAGCAACTGCTTAAGCTGGGTTTTACCGTCGCGGTTGAAAGCGGCGCAGGCAAACTGGCGAGTTTCGATGACGAGGCCTTTATCCAGGCTGGCGCGGAAGTGGTGGACGGTGCCGACGTATGGCAGTCGCCGGTGATTCTGAAGGTCAATGCACCGGAAGAGAGTGAGATTGCGCTGCTGAATCCGGGCACCACGCTGGTGAGCTTTATCTGGCCTGCGCAAAATCCTGAGCTGATGGAAAAACTGGCCGCGCGCGGCGTTACCGTCATGGCGATGGACTCCGTGCCGCGTATTTCGCGCGCCCAGTCGCTGGACGCCTTAAGTTCGATGGCAAACATTGCGGGCTACCGCGCCATCGTTGAAGCGGCTCACGAATTTGGACGCTTCTTTACTGGTCAGATCACCGCGGCGGGTAAAGTCCCTCCGGCGAAGGTGATGGTGATTGGCGCGGGCGTGGCGGGACTTGCCGCCATCGGTGCGGCAAACAGCCTGGGCGCTATCGTGCGCGCTTTCGATACCCGTCCTGAAGTGAAGGAACAGGTCCAGAGTATGGGTGCCGAATTCCTTGAGCTGGACTTCAAGGAAGAAGCGGGCAGCGGTGATGGTTACGCGAAGGTGATGTCCGAAGCCTTTATCAAAGCCGAAATGGAACTTTTCGCCGCCCAGGCGAAAGATGTCGACATCATTGTCACCACCGCGCTTATCCCGGGCAAACCAGCGCCGAAGCTGATTACCCGTGAGATGGTTGACTCCATGAAGTCGGGCAGCGTGATTGTCGACCTGGCTGCGCAAAACGGCGGCAACTGTGAATATACCGTAGCGAATCAGGTGACCACGACCGCGAACGGCGTGAAGGTGATCGGCTATACCGATCTGCCGGGTCGCCTGCCGACGCAATCGTCTCAGCTGTACGGCACTAACCTCGTCAACCTGCTGAAGCTGCTTTGCAAAGAGAAAGACGGCAACATCACCGTCGATTTTGACGATGTGGTGGTCCGCGGTGTGACCGTGGTGCGTGAAGGTGAAATTACCTGGCCTGCGCCGCCGATTCAGGTTTCGGCCCAGCCTCAGGCAGCGCCTAAAGCGGCGCCTGAGCCAAAAGAACCTGCCAAACCGGCTTCCCCGTGGCGCAAATACGCGATCATGGCGCTGGTGATTATTCTCTTCGGCTGGCTGGCTGACGTCGCGCCGAAAGAGTTCCTCGGCCACTTTACCGTCTTCGCGCTCTCCTGCGTTGTGGGCTACTACGTGGTGTGGAACGTCTCCCATGCGCTGCATACGCCGCTGATGTCGGTAACCAACGCCATCTCCGGGATCATCGTGGTGGGGGCGTTACTGCAGATTGGCCACGGCGGCTGGATCAGCTTCCTGAGCTTTATCGCGGTGCTGATCGCCAGTATCAATATTTTCGGTGGTTTCACCGTGACTCAGCGCATGCTGAAAATGTTTCGTAAAGGCTAAGGGGTAGCATATGTCTGGAGGATTAGTGACAGCCGCATACATTGTTGCTGCAATCCTGTTTATTTTCAGTCTGGCGGGGCTTTCCAAACACGAAACGTCTCAGCAGGGGAATAACTTTGGTATCGCCGGGATGGCGATTGCGCTGATTGCCACCATCTTCGGGCCGGATACTGGCAACGTAGCGTGGATCCTGGTGGCGATGATCATCGGCGGTGCGATTGGTATTCGCCTGGCGAAACGCGTTGAAATGACCGAGATGCCGGAGCTGGTGGCGATTCTGCACAGCTTTGTGGGTCTGGCCGCGGTGCTGGTGGGCTTCAACAGCTACCTGTACCACACGCCGGGTCTGGAACCGATTCTGGTGAATATTCACCTGACGGAAGTGTTCCTCGGTATCTTCATCGGTGCGGTCACCTTCACCGGCTCGATTGTCGCGTTCGGCAAGCTGCGCGGGAAGATTTCCTCTAAGCCGCTGATGCTGCCAAACCGCCATAAGCTAAACCTGGCTGCGCTGGTGGTGTCGTTTGTGCTGCTGGTGGTCTTCGTGCGTACCGAAAGCGTCGGTCTGCAGGTGCTGGCGTTGCTGGTGATGACCATCATCGCGCTGGCCTTCGGCTGGCATCTGGTGGCGTCCATCGGTGGTGCGGATATGCCAGTGGTGGTCTCCATGCTGAACTCCTACTCCGGTTGGGCGGCGGCGGCGGCGGGCTTTATGCTGAGCAACGACCTGCTGATCGTTACCGGTGCGCTGGTGGGTTCTTCGGGTGCGATCCTGTCTTACATCATGTGTAAGGCGATGAACCGCTCGTTCATCAGCGTCATCGCCGGTGGCTTTGGTTCTGACGGCTCGTCTACCGGTTCCGATGAGGAAGTGGGTGAGCACCGTGAGATCAGCGCGGAAGATACCGCCGAGATGCTCAAAAACTCGCACTCGGTCATTATCACCCCGGGCTACGGCATGGCGGTGGCACAGGCGCAGTATCCGGTGGCGGAAATCACTGAGAAGCTGCGCGCGCGCGGCATCAAGGTTCGCTTTGGTATTCACCCGGTGGCGGGGCGTCTGCCAGGCCACATGAACGTGCTGCTGGCGGAGGCGAAAGTGCCTTACGACATCGTGCTGGAGATGGATGAGATCAACGATGATTTCGCCGACACCGACACCGTGCTGGTCATTGGCGCTAACGACACCGTTAACCCGGCGGCGCAGGACGATCCACGTAGCCCAATCGCCGGGATGCCGGTTCTGGAAGTGTGGAAGGCGCAGAACGTGATCGTGTTTAAACGTTCAATGAATACCGGCTATGCCGGGGTGCAGAACCCGCTGTTCTTTAAAGAGAACACTCACATGCTGTTTGGCGATGCCAAAGCCAGCGTGGATGCGATTCTGAAAGCGCTGTAAGTTGCGTTGAAACGAAAAAACCGCCGAATCCGGCGGCTTTTTTTTGCCGGGTGGCGCTAACGCTTACCCGGCCTACGGTTTTGTAGGCCCTGCAAGCGTGCGCCGCCGGGCGTTAGGGGTCAATCGTCTTCCGGATCGTCGAGCTCAACCGGCGTCTGGTACTCATCCGGCTTGATAACCAGCAGGTCGCAGCGCAGATGGTCGATCACCTGCTCGGCGGTATTGCCGAGGAAGGCGGCAGAAATACCGGTACGGCCAATGGTACCCAGCACCACAATCCCCGCCTGCAAGTGTTCAGCCAGGTCCGGGATCACCTCTTCAGGCAGCCCTTTTTCCACGTGGGTCATTTTCTCATCGATGCTGAATTTCTGGCGCAGCGCTTTCATGGCCAGCAGATGCTGACCGCGGATCGCGTCGTTGTACACGCTCGGGTCAAATTCCGGCAGTTCAATGGCGATGTTAATCGGGGTGACCGGATAGGCGCCAACCAGATGCACTTCGGTATGATTGACCTGATCGGCAAGCTGGATAGTCTCCTTCACCAGCTTCTCGTTCAGTGAATTGTGGTAATCCTCTTCGCTGGCGAGGTTTACCGCCACAACGGCTTTCCCGCCTTCAGGCCACGGCTGGTCTTTCACCATCCAGACCGGGCAAGGGCATTTACGCAGCAAATGCCAGTCGGTCGGGGTGAAGATCACGGATTCCAGCTTGTCGTGCTGGTGCGCCATCTTCAGCAGCAGATCGTGCCCACCGGCAACGACTTCCTGAATGATGGCTTCAAAAGGTCGGTTGTGCCAGACCACTTTAATATCAATGGGCACACCCGCTTCCAGGTAATACTTCGCCTGTTCGCGGATCCACGCGGTACGCTGGCTGATGACGCCCTGACGCATAGCGGTGCGCTCGTCAGGCGACAGAAGGGTGGTCATCTCATACGAGAAGTCATAGATCGGCAAAAACGCTTTGATTTTGCCACCAATCCGTTGATGTAAATACACAGCACGTCGTAATGCCGGCTGATCGTCCTGATTCGGATCGATTGCTACCAGCATGTTTTGATACTTGGCCATACAGGTCTCCTTACTACTGTCACCACAGTCTGTAATTAAAAGAGTAACCTATATATCCTGAATGAAACAGAGGGGAGGTTTTGCCAGATCAATAATTCATGAAAATTTATCAGAGGAAAAGCACCGTGGTCGTTACCGCAACAAACGCAATAAACAGCAGCACCATCACCGCTATCGCAAAGGTCGTGGAATCCTGAACGTAGGTTTTTTCCTCCCCCTTCATTGGGCCGACAAGCATGATCCAGATGAAGATAAAGGTCACGGAGGCAATCACGACTGAAACGAAAAACAAACTTTCTCTCAATTCATAACCTCAACGAGAACCTTTTGGGTGCTGTGTGGGGACGTGCTACGGTGAAAAGGTCAGATAAAGGACGGGGTGACAGGCCAGACCGCTAAATCAGGAAAATTTATCGGTCTGGCTGTATACGTATGGCGTTTACGCCACGTTGCGGGCGTGCCCGGCAAGAACGGCCAGCGCTTCACCGTTTTCGATAGTGATGTATTTACCCTTAACGGCCAGCATCCCGCTTTTCTGGAAACGACCCAGCAGACGGCTGATGGTTTCCACGGTCAGACCCAGGTAGTTACCGATATCGCCACGCGTCATGGTCAGACGGAATTCACGCGGCGAGAAGCCACGCTCGGCGAAGCGGCGGGAGAGGTTGTAGATAAACGCGGCCAGGCGCTCTTCTGCATTCTTTTTAGAAAGAAGCAGAATCATGTCCTGATCGCCTTTGATCTCACCGCTCATCAGACGCATCATCTGCTGACGCAGGTTAGGCATCTTGCCGGACAGATCGTCCAGGGTTTCAAACGGAATTTCGCAAACCATCGAGGTTTCGAGTGCCTGAGCAAAGCTCGGGTGATGGCCCGTACCGATGGCATCAAAGCCTACCAGGTCACCTGCCAGATGGAAGCCGGTGATCTGCTCATCGCCCTGTTCAGTGATGGTGTAGCTCTTGATGGTGCCAGAACGGATAGCATAGAGCGATTTCAGTTCGTCTCCCGCTTTAAACAGCGTCTGCCCTTTCTGAATAGGCTTTTTACGCTCGATGATATTATCAAGCTGATCGAGTTCATGCTCATTCAGGGTAAACGGGATACAGAGCTGGCTGATGCTGCAATCCTGGCAATGGATAGCACAACCGCCAGACTGAATGCGTCGTATAATTCGCTTTTCCGGGATCATAGGTTTGCTCAAGCCTTAATTGATATTGGTCAATTTTAACATCTTTTTGGTAAGTACGTAAGCCTGACAAACCCTCAATAAGAACAAGAGACGACAATGCGTCGCCATCTTCTTGAAATTCCACAGCTTGATTATGGATTTTTAGCCTAACCGGTAGAAAATTAAGCACAAAAAGCCTGGGAACTAGAGCAAAAGATACCCTTCGTGACGCAGTAACCACTCTTTTCGCTGCACGCCACCGGCATAGCCGGTCAGGGTACCGTTGCGGCCAATAACGCGATGGCAGGGCACCACGATGCTGACCGGATTAGAGCCGTTCGCGGCGCCTACGGCGCGTGCGGCCCCTGCGCGACCTAACTGCTCCGCGAGCTGGCCGTAATGCATCACCTGTCCGCAGGGAATGGCCCGCAGCGCCTGCCACACTTCGCGCTGAAAAGGGGTGCCTGCCGTGGCGGTGGGCAGCGTGTCGATGATGCTGAGATCGCCT
Organism: Enterobacter sp. HK-058-C-ECC; assembly: GCF_047531125.1. Taxonomy (NCBI): domain Bacteria; kingdom Pseudomonadati; phylum Pseudomonadota; class Gammaproteobacteria; order Enterobacterales; family Enterobacteriaceae; genus Enterobacter; species Enterobacter sp. HK-058-C-ECC. Next base: position 561,796 of record NZ_JBLKCH010000001.1, read on the forward strand.
TCGAAGTACGCCGCAAGCTTGTCGCTCAGTCCACCCGGATTGGTGGCGCGGATACGTTCATACCCCTGTGAGCGGTAGTGAATCGCAAGCAGTTCTTCCATGCGGTCGCTGTGCTCTTCCCACTCAACGGCGCGCAGACAAAACTGCTCGTCCGCGATCACCCACAGCGGGCCAAGCGGCGTCGCAATCTTGTCTTCGAGTAATCTCAGCATCCTCATTCCTTTAGTTCAGCCTCGGGTAAATCCCCGGTCCAATCGGCAGGCCGACAAGATACCATGCCACCAGCATCACCAGCCATACCCCTAAAAAGATAAGCGGGTAGGGTAAAACCAGCGAATAGTAGGTACCCAGTTTGGCATCGGGTTTATAGCGCTGGAGGAAGCCTAAAAACAGCGGAACAAACGGCGAAACCGGCGCCAGCGGAATGACCGAAGAGTCCGCGATGCGGAACAGGATCTGCGCGAAAGCCGGGTGGAACCCCAGCATCATAAACATCGGCACGAAGATCGGGGCCAGAATCGACCAGATGGCGGAACCGCTGGCGATAAACATGCACAGCAGGGAGGAGAGCAGCGCCAGGCCGACAAACGCCGGTACGCCGCTTAACCCGGCCGCCTCCAGCGCGTCGGTCAGGCCCACGGCCATAAACTTGCCCATGTTGCTCCAGTTAAACATCGCCACAAACTGGGCCAGCGGGAACACCATCACGATAAAGCCCGCCATCTCCTTCATCGGCTCGATCATCAGCTGCGGCAGATCGCCCTGGCGACGGATTTTACCAGTGGCGATACCGTAGGCGAGCGAGACGACAAAGAAAAAGAGGATAATCAGCGGCACGATGCCCTGGATAAACGGCGAAGGCAGGACGGTATGTTTAACCGGATCGCGCAATATGCCGTTTTCCGGTACCACCATCAGCGCCACCGCGGCAATAAACGCCAGCGAGACAATCCCCGCCACGCGCAGGCCGAAGCGCTGCTCTTTGCTCAGCGTTTCCAGCTTTTCATCACTGCGGCCTTCCCATTTACCCAGTCGCGGCTCGACGATCTTATCGGTAATCAGCCCGCCGACAATCGTCAGGACAATCACCGAGCTTGCCATAAAGTACCAGTTGTCGATCACGCTGACGTGCATGGCCGCATCAATGGTTTTCGCCGCCTCCGTGCTGATGCCCGAGAGCAACACGTCGGTGGTCACGATCAGCAGATTGGCGGTAAAGCCGCAGCCCACGCCTGCAATCGCGGACAGCAGACCCGCCACGGGATGGCGCCCGACGGCGAGGAAGATCAGCGCCCCCATCGGCGGCATGATCACCAGCGCGGCGTCGGAGGAGATATGGCTGAAGAAGGCGATAAACAGCACCATGTAGCTGGCATAGCGCGCGCTGACGTGAGAAGCCATCTTCACCATCAATGCAGGCAACAGGCCGACGCGTTCAGCCAGACCGGCGCCCAGCACCAGCGCCAGAATGGCGCCGAGCGGGGCGAATCCACTGAAGTTTTTAATCACGTTGGGTAAAAACCAGTGCAGCCCTTCAATGCTCAGCAGGTTTTTCACTGCCACCAGGCTGCCGTCGGCCGGGCTGCGCACGCTGACGTCAAAGGCGGAGAGCACGGCGGTGGCGACCATCAAAATCACAATCAAATAGATAAAAAGCAGGAAAGGGTGCGGCACTTTATTGCCGATCCTTTCAACCCAGCCATAGAGCTTACCGGATGGGGAATGCGAAGGTATGGATGACATACTCATGGGCGTTCCTCGGGACTGTTGTGTTGTTGTGTTGTGTTTTTTTATTTTAAAGGTGACGGTGTCACGCCTTGTGGGATCGGACACACGTACGGTTTTTCTTCTATTTGTTGTTCGAACTCTTCACGGCATTTTTTCAGCAGCGCGGCGTCCTGCAGCAGATTGAGCGCGGTCGCGCCCATCACTTTCCCGGCCAGCAGCATGCCTTTATGGGCAATAGAGGTTCGCCCCTGAGATACCAGTTGCCAGGTATGCAGCGGCGTGCCGACGGTAAAACAGGGGCTGAAGCACTGGGAGACCGGCATTTTCCAACTGACGTCACCCACGTCGGTTGAACCCGCCAGTACGTTGTCGGTGACGGCATAAGGCGCGACTTCATCCACCAGCAGCGTCGCCTGATGACGACGGGCAAAGGCTTTACCCGCTTCGCCACCCGTGGCGGCAATATTTTTCAGGCTGTTTTGCAAATCGTTGGGCGTCAGCGTGGCGCGGATCTCGCGGGCAAACTCTCGCTCTTCGTCGGTCCACTCCGGCGTGCCGTAGTGCTGCAGGGCGCGATACATCGCCGCCTCAAGCGTGCGGTTCGGCAGGTAGCTGGAGCAGGCTTTATCAAAGCGGCATTCGACGGTGGTTTCGGTCATCATTGCCGCGCCCTGGGCAATTTTCTCGATGCGCTCGTAGATCTGCTGCGCATCCGCCATCTCCGGGGCGCGGATCAGGTACAGCACCTCGGCCTGCGCCTGCACCACGTTGGGCGAAATCCCGCCGGTATCGGTAATGGCGTAATGGACGCGCGCTTTCTCGATGATGTGTTCGTTAAGGAAGTTGGTGCCGGTGGTCATCAGCGTCACGGCGTCCAGCGCGCTGCGTCCTAGGTGAGGGGAGTTGGCCGCGTGCGCCGCCACGCCGTGAAAACGCCACGCGGCCTGAATATTCGCCAGCGTGCTGACGTTAAACATCCCGGCAAAGGCTTCCGGGTGCCAGGTGACGGCGGCATCGACATCATCAAACAGCCCTTCGCGCACCATAAAGGTTTTCCCGGAGCCGCCTTCTTCACCGGGACAGCCGTAAAAACGCACCGTTCCGCTGCCGCCGTGCTGCTCCAGCCAGCTTTTCACCGCCACCGCACCCGCAAGCGCCGCGGTGCCTAAGAGGTTATGTCCGCAGCCGTGGCCGTTAGCCCCCGGCGTGGCGGTTTGCGCGGTCGCGCAGTGTGCCTGCTGGCTTAACCCGGCCAGCGCGTCGTACTCGCCCAGCAGGGCGATAACCGGTTTTCCGCTGCCGAAGCTGGCGATAAAGGCATTTGGAATACCGCCTGCCTCGCGGGTCAGCGTGAAGCCTTCGGCTTCCAGCTCGCTGGCCAGCCGTTCGGCGGACCAGAACTCTTCAAAGCGGGTTTCGGGGCGATCCCAGATCGCGTCGGCAATATCGGTTAACGTCCGACATCGCGTATCGATCGCATCGGCAATAAAAGCGTAGTTCTCCTGCATTACACACCTCGCGTCCACGGGAAATTCAGCGCAGTTCGCGCCAGCGTTTCGATGGCGACAGGCATCACCTGCTCATCGAAGTCGAATTTTTCGTTGTGATGTCCGGCGCTCAAATCCGTGCCAAACACCATATAGGACGCCATGCCGCCGTTCTGCTGCACGCGGGCCATCATCAGCGTGGCGTCTTCGGATCCGGCCGGGGCTTTCACCTTATCGATGGCGTGAACAACCCCGGAAACCTGGCTCGCCTGTTCGCGCAGATAATCAACCCAGGCCGGCGTCGGCGCGCTGGAGGTGGCTGCCCCCATCAGGCGCATCTCCGCGCTCACGCCGTAGAGCGCCGCCGCGCCGGTAATCACCGCCTGCGCGCGTTCAAAGACATACTGATTAATCGCTTCGCTTTCACCGCGGGTTTCAACCTTCATCAGCGCATTCGCGGGGACCACGTTGCGTCCGCTGCCCGCCTGCATCACGCCGACGTTTACCCGGGATGCGCCGTCGCTGTGCGGGGCGATGCTGTGCAGGGCGAGGGCGGCCTGCGCGGCGGCGAGCAGGGCGTTACGACCGTCCTCCGGTTTACCGCCCGCGTGTGCGGCCACGCCGGTGAAGCTCACGTCGAACTTGGTGGTGGCCATAAAGTTATCGCTGCCGCAGATTACCGTCCCGGCAGGTACGCCGGTGCCAATATGAATGGCCGTGAAATAGTCCACGTCATCCAGCGCCCCGGCGGCAACCATGGCGCGCGCGCCGCGCGTTCCTTCTTCGGCAGGCTGGAAGATCAGCTTGATGGTGCCGTTCAGCCGGGCTTCATTCTGCTTAAGCACCTGTGCCAGCCCCAGACCAATGGTGGTGTGGCCGTCGTGTGCGCAGGCGTGCATCATTCCCGGATTGCAGGAGGCAAACCCGTCGCGGAACGGGCGATGGCTGTCGTTGAGCGCTTCGCTTAAATCAAGGGCGTCCATGTCCACGCGAAACGCCAGGGTTGGGCCAGGGCGGCCGGTATTCAAGGTGGCAACAATGCCGGTAAAGCCGCCTTCAAACGGCGCCAGCCATTTCTCAGGCGCGCCTTGCGCGCGCGCGCGGGCAAATTCTCGCGCCAGGGTCGCGTCATCGGGCAGCCCCATCCGGCTTTCGGCATCGACGACGTCGCGCCCCATCGCCAGCGCGTAACCCAGCGAGTCCAGGGTCTCCGCGACTTTCGCGGCGGTACGAAACTCTACCCAGCCGGATTCCGCATAATGGTGAAAATCGCGACGCCACGCGCTCAGCTGCGGGGTTAACGTCTGGATGTACTGCGCCAGTGTGTCCATATCTGTTCCTGTCATCATTAAAATATGTGAACTGCTTCACGCTGTGATAGTTTTTACTTATCACTAACCGATATTTCACAGTTTTAACCGTTCAGGAATTACCCTCGCACATCCCTTTCCAGTAAAGTAGATGACAGTTTCTTTACTCTGATAAACAACGGTTATCGGTCGGGCTATGTCATTTCAGGTTAAATTCCATCATCTCCGGGCGTTTGTTGAAGTTGCTCGCCAGGGCAGCATTCGCGGTGCCAGCAGGACGCTGAATCTTTCCCAGCCGGCATTGACCAAATCCATCAAAGAGCTGGAGGAGGGCATGGCGGCGCAGCTTTTCGTGCGCAGGAGTAAGGGCGTCGCGTTGACCGAATGCGGCGAGGGCTTTTACCAGCGCGCCCGGCTAATTCTGGAAGAGCTGCGCGCGGCGCAGGATGATATTCGTCAGCGGCAGGGGGAACAGGCCGGGCAGATCAACATCGGGATGGGGGCCAGCGTTTCGCGCAGCCTGATGCCCGCCGTCATCACCCGCTTTCATGCCCAACATCCGCAGGTCAAAGTGCGGATAATGGAAGGACAGCTGGTGTCGATGATTAACGAATTACGGCAGGGCGAACTGGACTTCACCATCAACACCTATTATCAGGGACCTTACGACCAGGAATTTACGTTTGAAAAACTCTTCGAGAAGCCGTTTGCGGTATTTTGTCGCGAAGGGCATCCGGCAACAGGGGCAACGTCAATTAATGAACTTCTGCATTATAACTGGACAATGCCGACGCCGCGGGGAAGTTATTATAAGCAGTTAGAAGAGGTATTTAGCCATCGCTCGCAAATACCGCGAATTGGTGTGGTCTGTGAAACCTTTTCCTCCTGTATTAGCCTGGTCGCGCAAAGTGATTTTCTAAGCATATTGCCGCAGGAGTTAGGCTGTGACCCGCTGCTGGCGCACCGTCTGGTCATGCTGCCGGTTGTCGAATCGCTTCCAAAAGCAGCATATTATTTAATTCAGCGCCGTGATTCACGTCAGACGCCCCTGGCTGAGTCATTAATTACGCAATTCAGGCGGGAAGCGAGGAAAATAATCGTGGCGTGAACGTGAGATAATAAAAAAAACAGGATCTGCCCGACATCAGACAGATCCTCCAGTACACACAGCAGTGCGTCCTTTCGCCAATCCTGAGTATTATATCCATGAAGCAGGTATATTTAGGTATAACACCTTTCCCGCAAAATGAAAGGATATTGAGTGTTTGATTTTACGAAAATTTAACACAAATCACTTATTTCATCTTTGCTGAAATTTTAGTTAAGTCATATTTAACTTTATTTTATAAATACTATATATATTCATCAGGTTAATATTTGTTGCGCACGACGGCCTGTAACGGTGATTGAGGCCTGTCTCGGGCGCAGGTATAGTACCGTCCTCAGTTGTAGCCGGAGGATATCCATGAACCCTGACGACAAATCCTTTTTTCTTGACGCCATGGAAGATGTCCAGCCGCTGAAGCGTGGCCCGGATATTCACTGGCAGCCCAGCCGCAATACGCGGACGCGCCAGGAGGTGGATAGTGAACAGCTGGATAACTTCCTGACGCTGGATTTTCTAGACCTTCTTCCCCTGGAAGAACCGCTGGTGTTCCAGCGCGAAGGGGTGCAGCAGGGCGTTATCGATAAGCTGCGCTCGGGTAAATATGCCCGCCAGGCCAGTTTAAACCTCCTGCGCCAGCCTGCCGAACGCTGCCGTCAGATGCTCTATTCTTTTATCTGCCAGGCCAGACGTGACGGGTTACGTAACCTGATTATCATTCACGGGAAAGGGCGGGAGCAGAACTCACATCCTAATGTGGTGCGCAGCTATCTGGCGCGCTGGTTAACCGAGTTCGAGGATGTACAGGCCTTCTGCGTGGCGCTGCCGCATCACGGGGGCAGCGGGGCCTGCTACGTTTCACTGCGTAAATCCGATGAAGCAAAACAGGATAACTGGGAGCGGCACGCCAAGCGCAGCCGCTAGCGGGCGATATTCTCGCCCGCCTGAAACTCAGAAGGTTTCCCAGTTGCTGTCGGTGGCGGCGTTTGCGGTTGCCGGGCGCAACAGCTGGGGCGTCTTCACGCTGGCCGGGCGCGGGGTGACCGCTTTTTCTTTTCCGTTCAGACGGAACGCGGCTACCGCCTGGCGCAGTTGTTCGGACTGATCTTCCAGCGCCGCTGCCGCCGTGGCGGACTCCTGCACCAGCGCGGCGTTTTGCTGCGTCACGCTGTCCATCTGCGAAACGGCCAGGCTCACCTGCTCAATGCCGCGGCTCTGCTCGTCAGAGGCAGAGGAAATCTCGCCCATGATATCGGTCACGCGGGTAACGGCGGCGACGATTTCCTTCATGGTGGTGCCGGCCTCGCTAACCTGCTCAGAACCGGTATTCACCCGGCTGACGGAGTTCTCGATAAGCCCTTTGATCTCTTTCGCCGCCTGCGCGCTGCGGCTCGCCAGCGTACGGACCTCGCCTGCGACAACCGCAAAGCCACGCCCCTGTTCCCCGGCGCGTGCCGCTTCCACCGCGGCGTTAAGCGCCAGAATGTTCGTCTGGAACGCAATGCTGTCGATCACGCTGGTAATATGCGCAATTTGTTGCGAACTGTCGGCGATTTCGTTCATGGTGCGAACCACGTTATCCACGACGTGGCCGCCGCGCGCGGCCGTTTCAGAGGCGTTTTTCGCCAGCAGCGTGGCCTGACGGGCGTTATCGGAGTTCTGTTTAACCGTCGCGGTCAGCTCTTCCATGCTGGCGGCGGTCTCTTCGAGCGAGGCGGCCTGCTGCTCGGTGCGGGCGGAAAGATCGTTACTTCCTGCGGCAATTTCGCCTGCGCCGGTGTAGATGGAATCGGTGCTTCCGCGCACGGCGCTGACGGTGGTTACCAGCGACTGCTGCATTTCATGCAGGCCTGCGGCCAGTTGACCCATCTCATTGCGGCCCGAGATAGCGATATCCTGCGTCAGGTCGCCCCCTGCAATGGCGCGAATATGGTTCATAATGGAGTGGAGTGGTTTTAACAGCAGGTGCTGTAAACCCTGCCAGATGACCACCAGAACCGCGATAACGGCCAGCAGAATTGCCGCCAGCGTCCACTGCATCTGCGTAAAGCTGCTCTGGTTCTCTTCGGTTGCGGCCTTCAGCTGGGTGTTGTTTTCGGCGCGCCAGCGGTTATAGACCGCTTCCATATCGTCCTGCGCCTGCTGCGCGTCCAGATCGCCATAGGCCTGATAGTTATCGGCGCGCAGATACTCAATCGATAAACGCATGACTTAGTGCATCTGGTTCCAGGATTTCTGCATCTCGTCGGTCAATGCCGCCTCCTGGCCCTTAACCTGCGGCAGTTTCTGCCACTCTTTGTTATAGACTTCGGCTTTTGCCAGCGAGTCGCTTGCGGTGCCCAGCAGTTTATTGATCGCCGCAAGGGAAGCCGGGTCACGCTGGTTTTTCAGGTAGCGGATCGCCACGCGGGTGACGGTGACGCGCGTTTTCACCAGCGTGTTCACGCTGTCGCTCAGGCTTTCCTGCTGGGCGTTGAGCACGCCGGAGTTCTGGAAGTTATGGCGATCGTTGCTGACGGCAGAGTAGAACAACCCTCCCGTGACAACTTGCAGCAGACAGAATATGGTGAGGGCAAAGATAATACCGGTAATCACGTGCAGATTTTTCAGCATAGCGGTCGTCCGTTAGAGAAGATGCAGGGTTACTTCATTACTATCGTCGTAGAGAATGTAAACTTTAATTAACTCGCGCTTAACTAAAGGCTCCCAGAGGGAACCTGTTGTAAATCCGGATCATTTTTATGAGGAAGGTCAACATGAGCAGCATTGATAAAAGCGGGACATACGCGCTTGGGACGCGGACGGTGAAACGGTTGGGCTACGGCGCGATGCAGCTGGCCGGGCCGGGCGTCTTTGGGCCGCCGAAGGATAAGCAGGCCGCGCTGGAGGTGTTACGCGAGGCCGTGGCGGCGGGGGTAAACCACATTGATACCAGTGATTTTTATGGCCCTCATGTCACCAACCAGCTGATCCGCGAGGCGCTTCATCCTTATCGGGACGATCTGACGATCGTCACCAAGATTGGTGCCCGTCGCAACGACAAAGGCGCCTGGCTGCCGGCCTTTTCCGCGCAGGAGCTGACGCAGGCGGTGCATGACAACCTGCGTAATCTGCAGCTGGACGTGCTGGACGTGGTGAACCTGCGGATCATGTTTAGCGCGCACGGGCCAGCGGAAGGGTCGATTGCTGAACCGCTCTCCACCCTGGCAGAATTACAGCAGCAGGGACTGGTGCGGCATATTGGCCTGAGCAACGTCACGGCCACCCAGGTCGCGGAAGCGCAGAAGATGGTGCCGGTGGTGTGCGTGCAGAACATGTACAACATTGTGAACCGGGGTGATGATGCGCTGGTGGATCTGCTCGCGCAGCAGGGGATCGCGTATGTGCCGTTCTTCCCACTGGGCGGCTTTACGCCGCTGCAATCGTCCGGGCTGAAGGCTGTGGCGGATTCACTGGGCGTCACGGCAATGCAGGTTGCGCTGGCATGGCTGCTGCAGCGTTCTCCGAATATCCTGCTGATCCCGGGCACCTCTTCCGTGGCGCATCTGCGGCAAAACCTCGCGGCGGGGGAACTGCAGTTGCCGCCTGACGCACTGGAAACATTGAATACGCTGATGGACTGATCGTCACAGGCACAAAGCCCGACATGCGCTTCCGGGCTTTGCGCGTTTTAAATCTTCTGACACTTCAACGCGTTTGGGTTCGCTTCCGGAAATGACCTTGATCCCTGGCCATAATCCGTAATACTGTATTTATATACAGTATCTGGCGAGAAAGGCATTATGGACACTCTCTTTTCTTATCATCCAAATCAATCTATTGAATTACCGTTGTTTGCAGAGCGTGTAGCCTGTGGTTTCCCCAGTCCGGCTCAGGATTATGTGGAGGATCGTCTCGATCTTAACCGGCTGGCAGTAAGACATCCCAGTGCGACCTATTTTATCAAGGTGAGTGGAGACTCCATGATTGGCGCGGGGATTGGCGACGGCGATCTGCTGGTAGTTGATCGCTCGTTAAATGCCGAACATGGGGATATCGTCGTGGCGTCGGTCGCCGGTGAGTTTACGGTGAAGGAGCTACAGACGCGCCCGGCTCTGAGACTTCTGCCGCATAATGCCCGCTATCAGCCGATTACCTTTCATTCCGAAGAGGAACTGCAGATCTTCGGCGTCGTCACCCACACGCTCAAAACGCATAAACATGTTCGCGCTGGTTGATGTGAACAGCTTCTATGCCTCCTGCGAGAAGGTATTCCGCCCCGATCTGGAGGGGAAGCCCATCGTGGTGGTGTCCAACAACGACGGCTGCATTATTTCACTGTCGCGGGAGGCAAAGCAGTTCGGCATAAAAATGGGTGAGCCCTATTTTAAATTCAAAGAAAAACGGTTTCCGGAACGGGTTTACGTCTTCAGTTCAAACTATGCGTTGTATGCCGACCTCAGCAGTCGGGTGATGCAGACGCTGACCGATCTCGCTCCGGCCATAGAAATTTACTCGATCGACGAGGCGTTCGTGAACGTTTCAGGGATCGGTAACTGCCTTGCACTGGAAGTGTTCGGACACCAGATGCGCACGCAGGTCTTTAAAAATACGGGCTTAACCGTTGGCGTCGGCATTGCCCCGACAAAAACGCTGGCGAAGCTGGCCAACTATGCGGCGAAACGCTGGGCCAGTACCGGCGGCGTGGTCGATCTGTCGGGCCGCGAGCGGCAGCGTAAACTGCTGGCAAAGGTTCCGGTAGAGGAGGTATGGGGCGTAGGGCGGCGCATCACGAAAAAACTGAATGCGATGGGGATTACCACGGCGCTGGAGCTGGCGGAGGCCTCCTCGTGGGTCATTCGCAAACATTTTAACGTGGTGCTGGAGCGTACGGCGCGCGAGCTTCGCGGCGAGCCCTGTCTTGACCTGGAAGAGTACACCCCCACGAAGCAGCAAATCATCTGTAGCCGTTCGTTTGGTCATCGCATTACGCAATATGAAGAGATGCACCAGGCGATTTGCGCCTACGCGGAACGCGCCGCAGAGAAACTGCGCGGCGAGCATCAATACTGTCGTTTTATCAGCGTGTTTGTGCGCACCAGCCCGCATGCGGACAACGAAATTTATTACGGTAATCAGGCTTCGGTCACCCTGATGACGCCCACCAATGACTCGCGGGATATCATCCGTGCCGCCACGGAGGCGCTGGGGCGGATATGGCTCGACGGGTATCGCTATATGAAGGCCGGGGTCATGCTGGCGGACTTTTTCAGCAGCGGTGTCGCTCAGCTTAATCTGTTTGACGACAATCGCCTGCGCGCCAACAGCGCGGCGCTGATGGAGATGATCGACAGCGTCAATCACTCCGGCAAAGGGAAGATATGGTTCGCCGGGCAGGGGATTGAGAAACCGTGGGCGATGAAGCGAGAGATGTTGTCACCGGCCTATACGACGCGGTACGCGGATTTACCGGTGGCGAGGTAAAAGGCGGTTATTTTGTGGCGTTGTGGGTCGCGATCTCAGGCAGTAATTGCTCAATCACGTTGACAACCTTTCTGACGCGCTGCGGAATAAAGCGGGCATCAGGATAAACGGCATAGAGGAAGCGATCGGGTAACCGCCAGTCGGGCAGCACCGGTACCAGCGTGCCCGCCTGCAGAGCCCTGGCCACGAGCGGTCGCTGCATGCCGCCGATACCGATGCCGGATTCCAGCGCCTGCAGCAGCGCCTCACTGGTGTTGGCACGGAAAACGGTATTCACGTTGACCTCGACCGTTTCCTCGTCAGACATCAGGCGCAGGGGAGCATCCGGCGGAATGCCGCTGAACCGTACGTGTGGCAGCGTCGCCAGTTCGCTGACCGCGTGTACCGCCTGAAAACCGGGAGCGGCAAACAGTGCAGCTTCAATCCGTCCCAGCACGCGAGCCGCGTGCGCCTGCGGAGGCTCGCTGCTCAGCCGTATCGCGACATCCACGCCCTCCGCCACCAGATCGGCAAGGCGGTCATCCAGGGAAAGCATCAGCTGCAGCTCGGGATGCAGGCGCTGTAACGCCAGCAGATGCGGCAAAATGATCTGCCCCAGGCCGCTCGGCAACTGGACATGGACGCGTCCCTGAACGCTATGATCGACAGGATGTAAACGCCTCTCCGCTTCCCCCATGGCGTCCAGCACGAGCTGCATATCGCGCCGGTAGCGTTCCCCTTGTTCGGTCAGCTTCATCGTACGCGTCGTACGGTGCAGCAGTACCACACCCAGCGATTCCTCAAGCGCCGCGATCTGTTGACTGACGGCGGACTGCTTAATACCGGTCTGACGGGCAGCCGCTGAAAACGAGCCCGCTTCAGCGACGCGCAGAAAAGTAGAAATGGCATTGAGCTTATTATTCATTTAATGATTTTGCTTATAAGTGCCATCGGTTTCATGGGATATCTCCAGAAAAAATAATATATCACACTGCGTCTGTCACCCTTTCCGGAGAAATACCATGAATAATAGGCAGCAACACAACGTCGCCCTGGTCGCGGGCGCCAGCGGCATTGTCGGCAGACAGATGATCAACACGCTCCTGCACCATCAGTGGCAGGTGATCGGCCTTAGCCGCCATGCCGGGTCGCATCCTGACGGCATTCCGATGGTCAAGATCGATTTACTGGATGAAAAGGACAGCGCCCGGGCGCTGCGCTCCCTGGACGGTACCACCCATCTCTTTTACAGCGCCTGGGCGAACGCGGCGAACTGGGAAGACATGGTTGAGCCGAACGTCACCATGCTGCGTAATCTGGTCAGCATCCTCGAAAAAACGGCACCTTTGCAGACGGTAAGCCTGATGCAGGGGTACAAGGTCTACGGCGCGCATCTGGGGCCGTTTAAAACCCCGGCGCGCGAAAGCGATCCCGGCGTACCGGGTGCCGAATTTAACGCCGCGCAGCTTGCGTGGCTCAGCCAGTTTCAGCGGGGAAAGCGCTGGCACTGGAATGCCATCAGGCCGGGCGTGGTAGGGAGTGCGGTACCGGGCAATGCCATGAACCTTGCGCTGAGCATTGCCCTGTACGCCTCCCTGTGTAAGGCGCTGGGTTTACCGTTGCGTTTTCCCGGTTCGGAACAGACCTGGCACAGTATCGTTGACCATACCGACGCCGGGCTGCTGGCCGACGCCACTCTGTGGGCCGCCGCGTCACCTGCGGCACAGAATCAGGCGTTCAACGTGAATAATGGCGATATCTGGCGCTGGAGCGAGCTCTGGCCGCGCATCGCACGCTGGTTTGACCTGGACTCTGCACCGCCGGTGAGGTTGTCATTTCATCAGCTGTTTACGGACTATCGCGGCGTATGGCGCGAGCTTGCCGGAGAGCGGCTGGTGGAAGCGGATATTCTGCAGCTGAGCGACGGGCGGTTTGCCGATTTTGTCTTTAGCTGGAACTACGACATGTTTGGTGACGGGAGCAAGCTGCGCAGGGCGGGCTTTACGCAAATGCAGGCGACGGATGAGATGTTTTTCCACCTGTTCGCGCAGTTGAGAGCCGCGCGGATTATTCCCTGACCGTAAGGGTTGTTGTCATCAACGATCGGCGCGTTATACTCACGCGTTAAAATGAATGTATTGTGGGGCAGGGATATGCACGAAAGTCTAAAAATGATATCAGTTGCTCTGCCCCTCATTGCGCTTCTCATTCTGTTAAGCTTTTTGGTCAGACGCATTCGCCAGGCAAAACGTATCATTTCAGACCGTAACGGGATGAAAAAAATATCTGCCAATCCCTCAATATTTGGCGGGAATGGAGGTACAACCTGGTTTTATGATGACCAGTTTTTATATGAAGTTAAAAACAACGCCACCCGTAAAATTGCACTGGCTAACATCATTAAAATCAGACCGGGGAATACCGAGATAAATAGCAGACGGGTCTGGATTGTTATTTACCGCGACGGTGTTAATGAAAAGCAGGTGCAGTTTTATAACAATCTCACCCTCTGGAATCATAACTTCACGGCTTTTCTGATAGCGGTAAAACGTGCCAATCCTGACGCTGTGGTTAAAGAACGCGCAATCCTCAATGTGTGAAAAAGAACCGCAGACGCTTTGCGGACGCCGCACGCGGGCAGCGCCCATAGCATCAGGGTTAAGGGCTTACTCAACCGTTAACGCATCGACAACCTCGGCCACGCTTTTCACGCTGTGGATATTCCCGATCCCCGTGCCGAGCGCGATATAGCCTTCATCGGTATTATTTTCCAGCATGCCCAGGCGCAGGCCCCGTAATCCGCCCATCGCCTTGCCCAGCGCTTCGTTGCTTGCGCCCGCTTTATCCATCGCCGCCAGTTTTTCCGCCAGCTTGCCGGGAAGAGAACGATAGTAGTGGGGGACGGTACGGAAAAGCAGCAGGTCCAGGCCGTTGGCGGCAACAATTTTCTCTTTGACCCCCTGCGGCACGCGGCTTTCTTCGGTACTGATAAACACCGAACCGGCAAACACGCCTTCCGCCCCCAATGCATGCGCCGCTCTGGCGGTGCGATTATCGGTAATACCGCCCGCGGCCATCACCGGGACGTGCTTCACGGCGTCGGCAATCAGCGGCACGATGGAAAAGGTACCCAGCGCCGTCGCGGGTAGCGTCCCACCCTCGTCAAAACCGGTGGCGACGATGATGTCTGCCCCCATCTCTTCAGCCAGAAGGGTGTTTTCCGGCGTGGGATTGATGTCGCGGTAGATAATGGCAATACCCGCCTCTTTTAACTCACTAAACAGCGCGGGAATAATGCTGCCTTCCCCATAGCCCGTATACACCACGGCCCTGACGCCTTCCTCTTTTACCACCTTAAGAATTGGCCCGGTCCAGACGTCATTAACGGCGGTGGGGATCAGGTTGACGCCGAAGGGTTTTTCGGTCAGCCGTTTGGTTTTCCGAATTTCTTCCCGCATTTTTTCGGCGGTTGCTTCCGGCGTGGAGACCGCGGTATCGGCGGTTAACCCTGCGTTGGGACCCAGCACACCGAGTCCTCCGGCATTGCTGACCGCGGCCACTAAACGGGCATCAGTAAGCCAGGATAACGGTCCCTGAATAACGGGCTTTTCGATACCCAGGATCTGACAGATACGGTTATTTTTCATAGCAGACTCTCCCTTACGTTTGAATGAGGGAGAGTGTAGAGAGTAAGATTGTTAGGAAAAATAGCCAGAAATATTCATCACTGTTATAAAATCAATAACAATCATTTTCTCCCGCTCGCGGCAAGACATCCCTTATGCAAATAAACCTCTTTGAATCTATTCGGATTTTTATTGAAATTGTCGACTCGGGAAGCCTTACCCAGGCGGCAGAGAATCTGCAGGTCCATCGACCGGCAGTGACCAAAGCGCTGCAGCTTCTGGAACAACACAGTGGCACGCGGCTCCTGCAGCGTACAACGCGTCGAATTAGCCTGACGCCGGATGGGGAAGCCTTTTATCGCCGCAGTAAACCCCTGCTGGCGCAGGCGGATGAATTACTGGAGTCGTTTGGTTCGGACCGTGCAATACACGGCCAGCTGCGAGTCGATATGCCTGTCTCTTTTGCAACGCTGCGGGTGATACCCAATCTGCCTGATTTTTATCGTCAGCATCCCGAGATCGAGATCATTCTGAGCAGCTCTGACCGCCGTCGGGATATGCTGCGGGACGGCCTGGACTGCGTGCTGCGGGTGGGCGAGCTGGACGATGGCGATTATATCGCGCGTAAAGTCGGGAACATTAAAATCACGACCTGTGCCAGCCCGGCCTGGCTGGCAAAACACGGTACGCCAGAAACGCTGGAGGATTTACGCAAGCATCAGGCCATCAACTGGATTAACAACAGCAGCAGGCACATTCAGCCGTGGACGTTTACCACGCCAGAGGGCGTCGCGGAGATCGCGCTACCCGGTAAGCTCGTGGTGGATAACTCCGAGGCCTACATCGCGGCAGGCCTGGCTGGGCTTGGGGTAATGCAGGGGATGAATCTCTTTCTTCAGCCTTACATTGACCGCGGCCTGCTGGTTGAGGTCTTGCCAGCCTATCGCTCGCCGGACCGCAAACTGTCACTGCTCTACCCACACCGTCATCTCTCCCGCAAGGTGCGGGTATTTACCGAGTGGCTGGAGAGTCTGGTGTGAAAGCGGCCAGCTCATGGCATAGCGCACCAATCTGCTCCACGGCATTGAGCAGGCGGGGCGTCGGTTCGTTTGCACAGTTTAGCCGCAGAAAGTGCGAAAGTTCTGCGCCAGGAGAAAACAGGGGACCGGGGCTGACGCCAATACCCCGCGCCAGCGCGCGACGATGCACCTCCAGCGCGTTGACCTGCAGAGGAAGTTCGACCCACAACAGAAAGCCAGCTGCGGGGACGTTTACGCGGGTACCGGGGGGAAAACTGGCCACGACCTGCGCCACGACGGCGTCTATTCCCTCTGCGATCCGCCGCTTTAGCCGCCGCAGGTGACGGTCGTAGTCGCCGCTTGCCAGCATCTCGCTCGTCGCGGCTTCCAGCAGCGGCGCACCGGCCCACTCTCCGGCCATGCGGGCCTGCAAGACCTGCGTGTAATAGCGTCCGGCGGCAATCCAGCCGATTCGCCACCCCGGCGCAAGCGTTTTTGACAGGGAGCTGCAGTAAATCACATTCCCGTTCTGGTCGAAGGCTTTGCAGGCCGGAGGACGTTGCCCGTCACCGACGAGGTCACCGTAGACGTCGTCCTCAATCAGAGGAATACCGGCCTCTTCAAGCAGAGCAACCAGTTCCTGCTTGCGCGCGACGGGCATGCTGGCACCCAATGGGTTTTGCACGGTGGGCGAGGCCAGAACGGCCGCAGGACGGTGGCAGCGGATGGCGTCAGCCAGCGGTTCCAGTAACAAGCCTTCAGCAGGATCGGTGGGGATTTCTAAGGCCTTCAGGCCTAAATCCTCCAGCAGCAGGAGCGTGCCGAAGTAGGCGGGCTGCTCAATCGCCACCACATCACCTGGCTGACACACGGCCCGCAGGGCCAGGCGCAGCGCCTGCGTCGCGCCCGCGGTGATAATAAGATCGTCCGCGCCGAAACGGGCTCCCCACTGCGCAGCGCGCGCGGCAATCTTACTTCGCAAGTCTGCTCTTCCCGGAGGCAGGCTGTAGCTCTGCCCATGCGCGTCCAGACGACGGCCCGCGGAGTGCAACGCCCGCTGCAGCGCCTCCCCGGGCAGCCACGCGGGATCGGGCAGGGCGGCGCCCAGCGGGACCAGACGGGCTTCTGCACTGCTGAACAGCGACCGGGCCACGGCGGACAGGGTGACGGGGACCGGGCCTGCCGGGGAACGCGCGGGCTCCGCACGCTGAGGCTGGCTGATCTGGCGAATGTAGTAACCCGAACGCGGACGCGCAACGATCAGCCCCTCGGCCTCAAGGCAGCGAAGGGCCTCCAGCGCCGTCGGAAGGCTAACGTGCTCGCGCTCGGCCAGTTTTCGCGCGGAGATCATCCGGTCACCGGCTCGCAATGCGCCTGAAGAGAGCGTGAGGCGTAGACTCTCAGCAATCCGGCGATAGTGTGGTGAGGAGGTGGACGGGGCAGACATGGGTATCTGTTCAGGCTAATTTTCGATAAAACTGACTATACAGCCAATGATGCGCGCCATCTATAGTGTCCGGCATGTTCAGGACAAGGAGGCAATATGCACAGCGATAATTTCGACATTTCCTCGTATTTCAAACGCATAAACTACACCGGACCGGCGGCGGCCGATACGACCACCCTGCATGCGCTGATGCGTCATCAGCTCTTTTCCGTTCCCTTTGAAAATCTGGACGTGCAGGCGGGAAAAATTGTCTCGCTGGCGCCAGACGACATTGCTGATAAGGTGTTAAAGAAAGGGCGCGGCGGCTACTGCTATGAGGTGAACGGGCTTTTTGCCATGGCGCTGGAGGCACTTGGTATTCCTTACCGTTTCGTGGCGGCGCGTCCGATGTTCTACCCTGCACGGCGGCCAAAAACCCATATGGCGTTAATCGCTGAAGTGGAGAGCAGGCAGTGGCTTTGCGATCTCGGGTTCGGCAGCTACGGCATCCGCGCGCCAATGGCGCTGGACACGCTTGACGTGGATATCCCCCAGGATTTCGACACGTTTCGCCTGAGCCGCAGCGCAGAGGGTGAGTATCTGCTCGAGGCGAAGGTGGAAGGCGAATGGGCCCGACAATACGGCTTCGATCTCACGCCTCAGGAGTGGATTGATTTCGTCCCGGCCAACTACCTGAACTCCACGCACCCGGATGCGATCTTTGTGCAGAAGCGGGTGGTGGTGCAGCACAGCCCGGAAGGACGCCAGATTTTACTGGGCGATATGCTGAAAACCATCACGGCGAACGGCACTGAAACGCGGCGGCTGGCGGAGGATGAAATCCGCCATGTCCTGACAGACCGTTTTGCGCTCACCGCCGCGTAATCGGAGAAAAATGGAGACTCAGCCCGGCCCGTCGGCTGCGGCTTTACGCTGAGCCCCCCACTGTAACAGCAGGCTAAACGACGCGGGTAACACGGTCAGCGTCACCAGCGTCGCAGCCAGCAGCCCGCCGATGATGGCATAGGCCATTGGGCCCCAGAAGACCTGGTGAGAGATGGGGATCATCCCCAGAATGGCGGCACAGGCGGTCAGACAGATGGGTCTGGCCCTGTGCTCCGCGGCCGCCATAATCGCGGCATCATTTGCCATACCCTGGGCAAGATTGCTGTCAACCTCGCTAATCAATATTACCGCGTTACGCACGATCATCCCCGCCAGGGCGATAACGCCCAGCAGCGCGACAAACCCCATCGGCGTTCCGCCAGGCAGCATAGCCAGCACGATCCCCGGTAAACCAAACGGGGCCATCAGGAGCGCCAGCAGCATCCGGGAATATCGCCGCAGCTGAAGCATCAGCAGCAACAGCATGATGACCAGCGTTACCGGAAGAACGGTAAAGACGGAGCTGTTCCCCTTATCCGATTCGGCAACCGCGCCGCCTTCTTCAATGCTGTAACCTGCGGGCAGGCTCGCGCGCAGTTTATCCACCGTCGGACGCAGCGCGGCGGATACCGCTTCAGCCCTCAGCCCCGGGGCGAGGTCGGTTTGCACCGTGATAAAGGGCACACGCTGCCGACGCCAGATGACCGGATCGTCCACGCCCCAAACCGGCGTTGCGACGGCGCTGAGCGGAATTTTTTTACCGTCATTTCCCTGAATCGTGAGTGAGGAGAGGGTGGCGGTGCTCTGGCGCGCGCTGTCCTCGGCCCTGAGCACCACGTCGACAAGACGGTCATTATCTCTGATGGACGTGACAACGCTGCCGGACCAGACGGTATTCAGCGTGCGGGCGAGGCTTTCTGACGATATTCCCGCCGCTCTGGCCGCCGTCTGATTTACCTCAAGGGTAATGACTCTCTCCGGCTCTCCGGCCGTCTGGTTAACGTCGCGTGAGAACGGGGAGCGGCCAATCGCGTCCGTGAGACGGTTCGCAAACGCCCGAACCTGCAGATAATCCGGCCCGCTCACCCGGTATTTGATGGGCCAGCCGACGGGAGGCCCCAGCTCAAGAGGCGACACGCGCGTGATGATGTCGCTAAATTGCGTCGCCAGGATCGTGTTGAGCTGTGCGTGCAGACGATCCCGCGCCGCAAGATCCTTCGCGACCACAACCATCTGGGCGATATTTTCATTTTCCAGCAGCACGTCCATCGGCAGGTAAAAACGGATGGCGCCTGAGCCAACGTACGTCGAAAAGCGATCGATATTGCTGTTGCCGGCCAGCGCTTTTTCCAGCTTTTCCACCTCTCTGAGCGTTTCCGGCTGCGACGCGTTGGCCGGAAGCGTCAGGCTGACCAGCAACTCGGGCCGGTCCGAGGCGGGGAAAAATTCGCCCTGCATAAACGTCGTGCCGTACGCTGACAGCCCCAGCGCGGCAAGCGCAATCAGTACGGTAGCGAGCCGGTGGCGGAGCGCCATGCGTAAAAGCCGTCCATACCCGCGCGCGATCCTTCCCGGTCCTGCCGCGTGATGTCTGACTTTTTCCGGCAGTAGCCACGTGCCCGTTAGCGGCGAAAACAGGATCGCGACGGCCCAGGAGCAGAGCAGGGCGATGAGCACCACCGCAAACAGGGAGAAGCAGTATTCACCGGCGCTGGAGGCCGCAAAACCAACGGGAATAAAACCGGCAATCATGACCAGAGTACCGGTGAGCATCGGGAAGGCCGTCGTTTTGAATGCATAGGCGGCCGCGTGTCGACGGGAATCCCCCGCTTCCAGTCGGGAGACCATCGTTTCGACGGCGATCATGGCGTCATCCACCAGCAGGCCCAGGGCAATGATCAGCGCCCCGAGCGAGATACGCTGAAGGCCAATACCGGCGAGCATCATGCCGACAAACGTCATGGCAAGCACCAGCGGAATGGCCGTCGCCACCACCAGTCCGGCCCGCAAACCCAGCGAGACAAATGAAACCGCCAGCACGATAACAACGGCTTCGATAAGTACCCGGATAAACCCGCTTACCGCGTCACTGACCACCGCTGACTGATCGGCGACTTTCACCATCTCGATACCGTGCGGCAGCCCGGCGCTGAGGGTCGCCATTTTTGCGTTCAGCGCAGCACCGAAACGTAGCATGTTGCCTGTCGGCGCCATCGACACCGCCAGACCGATAGCCGGTTTGCCGTTCACCCGGTAGGCCGGGGCCGGTGGCTCGGCGATTTCCCGGGTGACGGTGGCAATGTCGGTCAGCGGAATATAGCGATTGTTAACGTGCAGCGTGACGGCGCGTAAACTCTCTTCGGTGGTGAGCGCTCCGCTGACCTTTATCGCCATGTTCTCCTGCCCGGTACGCATCGTTCCTGCCGGGACAACGGCGTTTTGCGCCCGGAGGGCGTCGGCAACGTCCTGAATATCCAGCCCCATACCGGCCAGGCGCGCCGGAGAAAAGGCGAGAACCCACTGCTCCTGCTGTTCGCCCAGCAGGGTGGTTTTACCCATATCCGGCAGAGACATGAGCTCGCGCCGTATTGTCTCTGCGCGATCCCGCACCTCCCGCAGCGTGAAACCTTCGGGAATAAAGGCGTAAATTGTGCCGAACGTGTCGTCAAACTCGTCATCCACGGCAGGACCCTGCACCCCTTCGGGCAGGGACGGCGCGATGTCCTGCATTTTTTTGCGAACCTGATACCAGATATCGGGCACGTTTTGCGGGGGCGTATCATCACGGAGGTTGACGTGGATAACGGTGCGTCCGGCACGGGTTTCACTTTCGAGATAGTCCAGCCAGGGCGTTTCCTGCAGCTTTTTTTCAAGCGTATCGGTCAGCAGGCGGGTGGTATCCGTCACGGAGGCTCCTGGCCACTGCGCGGAGACGACGGCCGTTTTAATGGTGAATGCCGGATCTTCGTTACGCGGCAGCTTTTCATAACAGTACACGCCCATCGCAATTACCAGCAGCATGAAAAAGCTGACCATCTGCTGGTTCTTCAGCGCCCAGGCGGAGAGGTTAAATTTGGTTTCCGATCCTGTGTTCATGGCTGAACCTCTCCGGCCATCACCGGCTCGCCGGATCGTAATGTGCTCACGCCCGCCGTAATCACCCTGTCGCCGGGCTCAAGGCCGGAGGCAATCATGACGGAGGAGGCCGTATAGCCGACGGGCACCACCACGCACAGCTGCGCCTGCGACCGCGGGGTAATGACGAAAACGGCCGGTTTGTTGCCGACGCGGGTCAGCGCCGACGCGGGAAGCGCGTACCCGTGCGGGGCGGCGGAGGGCAACGTCACGGTGACGCTGGCGCCCAGCGCCATGGCCGCCGGCGGGTTTTGCAGGGTAGCTCTGACGCGCCACGTGCGGGTCTGAGGATCGGCCTGCGGGGTGATATCCCGCAGTACGGCAGACGCCTGCACCGATGGGTCGCTGAGGAGGGAAACCTGCAAAACCGCTTTATCCAGAGACGGGAACGCATCGGGCGCGGTAATGTCAAACGCCACGTCGCGGGCTTCCCCGGTCGCCAGCGTCAGCACGGACTGGCCGTCGCTGACAACCTGTCCCGCAGAGGCGCTCACGGCTGTGATGACGCCCGCTTGTGGCGCGATCAGGCGCGTCCAGCCGAGATTTTCGCGGGCATTTCGCCATGCGGCCTCGCTGCTTTTTAAGCGCGCGCGGGCGACAAGCCAGTCAGCCCGGGCGCTGTCGAGCTGCGTGCGGGCTATCGCGCCTGTTGGCATAAGCTTTTGCATGCGACTGACGTTAAGCGCGGCGACCTGGGCAGAGGCTTTCGCGCCTTCATAGTCGGCCGCGGCGCTGTCGAGCTGGTTTTGCCCGGTCGTATTATCAAGCGTGGCCAGCAGCTGTCCGGCAGTGACCCGGTCGCCAATATCAACGCTACGCGTCAGTATCCGGCCTCCGGTGCGAAAGCTCAGGGTCGTTTCATCGTGGGCATGGATCTCACCGGTTCTTTCCAGCGCGGGAAGGGAGTGGGCGGTGCCA
This sequence comes from Enterobacter sp. HK-058-C-ECC, assembly GCF_047531125.1. Lineage (NCBI taxonomy): Bacteria > Pseudomonadati > Pseudomonadota > Gammaproteobacteria > Enterobacterales > Enterobacteriaceae > Enterobacter > Enterobacter sp. HK-058-C-ECC. The sequence goes on from NZ_JBLKCH010000001.1 coordinate 583,877, forward strand.
ACGACGACGTAGCGTACCTTACGCACTGGGTCAGGTTTGTTTTCGTGTTTATCACCGCAGCCGGTCAGCGGAAAAATCGCCAGCGCAAGCAGGGCCAGGGGAAGAAAATGCAGCCAGGAAAGGGTGCGCGCCACGCCGTACAAATGATGCAGGCAGTGGCGGAGGGAGAGAAAAAATTCGTCTGACATAACGCCGCTCCATAAAGGGAATGGCGTTATTAAATGCGCGCTACGTCGAGAAAGATTCGATGTTCTGTCAAGGCTTTATCAAGAGTGGAGATTTTCATTATCGGACGGATGCCAGGGCAACAAAATGCACACCGCAAGGCCGCCGGTTTCCGGTAATGACGCGCTAATCTCACCCCCATGCGCCTGGCAAATCGCCCGGGCGATAGACAAACCAAGGCCGCTGCCGCCGGAATGCCGCGCGCGGGACTGCTCCTCGCGGCTAAAGCGTTTAAACATTTCCGGTAGGAACTGGGGCGACACGCCCGGCCCGTCATCGGTGAATTCGAGGATGTAATGCCCGCTGGCGTAATGCAGTGCCACCTCAAGGTGGCCGCCTTCGCGTCCGTAACGTAGCGCATTTTCCATGAGGATGGTAACGACCTGCCCCATACGGAACGCATCGCCCCGGAAGGGGCTGGTGTGCGGGTTACGCAGCGTTATCCTGAAATGATGCGCATCCGCCTGGGGCATGATCCAGGCAGCCCGCTCCTGAATCAGCTCATCCAGACAGAACGGCTGGTCCTCCAGCACAAGGTTACCCGCGTCTGCCAGAGAGAGAAGGTGGAGCTCATCGGTGAGGCGGTTGAGGTGCTGGAGCTGTTTCATCACCATGCCCAGCTGCGCCGGGCTGGCATCAAACACGCCGTCTAGCATGCCCTGCAGACGCCCGATGGCGGCCGTCAGGGGCGAGCGCAGCTCATGCGCCATCGCGACGTGCGAGGCGCGGAGCTCTTTCTCATAGCGGGCGAGTTGTCCCGTCATAGAGTTAAAGTCGGTCGCAAAGCTGACCATTTCTGCCGGTGCATCTTTGATCAGCTCAGCCTGACGGCCAAACTGACCTTCGGCGACATCCTTTGCCGCATCGCGAAGTCGGCTGAACTGCAGTGCCAGCGGGCGGGCGTGTTTGAGCCCCATCACCACAATAAACGGGATCATCACCAGCACCAGCAGGGCCACCGTGACCCAGTCCGCTGAGGCGATGGACGGCGTGGAATAGCTCAGGCCCCACCAGGTGTCCACAATCGAGTGGAAGCGGGCCGGGTTGGCCTGCGGGTTCTGGCTGAGCGTCAGAAACTCCTGCCGGACCGCTGGCGGCATCCTGCCCATGATCCAGTAGTTCTGGACCGCATAGCGCAGCCACATGCAGGTGGCAATGACGATCACGCTGCCGATGGCCAGCGCTAAAATGCGTGCGCAAATCCAGCGCCACAGAGAGGCGTGCCGATTTTTTATCATGGCTGTCTGAACCTGTAACCCACGCCGCGCACGTTGATCAGCACGCCGGAAATACCCACCGCTTCGAGTTTTTTACGCAAGTTATAAATATGGGTGTCCACCACGCGCTCCAGCGCCTCGCTTTCCGGCAAACAGTGTTCCAGTAAATACTGGCGGGAGAACGGGTGCGCAGGCGAGCGCAGCAGCGTTGCCAGAAGCGAGAATTCCGTTGGCGTAAGATCGAGCATCACAGGCGTGTCGTCGCCGTTGTCCACGCACGCCACAATGGCGGCGACATCCACCGCCAGCGTTTGCCAGCGAAGGATCTTTTCCTCTGTCTCTTTTTTACTGCTGCGCCGCAGCACCGCCTGCACCCGCGCCACCACTTCGCCCGGATGATAAGGCTTCACAACGTAATCATCGGCACCGTAACGCAGGGCGCCAATGCGATCGGGAGTATCCCCCATGGCCGTGACCATGATTACCGGCACATCGCTTTTACGACGCAGGCCCGCCAGCACCTCGGTGCCATTAAGTCCCGGCAGCATCACGTCCAGCAGGATGAGGTCGGGCTTCCACCGCTGCGCCATATCCAGCCCGGAAAGACCGTCTCCGGTAATGGTCACGTCGTAATTTTCACGCCGTAAATAGGCTTCGAGCACGCCAGCCGCGTCGGCGTCATCTTCAATAATCAGCACTCTTCTGGATAACATCCGTTCACCTTGACCATTTCTTAACACTATCCCGACGATTCATTGATTCAGCCAAATCATACTGCGCCAACATTGTATGGCTGTCCCTGTCTCAGGAGACGCCAGCGTCTGTAAGGAGAGCAGTATGATAGCGATAAAAAAAGTCCTGTATATGTCCGTCCCGCTTCTGATGGTCTTGGCATCCGCCGCGCAGGCGGATGATGGCACCGCGTCCGATTCCTTAACCGTCGGGCTGGGAGGGCAATATGCCCCGCGTTACTCAGGCTCAGACAAGCAGGTGTGGCAGGTGGTTCCTGTGCTGCAGGGACGCAAAGGCGCTTTCTTTGTTGATGCACAAAAAGGGGTGGGATATGACCTGCAAAACGACAGCGGTTGGTATTTCGAACACACGCTGGGCTACGACCCCGGAAGGGCTGATAAAAATTCTGGCTGGCGTGAGGGTGCAAACAACCTGAAAGGGATGGGGGACATTAATGCCACCCTGAATACCGGCCTTGCCGTGGGCTGGCAGGCCGCGCCATGGCTGAGCATGGAAGGCAAAGCGACGCTGCCGTTAACGGACAGTCAGGGGGCAAGCTATCAGGCCTCCATTACGCTGATCCCGGTACAAAATAACCAGGACACGATTGCCTTTCAGTCTGCGGCCCAGTTTGGCGACAGCCGTTATATGAATACCTGGTATGGCGTCAGTGAGCAGCAGAGCCGCCGCACCGGCTATCGCCGCTATTCAGCGCCGGGTGGATTTTATGGCGTCGACACCAGCCTGACCTGGAGCCATCAGTTCGATGCTCACTGGGGAACTGTCCTCAGCGCGGACTATACCTGGCTTGGCGACCATGCCAATGAAAGCCCGATCGTGATGCGGCGCAATGAGGGGTCTGCAACCGCCGCTATCACCTGGACATTTTAAATTCGCAGAGCACGATGTGAGCGAGGGGGCGAGAGGATTACTTCTTCTTATCCATCATCGCTTTTAAATCGGCAAACGGGTTAAACGTGGCGACGCCCACGTCTTTTTGCGCGTCTTCCCCGGCCACCACGGTGGTGCCGTACTGATCTGCTTCGGTGTATTTCGAATGCTCGTGATCGTGGCAAAACAGGCACAACAGCTCCCAGTTGCTGCCATCTTCCGGGTTGTTGGTATGGTCGTGATCGATATGGTGAACCGTGAGTTCACGCAGATTGGAATAGACAAACTCGCGCGAGCAGCGTCCACACACCCATGGATAGATTTTTAATGCTTTTTCGCGATAGCCGCTTTCCAGCCGCGCGTAGTTTTTGGGGATCAAAGCCATTGCCGGTTTTACCTGTCATAAAAATAGTGAGCCAATATATCTCATCAGGCACTGTAAATGTATATACGCTTCCTCCGTTACAGTGAGAATGTGCCTTCAAGCGTAATGACGCATTTTCCGCCGACTCGAACCACCGCCTTTCCTGAGGTGGCATCGTATCCCGTGAACAGTACGCTTGCTCGTCCCATATCGACCCCCTGACTGACTGTCAGGTCAAGCGTCGTTTTATCGCGGTGTAATGCCAGTAGCGCCGTAACAGCGGCGGTCGCGCTGCCTGTTGCAGGATCTTCCGTCATTCGGGGCGTAAACATGCGTGCTTGCACATCGCAGGGCGCATCGGAATCTGAATCCAGGGTATAGGCATAGAGTGAAACTGCACCGTCCAGCGGTAACGTCGCACGAAAACCCTGTAAATTGGGCACACATCGACGGAGCGCCTCGCGAGAGGCCAGCTCGGCTATCAGGAAGGGCAGACCCACCGACGCGACGACGGGCATATGTACCTCGGTACGGATATCTTCTGCGTTCAGGGACAAGCAGGCAGCCACGTTTTCCGGGCTAACTTCAGAGCGGCAGGAGAGTGCCTCTGGTACCAGGAGTTCTGCACCCGTCACCGTATCGTTGTCACGCAGCAGGCGCACGGGCACCAGGCCAGCGATTTCCTCGAAGCGCAGTGTATCAGGCAGGTGCTGATCATTCATCGCAGTGTGATGAGCGAGCACGTAGGCGGTTCCCACATTTGGGTGCCCGGCGAAGGGGATCTCGCGCGAGGGCGTAAAAATTCGGACGCGTGCTGTATTGGATGGATTGTCTGGCGGCAGCACAAACGTCGTTTCGCTGTAACCAAACTCAACGGCGACCTGCTGCATTTGTGCTTTACTCATGCCCTCCGCATCGAGTACGACGGCAACAGGATTACCCAGAAACGGCGTGTCAGTAAAAACATCCGCCACAACATAGCGTCTTTTCATTTTTTATCCAGTGTGAAAGGTCCCGACCTATAGTAGTAACGTTAATTCAAACGGATAACCAACGGGTTTTTACCTGAGGGACATGAAACTATTTCAATCAATTTATTTGAATCATTCCGTTAAATAAACGGCATTTATTCTTACCGGGTAATGCGTAAAGTGGACAGAACGCAATGCATTATCAGGACACAGGGTTATGAAAAAGATCGGGTTTTTATCGTTTGGTCACTGGACGCCTTCGCCGCAGTCCGGCACGCGCTCGGCGGCTGACACGCTGCTGCAGTCCATCGATTTAGCCGTGGCGGCTGAAGAGCTGGGGGCAGACGGCGCCTATTTCCGCGTGCATCACTTCGCGCGACAGCTTAGCTCGCCGTTCCCTCTGCTGGCCGCCATTGGCGCAAAAACGAAGACCATCGAAATCGGCACCGGCGTGATTGATATGCGCTATGAAAATCCGATGTACATGGCTGAAGATGCGGGCGCGGCGGACCTGATTTCCGGTGGTCGCCTGCAGTTGGGCATCAGCCGTGGCTCCCCGGAGCAGGTTATTGATGGCTGGCGTCATTTCGGCTATGTCCCGCAGGAAGGGGAAAACGAGTCGGATATGGCGCGTCGTCATACCGAGGTGCTGCTTGAGGTGCTGCGTGGGGAAGGGTTTGCCAAACCGAACCCGCAGCCCATGTTCCCGAATCCGCCGGGGCTGCTGCGCCTGGAGCCTTATTCAGAAGGGCTGCGCGAGCGTATCTGGTGGGGGGCGGGTTCCAATGCGACGGCCGTATGGGCCGCAAAACTGGGCATGAACCTGCAAAGCTCAACGCTGAAGGACGATGAAACCGGTGAGCCGTTCCATATTCAGCAGGCAAAACAGATCCGCGCGTACCGTCAGGCCTGGAAAGAGGCGGGGCATACGCGTGAGCCGCGGGTGTCGGTCAGCCGCAGTATTTTTGCGCTGATGGACGACCGTGACCGGATGTATTTCGGGGCCAGCCGCAACGACAGCGATAGCGTGGGTTATCTTGATGAGAAAACGCGGGCCATCTTCGGGCGCAGCTATGCCGCGGAGCCGGACAAGCTGGTTGAACAGCTGAAAAAGGACGAGGCGATTGCCGAGGCGGACACGCTCTTACTGACCGTGCCGAACCAGCTGGGTGTGGATTATAATGCGCACGTGATTGAGTCTATTCTCAAACATGTCGCACCGGCAATGGGCTGGCGCGAGTAGTTCCGCTATCAGCCTTGAGATCGTAATGGAAAATCTGGCCCTCTGGTATCGCCGGTTTGGCGAGCCAGAATCTGTTCTGCAACCTGAAACCGCGCCGCCGGGCGCGCTTGCGCCGGGACAGCTCCGCGTGCGGATGCTGTTTTCTCCGGTCAACGCGTCCGATCTTATCCCCATCACCGGTGCCTATCGCCACAGAACCCCGTTACCGGCGGTCGCGGGGTATGAAGGTGTCGGTGTTGTCACCGAGGCGCCCGCCTCGTTTAAGCATCTGGTGGGGCTGCGCGTCCTGCCGCTGCGCGGTCAGGGCACCTGGCAGCGCTATGTGGATTGCCCGGCAGAGTATGCGATACCCGTTCCGGACACTGTCGACGCACATCTGGCCGCGCGGGCCTATATTAACCCGCTGGCGGCGCAGATGATGCTGACCCGCTACCCGCCGCGTGGAAAGCGAGTCTTGCTCACGGCTGCCGGATCGGATTGCGCCATTCTGCTGGGGCAGTGGGCGCGTCAGGCGGGGGCGGAAGCGGTGTATGGCATTCACCGTTCTGCCGTGCATGCTGAACGGCTGGAGGCGATGGGCATCACGCCTGTCGCACAGCATGACGCAAACAGAATCGGCACCGTCGCAGCCCGTAGCGATATCGTCTACGATGCCACCGGCGGGCCGCTTGCGGAAACGATCCTCAGCGTGATGCCCGAGCAGGGCATGTTTGTCTGCTACGGGCTGCTCTCCGGGCAAACCTTCACACAGCGGCGGCCTGCGCCGCGCGTGGCGTGGTTCCATATCCGAAACGGTCTGGATGCGCTCAGCGTTGAGGCGTGGCGCGCGGAGTTCGATCGCATCTGGCTGAGGTTGCCCGACAGTGAGTACAGCGACGTTATGGTGTACCCGCTGGCAGAGTGGCGAAGGGCGCTCAGCGCTTATCGTGAAGGTGGAAGGACCCGCAAGCCCCTCCTGTCGATGGCGGAATGACGGCTAGTGATGGCTCATATCGCTCAGCAGCACGGCGATACTTTGCCCGCCCGCCGTCTGCTCCAGACCAATCTTGACGATGATGGTGAGCGGAACGGAGAGCAGCATCCCAACGGGCCCGAGCAGCCAGCCCCAGAATATCAGGGACAAAAAGACCACCAGCGTGGACAGCCCCAGGCCCCGGCCCATCATGCGGGGTTCCAGTATGTTACCGAACACCAGATTGATGACCAGGTATCCGGCCAGCAGGATCAGCGCGTCATAAAGCCCGCTGAAAACCAGCACCTGAAGAATAGGGGGGATCGCCGCCAGCACGGAGCCGATGTTGGGAATGTAGTTAAGCGCAAACGCCAGTAACCCCCAGACGAACGCAAAGCGGACGTCCAGCGCCAGAAGCATCACCCAGACGACAACGCCTGTCACCAGGCTAATGGCCGTTTTCAGCACCAGATAGCGGGAGACGCTGTCCAGCGCGCGTTGAATCGCCCCCATTCCTTCGACCGGACGGACCATTATCTGCTGCAGCTTTGCAGGAAGCTGCGGCACCTCCAGCAGCATAAACACCACCGTTAAAAACAGCAGGAAAATGGAGGTCATGGCATTGGAAAGCTGAGCCAGCAGGCTGGTGACGATCGTCATCGCCGCATTGGGGTCGATATATTTCAGCAGTTCTTCAACCGAGACTTCGATACCCGCGCGTTGCAGCCAGGGCTCCAGCTGCAGCAGCGGTATTGCCAGCGAAGAGCGGTATTTCGGCAGCGTTCGCGCCAGTTCATTGAGCGAGGTCCCCAGATAAGCCACCAGCAGTACCATCGCCACAATAATGATGCTGATAAGCAGCGTGATGGCCAGCACGCGCGGGATGCGTAGCCGCGTCATGCGCTGAACCAGCGGGTTGAGGATCACCGCAATAAACAGGGCCAGAATAAAGGGCACAATAATGTCGGCGGCAAAGCGCACGCCTGTCAATATGATCACCAGCATGCCCAGCATGATGACAATTTTTAACCCGTTCAGGGTAATGATGGGTTTAGCCATGGTGACTCCGAAATTTTCTTTATATTTATAATAAAGGTGAAAGGCATTGCAATAAACTAACCAAAATCAAACGGAGTGGGTAAAGAATTGCAAAGACTTTGAGTAAAATCCTGGCTTATGGTACAAATTCGGTGTGTTTAACTACCGAGGACAATTTTCATCCGCAAAGACGAGAAGCAACAACGCGGATAATTGTAATTTTATGGACAATATGTTCAGGACGTACTCTTCAAACAATACTGCTGTATACTCCACCTCTTTCTGCCTGCTTTCTGGTGAGCAACACTGGCGCACCGCACTATAGTCATTTCTTCTGCCTGAGCTGGCGCTAAGCGCTTAGCTGACTGATTTCAATTCGTATTTTTGGGTTTGCTGCACGCAGCGGGCCACGATGGATTATATTCTCAAGCAGGAGAAAAACATGTTTTACTGGATTTTATTAGCCCTGGCTATTATCGCTGAAATTACCGGCACGCTGTCGATGAAGTGGGCTAGCGTCAGCGATGGCAACACCGGTTTTATTTTGATGCTGGTGATGATTTCGCTTTCGTATATTTTCCTCTCGTTTGCGGTGAAAAAAATTGCGCTGGGCGTCGCGTATGCCCTGTGGGAAGGGATCGGTATTTTGTTGATTACGCTGTTCAGCGTGCTGATATTTGACGAAACATTAACAACAATGAAGGTCGCCGGGTTAACGACGCTGGTCGCGGGTATTGTGCTGATTAAATCAGGTACCCGTAAGCCGTCTAAAGTGCAGAAGGAGCAGAACCATGCAACAGTTTGAGTGGGTTCATGCGGCCTGGCTGGGGTTCGCCATTGTGCTGGAAATTCTGGCGAACGTCCTGCTGAAATTCTCCGATGGTTTTCGCCGTAAATTCTACGGCCTGATGTCGATTGCCGCGGTTCTGGGGGCGTTCAGCGCGCTGTCCCAGGCGGTAAAGGGGATCGATCTTTCGGTCGCCTATGCGTTGTGGGGCGGTTTTGGTATCGCCGCGACGCTGGCTGCAGGCTGGGTGCTTTTCGGTCAGCGTTTAAATAACAAGGGCTGGATGGGACTCATCTTGCTGCTTGCAGGTATGATTATGATAAAACTTGCCTGACGTTCATAAAGCCATCCTTTACAGGCAGCGAAATTCGCTGCCTGTATTACGCTTAGAAAAGCAAAACCTTAAAGAGGATGGCTGATGTATCGCACATTAAGCTGGCGCAATATTCCCACCGCGAGAACGTTGTTTGCCATGGTCTTTATGGCGGGCATCGGCTTAATCATCTCCGTCGTCGCACTCCTCTATCTTTCCCTGCATCTTATCAGCACCAAAACCAATGAAATTGATGAACACCGCACGGCGCTTTCCGTGCAGGGGGCCATTCAGACATCGGTTAACCGCGTCTCCTCGTTAGTGCTGGATAACGCCGTCTGGGACGATGCGGTGCGGGAGGTCTACCGTCCCACGCTCGATACCGATTGGCTGTATAACACCTGGGGCGCCGGCTTTAAAATCAACAACCTCTATGATGGCACCTTCGTGCTTGATGAGCATTTCAATGTCATCTGGGGATCGTTTCAAAGTCAGCCTTTTCAGGAGACGAATCTCGATTTTTTCGGTAAGGGGCTGAAAGCCCTGATTGCTCAGCACGCGCGCGCCTTATCAAGCGACAAAAATATCTATGCCGGGATCAGCAAAACGCGAAGCGGCGTCGCCTTTGTGGGCATTGGGCTGATTCGCCCGATGGTCGGAAGATTACAGGTGACCGACGAAACGCGCCGCTATCTGGTGATCACCCGTCATCTGAACGCCAGAATCTTAGCCGACCTGGGGGCGACCTTTCAGATCGATAACCTGCACTTTACGCCGGAAAAAATTAACGAAATGAGTATGCCGCTGCGCAGTTCGGCAGGGGAGCTACTGGGCTATCTTAACTGGCAGGCACGGCTTCCGGGGGCGCAGGCCGCCCGGGCGGCATCCTCTGATATCACGCAGATTGTTGTGCTGGCATCGGCCCTGATCCTGCTCTTTATTCTGGTGAGCAGCGTGGGGCTGTACAAGCTTGCGCGAGGAGAAAGCCAGGCGCGTCTGGTGGCGAGAACGGACTGGCTAAGCCATCTGCCGAACCGACGAGCGCTCATCGAAGCGCTGGATCGGGTGAGTCTACGCGGAGATATCGACGTCAAAAGCGTGGTGTTTATCGATCTGGATGGTTTTAAAGACGTGAATGACATCTACGGCCACAGCGTGGGAGACGATCTCATCGTGGCGATTGCGAAAACGCTGAGTGAACGCGTGCCGCCAGGGGGAATGCTGGCGCGTATGGGCGGGGATGAGTTTGCCATGACCATCGGCGGTGATGAGGCAGAAACACAGGCCACCGCCTTTGCCGTTTCGGTGCTGGATTTTCTCACCACCCCGATTCAGCTGGGGGAACGCACGATCCATATCGGGGCCAGTATCGGTATCGCCAGCGGAACCCTGATTGAATGCACCAGCTCCGAGCTGTTTCGCCGCGCCGATATTGCCATGTACCATGCCAAAATGAGCGGGAAAGGGCGTATCACCCACTACGACGCCGAGCTGAACAGCGCCCGGGAGCGCAAGCTGGCGATTGAAAATCAGATCCGTAACGGTCTGGAGCGCGATGAGTTTGAGGTCTGGTATCAGCCGATTATTGACGCCCGCAGCCAGAAAATGAGCAGTGTCGAAGCGCTGGTCCGCTGGCCACGTCGCCCGGACGGGCCGCTGGGCCCGGATACCTTCATCGCCATTGCGGAGACCAGCGGTCTGATTTACAAGCTGGGCCAGTTTGTGTTGCAGCGCGCCTGTCAGGACCTCCAGCCGTACGGTGACTTAACGCTTTCCGTTAACATTTCTCCCGCGCAATTCCGCGATCCCGCCTTCGAAGACAAAGTGGCCAGCGTGCTGGAGACCACTCATTTCCCTGCTAACCGACTGCAGCTGGAGGTCACGGAGTCCTATGTGCTGGAAAACCCGGAGCGCGCCCGCATGGCGATAGCCAATCTTAAAGCGCTGGGCACCGCGGTGGCGCTGGATGACTTTGGCACCGGCTATTCCAGCATTGGCTATTTGCGGCGTTTTAACTTCGACACGATCAAGATTGATAAATCGCTGGCCGGGCTGGTGGACAACGATGAACAGGCGGCCGCGCTGGTAAGCGGCACGGTGCGGATCGCCAACGCGCTGGGGATGGCGGTGGTCGCCGAAGGGGTCGAGACCGAAAGACAAATGAAACTGCTGCGGCTGGCTGGCTGCGATCAACTGCAGGGTTTTTGGTTCAGCCAGCCGATGCCGATTGAGTCAATCAGGGCATTACATCAGGTCAGACGATGCTGATTTACTGCTGCGCCAGCGCTTCCAGCTTGTCGCGAAAACCGGTCACGGACAAGGCCCGGTTATCTGCGCGCCAGCGATCTTTCGCCGCTGGTGCAGAGCTCTGCACACCGATCAACTGCCAGCCGTTATCTGTTTTCAGCATCAGCGGTGAGCCACTGTCACCCGGCAACGTATCGCACTGGTGAGAGAGTACGCTGGTTTGCGCCCAGCCCGTCACAATACAGTCGGAGTGCGTGTAAAGCGTATCCAGATGGTCGACAGGATAGCCGGACTGCGTCACTTTCCGGTCGGCGGCTTTCAGCGCGGCGGTGAGTGCGTCTTTGTCGCCGTCAAATAACGGCAGCGGCGTAATGCCGGAAGGGGGATAGCGTAAAACGATGAGGCCAAAGTCCCAAGAGGCGGCCGCCGGTGGCACGATCCAGCCGTCACCATCCGGTTTCAGTCGTTTGCCGAGAGACGGATCGACCCGGCCTTCAATGCCGTGAATTTCATAGCGCCAGGTGCCTTTTTGCGACACAAACCGCAAGGCCACCGCTTTATCCGGCTTGCCGTTTGGCGGCGTTAACAGACAGTGGCCTGCCGTCAGGGCAAGCTGTGGGGTAATCAGCGTCGCAGTACATAAGTTACCGCTGGCGGTTTCCAGTTGACCTATAGCATCCCAGGGCGCCTGGGTGGGATCGGCGACGCGCGTGCGATCGTCATGACCGAAAAAAAGCGTCTTTAGCTCTTTCGCGCTAATGGTGTCATCACCGCCATCATCCGCATGTGAGAATCCAGAAAAAAGACCAAACGTTCCCAGTAACAACACAACAGATTTACGCATATCACACTCTGGTGGGGGTAATTATGATTATTAAAAGTGAACCCTATGAAAATACTATAGACGGGACAGCGCTAAAGTGGGAGTAAAATCAGCGTGCTACAATCAGGAAAGATAAAAGTGGCTGGCGATGAGCGCGCATAAAATAAGCAGGATCAGAATCAGCTCAAACCGATAGCGTCGCAGCATACGCCCTCCGGATAAAAAAAACGGCGCGGAACCTGTTCCGGTTCGGCGCCGGTTTACCAACGTGCCCCGAAGGACACGGTTTAGCTTGTACTCTTACGCAGCTGGCTGTGCAGCTGGTTTAGCAGCTTCGTGTTTTACTGCTTTTTTGTGATGCTTTTTAGCAGCCTGAGCTTTCTGTTCTACAGCCGGTTTAGCGGCTTTTTTGTGGTGGTGCTTTTTAGCAGCCTGCGCTTTCTGCTCTACAGCGGGTTTAGCGGCTTTTTTGTGGTGGTGCTTTTTAGCGGCCTGCGCTTTCTGCTCTACAGCCGGTTTAGCGGCTTTTTTGTGGTGCTTTTTGGCAGCCTGCGCTTTCTGCTCGGTTGATGCTGCGGTTGCAGGTGTAGCGGCTTCTTTTTTCGCTGCAGCTTTGTGGTGTTTCTTATGATGAACCGCTTTTGCTGGGGCAGCGGTGGTGGTTGCAGCAGGTGCGGCAGCCGGTGCAGCAGTTGCGGTAGTGTCAGCAGCAAATGCAGCAGAAGACAGACCCATAGCAGCGGCAACAACCAGAGCTAATACTTTATTCATTCTCATACCCTCGAATTTGGTTTTTCATTTAACCCCACTGCGGGGCCGTTGAAATAACTATATCCCTGTAAACTCGGGGTTTCCGTGAGTGATTGGTATCGGCGTGTAACCATATGTACATTGCCGGGGGGCTAGCACAGACGGCCCACTCTCCATTGAGGGAGAGGGCTGGGGTGAGGGGGAACATACGGCTCTTTTACCTGAGATCCCTCACCCCCGGCCAAACAGATTACAAATAGCGGGAGGTCAGATGTTCGCGGAAGTAACGGATGTTCAGATCCTCGCCCGTCGCCTGGGTGATTAACTGCGACGTGCTGAAGCGACTGCCGTGCTGCCAGATGTTCTGACGCAGCCAGTCAAAGAGTGCGGAAAAATCGCCCTCAGCGATGGAGGCCTGCAGGCCCGGAAGCGCCGTTTTAGCTGCATGGAACAGCTGCGCGGCATACATGGCCCCCAGCGTATAGGATGGGAAGTAGCCAAAACCGCCGTCGGTCCAGTGAATATCCTGCATACAGCCGTTGCGGTAGTTGTCTTTGGTGGATAACCCGAGCCAGGCCTGCATTTTCTCGTCCCACAGGGCAGGGATATCGTCCACTTCGATCTCGCCGTTGATCAGCGACCGCTCAATCTCATAGCGCAGCACCACGTGCGCCGGGTAGCTCACTTCGTCCGCATCGACGCGGATATAGCCCGGCTTCACGCGCTGGTTCCAGGCGATAAAGTTCTCTTCGCTGAACGCCGCCTGGCTGCCAAAGCGGGCATGCACCGCAGGGAGAAGATGCTTGAGGAAGGCTTCACTGCGTCCCAGCTGCATCTCAAAGAACAGGCTCTGGGATTCGTGGATCGCGGTTGAGCGGGCCAGCGCAATCGGCTGTCCTGCCCACGCGCGCGGCAGGTTTTGTTCGTAGCGCGCGTGTCCGGTTTCGTGGATCACGCCAAACAGCGCGCTGAGCAGTTCATCCTCGTCATAGCGCGTGGTGATGCGCACGTCCTCCGGTACGCCGCCGCAGAACGGGTGCGCGCTTACGTCGAGGCGACCGCTGTTAAAATCGAAGCCGAGCATCTTCATGGCTTCCAGGCCCAGTTCACGCTGTGTTGCCGTCGGGAAAGGCCCCTGAGGAGGAACAAACGATCGCTGAGCCTGTTTTTCCACGACGTTTGCCAGCAGGTCCGGCAGCCAGGACTTCATGTCGCCGAACAGCACGTCCAGACGGGCGCTGGTCATGTCGGGTTCAAAAATATCCAGCAGCGCGTCGTACGGCGTACAGCCTTTGGCTTCCGCCCGCAGGCGCGCCTCTTCACGGCTGAGTTTGACCACCTCTTTCAGGTTGGCGGAAAAGCCCTGCCAGTCGTTAGCGGGGCGCTGGGTGCGCCAGGCGTGCTCGCACCTGCTGCCCGCCAGGGATTTGGCCTCCACCAGCGATTCCGGCAGCAGCGAGGCCTGCTGATAGTGGCGCGTCATTTCCCGCAGGTTGGCCTGTTCGACGTCATTCAGATCTTCCCCTGCCGCCGCCGCTAACAGGTCGCCGACTTTTTTATCGGTCAGGAGCTGGTGTTGCAGGACGCTCATCTCTGCCAGCGCCTCGCCGCGCGCGGCGCTGCCGCCGGGCGGCATCATGGTGAACATGTCCCAGCTGGCGATGGAGGAGAGGTGCGAGAAGCGGGAGAGGCGCTGGAAGGTTTTCACAAGTGACTGATAGGCTGATCTTTTTTCCAATTCTTATTTCCTCATGCCGGGGATGTGTTTCAGGGAGCATACAATGAAACAGACCAAATTCCCCAACATTTCCCACGCGGAGGAAATCTGTGCAGATCTCCTCCGTTGAAACCGTCCCCGGCATTCCGGGAGACGGTTTTCGGTGGGCACTCAGGACTTATCGCGCATAACCTGTTGCAGGATCGCCAGCGCCTGGTTGAACTGGGCATCCGGAATGGTCAGCGGATAAAGGAAGCGGATCACGTTGCCGTACTGGCCGCAGATCAATAACAGCAGGCCCTGAGCGAGCGCCTTTTGCTGGATCGCCTGCGCGATGGCGGCTGAAGGTTCACGGCTCTCGGGATCAAAAAACTCCGCCGCAATCATCGATCCTCTTCCCCTTATCGCCACGAGCGCAGGGAAGGTGCCCTGAATCTCCTCCAGCGTGGCTTTCAGCCGATCGCCCAGCTGACGGGCGCGCGCGCACAGCGACTCGTTGTCGATAATCTTCAGCACCGCGTGCGCGGCGGCCACCGCAAGCGGGTTGCCGGCATAGGTTCCCCCCAGGCCGCCGGGAGCCGGAGCGTCCATGATGTCGGCGCGACCCACCACGCCGGACAGCGGCATTCCGCCTGCCAGGCTTTTAGCCATCGTCATCAGGTCGGGTTTGTCCGCGTAGTGTTCCATGGCAAACAGCTTACCCGTACGGGCGAAGCCGCTCTGCACTTCGTCGGCGATCATCACGATCCCGTGCTCATCACAGATGCGGCGGATGGCGGCCACCAGCTCTGGCGGGGCGACGTTGAATCCGCCTTCACCCTGAATGGGTTCAAAAATAATCGCCGCCACCTGTTTCGCCTCAATATCTGCTTTGAACAGGCGTTCTATCGCCGTGATGGCATCCTGCGTCGTGATGCCGTGCAGCTCGGAGGGATACGGCACGTGATAAACCGACCCCGGGAAGGGACCAAATCCGAGCTTGTAAGGCGCGACCTTGCCGGTTAACGCCATGGTCATATAGGTTCGGCCGTGAAAACCTCCCCCGAAGGCAATCACACCCGGTCTGCCGGTGTGGGCCCGGGCGATTTTAATGGCATTTTCCACCGCCTCCGCGCCCGTTGTGAAGAACGCCGTTTTGGCCGGACTCTGCACCGGGGCCAGTTCGTTAAGTTTTTCGGCCAATGAAACGTAGCTTTCATACGGCACAATCTGGTAGGCCGTGTGGGTGAACTGGTGAAGCTGTTTTTCCACCGCGGCCACCAGTTCAGGATGACGATGGCCGGTATTCAGTACCGCGATCCCGGCGGCGAAATCAATATAGTCGTTGCCTTCCACGTCGGTAAGCGTGGCATTCTCCGCCGAGCGGGCAAAGAAATTACACATTACGCCAACGCCGCGCGGGGTGGCAGAAAGTCTGCGCTGATGAAATTCCTGGTTACTCATGTCAGATACCCTTTTGTCGAAAACGATCATACGCCAAGACGATCGCGCAGGCTGTAATACGCCGCACCCATCGCCGTGAATGGAATCCGCAGGCTGCGACCGCCCGGGAAGGGGTAGTGCGGGAGGTTGGCAAACGCATCAAAGCGCTCAGCGTCACCGCGCAACAGTTCCGAGATCAGCCGTCCGGCCAGGTGGGTGCAGGTCACACCGTGGCCGCTGTAGCCCTGCATGTAATAGATGTTTTTATCCAGACGACCAAACTGCGGCATACGCGACAGGGTCAGCAGGAAGTTGCCCGTCCAGCGGTAGTCGATTTTGACGTCTGCCAGCTGAGGGAAGGTTTTGAGCAGCTTTGGCATCACCAGGCGCTCGACATCGTCCGGATCGCGCGCGCCATAGACAACGCCACCACCGTACAGCAGGCGGTTGTCGGCGGTGAGACGGTAGTAATCCAGCAGGTAGTTACAATCTTCCACGCAGTAGTTATTGGGGATCAGCGTGCGGGCGACCTCTTCCGGCAGCGGGGCGGTGGTCACCACCTGGGTGCCGCAGGGCATGCTGCGTTTTGCCAGTTCCGGTTCGATCTTATCGCCCAGATAGGCATTCCCGGCGACGATCACGTAGCGGGCCGTCACCTGGCCATGCTGCGTGCTCACCACGGCCGGGCTGGTGTGCTGAATGGCGGTCACCGGGGACTGCTCATATACCCGCCCGCCGTTCAGGCGAATGGCGTCCGCTTCGCCGATCGCCAGGTTCAGCGGATGGATATGCCCCCCGCTGCGGTCCAGCAGCGCGCCGGTATAGCGTTCGCTGTCGACCTCCCGGCGGATGGCGCTGGCGTCCAGCAACTCGAGTTGCGTGTTGCCGTAGCGTTCCCAGTTGGCTTTTTGCTCCTCCAGCGTCTCCAGTTGCTTATGGTTTAGCGCCACAAACAGCCCGCCGGGACGATAGTCGCACTGGATCTGATAGCGCTGGATGCGCTCCCGAATGATTTCCCCGCCTTCAAACATCATGCTCCCGAGCATTCTGGCGGCATCGGGCCCGTAGTTTTTCTCGATCACGTCGATATCGCGGCTGTAGGAGTTAACCAGCTGGCCGCCGTTGCGTCCGCTGGCGCCGAAGCCGATGCGCGCCCCTTCAAGGAGCACCACGTCATAGCCCATTTCGGCGAGATGCAGCGCGGAGGAGAGGCCGGTATAGCCGCCGCCCACCACGCACACGTCACAGCTGATCGACTCGTTAAGCGTCGGGAAAGGTTCATAAGCGTTCGCGCTGGCCGCGTAGTAGCTGGTGGTATGTTCGGTCATGATTGAGGCTCCAGGGCAATCCAGATGGTTTTCAGTTCAGTAAATTTTTCCAGCGCGTGCAGGGACTTATCGCGACCGTTGCCGCTCTGCTTATAGCCGCCAAAGGGAACGGTCATATCACCGTCGTTATAGTTATTGACGAAGACTGAGCCTGCCTTCAGGCGGCGGCTCATGCGGTGCGCCCGGGAGAGATTGCGGGTCCATACCGCCGCGCCAAGCCCGTATTCACTGTCGTTGGCCAGCGTTAAGGCGTCCTCTTCGGTTTTAAATCGAGTGACGACCAGCACCGGGCCGAAAATCTCTTCCCGGCACAGCGGGGAGTCCGGCTCGAGGTCGACAAAAATGGTTGGACCGACTGCGGAAGGCCATGATTGTTCCCGCCCGTCCAGCAGCAGCGAGCCTTTCAGGGTTCCCTCGCGAATAAACGTGTGGACGGTATCGGCGTGCGCAGCGTCGATGAGCATGCCCATCGTGCTGTCGGGGTCGAGCGGATCGCCCGGCTGCCAGTGACGGGCCTGCGCTTTCAGCTTGGTCAGGAATTCATCAGCGATGCTCTCTTCGAGCAGCAGGCGGGTACCGGCGATACAGACTTGCCCCTGGTTGTAAAAAATCCCGGCGGCGGTCGCGCTCACGGCCTTGTCCAGGTCCGGACAGTCGGCAAAGATAATGTTGGCGCTCTTGCCGCCTGCCTCCAGCCAGACGCGCTTCATGTTGCTTTCTCCCGCGTCCTTCAGCAGTTGCTTGCCGGTACGGGTAGAGCCGGTAAACGTCAGCACCTCGACCTCCGGATGACGTGCCAGCGCCTGGCCCGCTTCGTGGCCGTAACCGCTTATCACATTCAGCACGCCGTCCGGCAGGCCCGCCTCTTTCGCCAGCCCGGCCAGGCGCAGGGCGGTGAGCGGTGATTTCTCCGACGGTTTCAATACCACGCTATTGCCCGCGATCAGCGCCGGGCCCAGCTTCCAGCAGGCCAGCAGCAGCGGGAAGTTCCAGGGGACGATGGCCGCAACAACCCCGATGGGCTCGCGCACGATCATCGCCAGCTCGCCCGGACCCGTAGGCGCCACTTCGCCGTAGACTTTATCCGCCGCTTCGGCGTACCAGCGAATGGCGCGCGCCGCGCCGGGAATATCGTCGCGCAGGCTGTGGCGGATGGGTTTACCGGTGTCCAGCGTTTCCAGTAAGGCCAGCTCTTCGCTATGGCGTTCCATTAAATCGGCGAGCGTATTTAGCACGGCCTTGCGCTGCGCCGGAGACGCCTGCGACCATTCCCCGCGCTCAAATACCTCACGCGCGGCCTGAACCGCGCGGTCCACGTCCGCCTGTTTGCCCCGGGCGACGTTCGCCAGCGTCTGCTGGGTCGCGGGATTGACGGTTTCAAACGTGGTGTTATCGGCGGCGTCACAATAGACGCCGTTAATAAATAACCGAGTCTCAATGGCGCTGTTTTTTGCTTTATCCTGCCAGTAAGTCAGGTGCTGAAAATGCATATTCACTCCTTTCTTTCGCAATCAGATAAATAAAGGCATGGCCGTTTCAGGCAATACGAAGCCGTGGGGCATCCCGGGAATTAACCCGTTAAATGCCGACATTGATCGTTTTTATGTGTCCCGGCGGAAGCGCGCTGACGCCGGGACTGAGTGGTAATTAGAACGTGGTGGGGGTGTGGGCACTGATAATGCGGCAGATGCCTGCCGAGGTGTTGCTGAAGCTGTGCGGTATGCCGGTATTGATGGCATAGCTCTGCCCCGCAACCAGGTGATATTGCTGGCCATTAATGGTTAACAATATTTCACCTTCCAGTATCGTACCGATCTCCTCACCCTGGTGTTTGATCCTCTCTCCGGTCGTGGTTCCAGGCTGGTAAGTTTCAAAAATCATCGCCAGCGTACGGTTCGGATTTCCGTTATGAACCAGCTTCATCGAAACCCCCTGACTGCCTATTTCGATAAGGTCTTCCTGATTAATAACCACCTGCGGTTCATCAGGTTTTTCCGGTTCCGAAAAGAATTCCGAGAGCGACAGCCCATAGACTTTCAGCAGCTTCTGTAGCGTACTGATGGCAGGACTGACTTTATCCTGCTCAATGGTGCTGATGGCACTGTGTGTTAACCCAGACAGTTCGGCGGCACGCCGCTGCGAGAGACCCAGCTGTTGGCGGATCTCAGACAGACGTTTCCCTGGCGCCAGTCCGTCATCGCTCATAGTTGCATTTCCTTTACGGTAGTGGTCAAAGCCGCTGCTTCTCAGCAATGTAGCTTTGACAGGCGGTGATAAAACCTTCAAACAACATACGTGACAGGGCGTACTCGCTGCTGTTCCATTCGGGGTGCCATTGCACACCGAGGGCAAAAGGGTGGTCATGAACGCTGACCGCTTCGACCAGCCCGTCCGTCGAGCGGGCCTCCACGCGAAGCCGTGGTCCTAACGTCCGTGCACCTTGCCCGTGTAACGAGTTTACCCAAAATGTGTTACAGCCTGGTATTAATTGAGACAGCAGTCCTCCCTCCTGAACCTGAACTTCATGAGACGGGGCGTATTGTAGCTCAACCGGCAGTTCAGGATCTTCCCGGTGCTCAAGCAGGTCGTTCTGCTCGAACAGGCGGCGATACAGCGTCCCTCCCGTTGCAACAACCAGTTCCTGCAGCCCCCGGCAGATGGCGAAAATGGGGATGCGCCTTTCGAGCGCGGCGGCAATCAGCGCCATACTCAGAAGATCTCGCCCGGGATCGGCGTTAGGCTCATCGCCGTTTTCACCATAAAGGTGCGGCTGCACATTACTTGGGCTGCCCGGCAGGTAAATCCCGTCCAGGGTGGGCAGCAGAGCGGTAAGGAGCTCTGGCTCTGCCAGCGCATGCGGTAAGGCAATCGGTAAGCCTCCCGCGTTAATAATGGCATTCAGGTACTTTTCTTGCAGGGTCTGGGTCTCATGACCCTTAAGCCTGTTTCTACACATCACCACGCCAATAACTGGCTTGTTCATTATATTTTCCATGATCGCCCTCACAAAGTGGACTAAATTTAGGCCATTATCGCCTGCAAAACGGCCTTTTCGTTCAATATTTTCTCAATCTAGCAACGAGATCTGCCTTTTGCAAACTTAATTTAACATTTGACAAACAATTTATTTGCATACAGATTCGATAGGGTGGACATTATATTTGACAGTCCAGAGCAGCGAACGCAAATCCAAAAACGGTGGTAAATCATGGAAACCAATATCGTAGAAGTTGAGAACTTTGTGCAGCACACGGATGAGAGGCGGGGCAGCGCCTTTACGCAGGAAGTGAAGCGCTATTTAGAAAAGTATCCTGACACCCAGTTTATTGATGTCCTCCTGACCGACCTGAACGGCTGTTTTCGCGGCAAACGCATCCCGGTTGCCGGACTGAGCAAGCTTGAAAAAGGCTGCTATTTCCCGGCATCGGTTTTCGCCATGGACATTTTGGGTAACGTCGTGGAAGAGGCGGGCCTGGGGCAGGAGCTCGGCGAGCCGGACTGCATCTGCGTGCCGGTACCTGGCACCCTGACACCGTCCGCCGCCGACCCGGAATACATTGGTCAGGTGCAGCTCACCATGGTCGATGAAGATGGCGCTCCCTTTGACGTTGAGCCGCGGAACGTACTCAACCGACTCTGGCAGCAGCTGCGCCAGCGCGGTCTGTTCCCCGTGGTAGCGGTAGAGCTGGAGTTCTATTTACTTGACCGTAAACGCGATGCCGACGGCTATCTGCAGCCACCCTGCGCGCCGGGCACCGACGTGCGTAATACGCAGAGCCAGGTCTACTCGGTTGATAATCTTAACCATTTTGCTGACGTGCTGAACGACATTGACGAACTGGCGCAGTTGCAGCTGATCCCCGCCGACGGGGCAGTGGCTGAGGCCTCCCCGGGCCAGTTTGAGATAAACCTGCACCATACGGAAAACGTGCTCGATGCCTGCGACGATGCGCTGGCGCTAAAACGTCTTGTCAGGCAGATGGCGGAAAAACATAAGATGCACGCCACGTTTATGGCAAAGCCGTATGAAGAGCATGCGGGCAGCGGGATGCATATCCACATCAGCATGCAAAACAACCGAGGCGAAAACGTGCTCGCAGACGCCAACGGCGAGGATTCCGCACTGCTGAAACGCGCGCTGGCCGGGATGATCGATCTGATGCCTGCATCCATGGCGCTGCTGGCACCGAACGTCAACTCCTACCGTCGCTTCCAGCCGGGAATGTACGTGCCGACGCAGGCCTCATGGGGACACAATAATCGCACCGTTGCTCTGCGTATCCCCTGCGGCGATCGCCATAACCATCGGGTCGAGTACCGGGTGGCGGGAGCAGACGCGAATCCGTATCTGGTGATGGCGGCGATTTTTGCCGGTATTTTACATGGGCTGGATAACGATTTGCCCCTGCAGGAAGAAGTGGAAGGCAATGGTCTGGAGCAGGACGGACTGCCATTCCCGATTCGTCAGAGCGATGCGCTGTGGGAATTTATGCAAAACGATAGCCTTCGCGAGCGGCTGGGCGAACGTTTCTGCCACGTCTATCACGCCTGCAAAAACGATGAATTACTGCAGTTTGAACGCCTGATTACCGAAACTGAAATTGAGTGGATGCTCAAAAACGCCTGATGACGTGCCCCGGTAAGGGGCCGCTTTGTTTCATCTCATACGTATCACCAAACGGCCTGCGCGGAGCCTGGCCTAACTGTTTGCTGGCATGCCAGCTATCTCCCGGGAGTCGCGTTATGGAGCGCAGGCGGCACAGGGATTTTCTTAACGACACTGTGTGACGAGGTAGGAAATGATGCAGATGTTCAACTATCCGCAGGGCGAAGGGGGCCAGTCAGGCGCCTGCTGTGAGTGCGAGCCAGAGACGGTGCGCTGGTACGATCGCGTGTGTTCTTTACAACTTCCCCCTTTGCTAAGCAGGTTTGCGTTAAGGACAGCGCGATTGCAAACCACGGTAAGCATGGGGGGGACGGTTTATGGCGACTAACACCTCTCTTGACTCGCCGCGCATGGCCGGAAGAACCCGGCTGCGCAGTTCCCTCAAGCTCTGGCAGGTGGTCATGATGGGGCTGGCTTACCTCACTCCTATGACCGTGTTTGATACCTTCGGCATTGTGTCCGGTATCAGCAACGGCCACGTGCCCGCCTCGTATCTCCTGGCGCTGGCTGGCGTCATGTTTACCGCCATTAGCTACGGCAAACTGGTACGGCAGTTCCCGGAAGCGGGCTCCGCGTATACCTACACGCAGAAATCGATCGGCCCCCACTTAGGCTTTATGGTCGGCTGGTCATCGCTGCTGGACTATCTCTTCCTGCCGATGATTAACGTGCTGCTGGCGAAGATCTACCTTTCCGCGTTGTTCCCTGAAGTTCCGCCGTGGGTCTGGGTAGTGGGGTTTGTGACGATCCTGACGCTGGCGAACCTGAAGAGCGTGAATCTTGTCGCCAACTTCAACACCCTGTTTGTGCTGGTGCAGATCGCCATCATGGTGGTGTTTGTCATCCTCGTGGTGCACGGACTGCATAAGGGGGAGGGCGTCGGCACCGTCTGGTCACTCCAGCCGTTTATCAGCGAGAACGCTCACCTGATCCCGATTATTACCGGCGCGACTATCGTCTGCTTCTCTTTCCTCGGCTTTGACGCGGTCACCACGCTGTCGGAAGAGACGCCAAATGCGGCGCGGGTGATCCCCAAAGCCATTTTCCTCACCGCTTTGTATGGCGGGCTGATATTCATTGTTGCCTCGTTTTTCATGCAGCTCTTTTTCCCGACGATCGCCCGCTTCAAGAACCCGGACGCCGCGCTGCCGGAAATCGCGCTGTACGTGGGCGGCAAGCTCTTCCAGTCGGTGTTTCTGTGTACCACGTTTGTGAATACGCTCGCTTCAGGCCTGGCCTCGCACGCCAGCGTCTCGCGCTTACTGTATGTGATGGGGCGTGACAACGTCTTTCCGGAGCGGGTGTTTGGCTACGTGCATCCGAAATGGAGTACGCCGGCCCTGAACGTCATTATGGTTGGGATAGTGGCGCTGTCGGCCCTGTACTTTGATCTCGTGACCGCGACGGCGCTGATCAACTTTGGTGCGCTGGTGGCGTTTACGTTTGTTAATCTCTCGGTGTACAACCATTTCTGGCGGCGTAAGGGGCTGAACAAAACGTGGAAAGATCGATTCCACTATCTCCTGCTGCCGCTCATTGGTGCCGTCACGGTCGGTGTGCTGTGGATAAACCTCGAAGCGACGTCCCTGACGCTTGGCCTCATTTGGGCGGCACTGGGGATCCTTTACCTGACATGGCTCACGCGCCGTTTCCGAAAACCGCCTCCGCAGTTTGAAGCCGGTAAGATAGAACAGGCCTGGGATTCCTGAACGAAAAACGGCACCAGTACGCTGGTGCCGTTTTTCGGGAAACGGACATCCGCCCGCAAGCATATTATTTCAGACGTTTATGAAGACTTGCGCCCACCAGCAGTGCGGCACAGAGCATCAGCGCGATAAACCCGCCCACGCCGTTCCAGCCGTAGTTATGCCAGAACACGCCGCCGAGCGTCCCGGCGATGCTGGACCCCAGGTAATAGCTAAACAGATAAAGAGACGATGCCTGACCTTTGGCGCGACGCGCGCGCGGGCCAATCCAGCTGCTGGCGACCGAGTGGGCCGCGAAGAACCCCGCAGAAAAGAGCAGCATGCCGGCAAAAATCAGCCACAGGGAGGAGAAGAGCGTCAGCAGCAGGCCGACCAGCATCACCGCCGTGAAGAACAGCATGACCGGGCCGCGTCCATAGCGTGCGGTCATCGCCCCGGCCTTCGGTGAACTCCACGTACCGGTCAAATAAGCCACCGAGAGTAAACCGACAATAGCCTGGTTCAGATGCCACGGTGAGAGCATCAGGCGATAGCCAATATAGTTAAACAGCGTGACGAAGGCGCCCATCAGCAGAAAGCCGGTCAGGAACAGGCGCGGCAGCCCCTTGTCGCGCCAGTGCAGACGGAAGTTGATAAACAGCGTTTTCGGGCGCAGCGATGTCGGGCGGAAATGACGCGATTCCGGCAGAATTTTCCAGAACATCAGGGCAGATGCCAGCGCGAAACAGCCGATGACCGCCAGCGCAATCCGCCAGCTAAAGAAGTCCGTGAATACCCCGCTCAGCAGACGTCCGCTCATCCCGCCAATCGAGTTCCCGCTGATGTATAGCCCCATAGAGAAGGCAACAAAGCTCGGGTGGATCTCCTCGCTGAGATAGGTCATCCCAACCGCCGCCACGCCGCTGAGCGAGAGTCCGATCAGCGCGCGCATCACCAGAATGCCGTGCCAGCTGGTCATCATGGTTGAAAGTAACGTACAGACCGAAGCCAGCATCAGCGCGGTTACCATCACCGGTTTACGCCCAATGGCGTCGGAAAGAGGGCCGGTAAAGAGCAGGCCAATCGCCAGCATGCCGGTAGAAATGGAGAGTGAAACGCTGCTGCTGGCAGGCGATACGCCAAACTCATGAGAGAGCACGGGCAGGATCGGCTGAACGCAATAGAGCAGGGCGAAGGTGGCCAGACCGGCGGAGAAGAGCGCCAGCGTGACGCGCATAAATTGGGGGGTACCACGTTTAATGAACTGAACCGGCTGCGATGTTGCAGGTAAATCATTGATATCGCTTGCCGGATCGATATCAATGGCAGTTATACGACTCACACAGTTTCCTTGCTTAAACATCCCCGTGATTTCTGGTGACGGGTATGACCACCTCTTCAGGGTAGGAAAATGTAAATATTCTGTCTAATATATTAATAATCTCAAATGATACGTTAGAAATATGAATATCGAGCTGCGTCATCTTCGCTACTTTGTCGCCGTCGCCGAAGAGCTGCATTTTGGCCGTGCGGCGGCACGACTGAATATCTCTCAACCCCCGTTAAGCCAGCAGATTCAGATCCTGGAGCAGCAGGTCGGCGCGCGCCTGCTGGCCCGCACCAACCGCAGCGTGAGCCTGACGGCGGCGGGCAAGCAATTTCTCATCGACAGCCGACAAATTCTGAGCATGGTTGAGGACGCCGCCGCTCGGGCAGAACGGCTGTATCTTGGGGAGGCCGGAGAGCTGCGCATCGGGTTTACCTCGTCAGCGCCGTTTATCAGTGCCGTCTCGGAAACGCTGTCGTCATTCCGCCGCCATTTCCCGGATGTTCATATTCAGACGCGCGAGATCAATACCCGCGAGCAGATTGCGCCGCTAAATGAAGGTTCGCTGGATTTGGGCCTGATGCGTAATACCCAACTGCCGGACTCGCTGGCGTGGGAGGTGATCCTGCGCGAGCCGCTGATGGCCATGATCCCACACGATCACCCGCTGGCGTCGCGTCCGACGGTGTCGCTGGCAGAGCTGGCAAAAGAGCCGTTTGTCTTTTTTGATCCGCAGGTCGGAACGGGTCTGTATGACGATATCCTGGGGCTGATGCGCCGCTACGATCTTGCCCCGGTCATTACCCAGGAAGTCGGGGAAGCGATGACCATTATCGGGCTGGTCGCCGCCGGGCTGGGCGTCTCTATTCTTCCGGCCTCCTTTAAACGGGTACAATTGCGCGAAATGCGCTGGGTGACCATCGCCGAAGAGGATGCCGTTTCAGAGATGTGGCTGGTCTGGGCAAAACATCGCGAACAGAGCCATGCCGCACAGCGCTTCAAACAGCAGTTGATGAACGCCTCCGCCGGGGGGCATTTTCAGGGAAAAGTGGGCAAAAATGTGCAGTAAATCACATGGCTAAGTAAATATTTGACGGCAGCCATGCAAGTGCTTCACCATAGCCAACAGTTTATTTCGAAGCTCGAAAATAAGGGAGTACGAGGTGGTCGCTGATAGTCAGCCAGGGCACATTGATCAGATTAAGCAGACCAACGCTGGCGCGGTATATCGCCTGATCGATCAGCTTGGTCCGGTTTCGCGTATCGATCTTTCGCGCCTGGCACAGCTGGCACCCGCCAGTATCACCAAGATTGTCCGCGAGATGCTGGAAGCGCACCTGGTTCAGGAAACGGAAATTCAGGAGCCGGGCAGCCGTGGCCGTCCGGCAGTCGGGCTGGTGGTGGAAACGGAAGCCTGGCACTACCTGTCGCTGCGCATCAGCCGCGGCGAGATCTTCCTTGCGCTGCGCGATCTGAGCAGCAAGCTGGTGGTAGAGGACCGTCTTGAACTGCCGCTCAACGCCGAGGAATCGCTCCTCGAGGCGATTGTCTCGCACATCGATCGCTTCTTTATCCGCCATCAGCAGAAGCTTGAACGCTTAACGGCGATTGCCATCACCATGCCGGGCATTATTGATACCGAAAATGGTATTGTCCACCGCATGCCGTTTTATGACGATGTCAAAGAGATGCCGCTGGGAGAGGTGCTGAAAAACCATACCGGCGTGCCGGTCTACATTCAGCATGACATCAGCGCCTGGACGATGGCGGAGGCGCTGTTCGGCGCGTCCCGCGGCGCGCGGGATGTGATTCAGGTGGTTATCGATCATAACGTCGGCGCGGGGGTGATCACCGACGGACGTCTTCTCCACGCCGGAAGCAGCAGCCTGGTGGAAATTGGCCATACCCAGGTCGACCCGTATGGCAAGCGCTGCTACTGCGGCAACCACGGCTGTCTGGAGACCATTGCCAGCGTGGAAAGCGTGCTGGAGCTGGCGCAGGTCAGGCTCAGCCAGTCCATGAGCTCCTCGCTGCACGGACAACCCTTAACGGTGGATTCTCTCTGCGCCGCCGCGCGTCAGGGCGATCTGCTGGCGAAGGACATTATTACCGGGGTGGGGAATAACGTTGGCCGCATTCTGGCGATAATGGTGAACCTCTTCAACCCGCAAAAAATCCTCATTGGCTCACCGCTCAGCCAGGCGGCGGAGATCCTCTTCCCGGCGATTACGGCCTGTATTCAGCAGCAGTCGCTTCCCGCCTACAGCCGGAACATTGCGGTAGAAAGCACCCAGTTTTCCAATCAGGGCACGATGGCCGGCGCGGCGCTGGTCAAAGATGCCATGTATAACGGCTCGCTGTTGATCCGCCTGTTACAGGGTTAACTCTTTTCCGCAGATGTACGAAAAATTGCGCTATCTCAAGCCGGGTAGCGCACGCATCCCGTAGACTTCCTCCACTGAATTATTTACCTGGTTTATATTTTCGAAGCATACCCAAGAGGTGGAGTGAGTCATGCTTAAGCGTTTCTTTGTTACTGGTACTGATACCTCTGTCGGCAAGACCGTCGTATCCCGCGCATTGCTGCAGGCGCTGGCAGCAAGCGGTAAACGCGTGGCAGGGTACAAACCGGTCGCAAAAGGGAGTAAAGAGACGCCAGAGGGATTGCGTAATAAAGACGCCCTGGTGCTGCAAAGCGTCTCGTCACTGGAGTTGCCTTATCATGCGGTCAATCCCATCGCGTTAAGCGAAGAGGAGAGCAGCGTGGCGCACAGCGGCCTGATTAATTATCCCCTGTTGTCCGACGGCCTGGCGAACCTGAGCGAGAAGGTGGATCACGTGGTGGTCGAAGGGACGGGCGGCTGGCGCAGCCTGATGAACGACCTGCGCCCGCTGTCGGAATGGGTGGTGCAGGAACAGCTTCCGGTAGTGATGGTGGTGGGGATCCAGGAAGGGTGCATCAACCACGCGCTGCTGACGGCGCAGGCGATTGCCAATGACGGCCTGCCGCTGATGGGCTGGGTGGCCAACCGCATCAACCCTGGCCTCGCGCACTATGCGGAGATCATCGACGTGCTGAGCGCTAAACTGCCCGGACCGCTGGTGGGTGAGCTGCCTTATCTGCCTCGCGCCGAGCAGCGCGAGCTAGCGCAGTACATCGATCTCTCTGCCCTCGGTGGCGTGTTGACCGTAGACAGAGTCGTGGCGTAACGTCCGCGACAGCACGGACGCCAGCACGCAGGCGACCAGCAAACCGGGCAGTAAAAAATACTGTCCGGTCATTTCACAGACCATCAGCGCCGACATAATGGGTGCATGCGTGGTCGCGGCGAGTAGCGTTGCCATCCCTGCCAGCCCCAGCAAAATTGCCGTCTCAGAACCCGGCAGCCACAGCGCGAAAAGCTGTGCAAACAGCATGCCTGTCGCCATGCCGACAAACAGCGTCGGCGTGAACACCCCGCCCGGCGCGCCCGACCCGCTGCTCGCCAACACTGCCAGCAATTTACAGATGAACACCCCGGCAATCACCGACAGCAGCGGCGGCGCGAGTAGAAAAGCCTGCACCACGCTGTAGCCGTTCCCCCACACCTTCGGCGTCAGAAGAGACAGCAGCCCGACGATCGCACCGCCGAGCGCCAGCTGCCACGGCGGCGAAAGTTTGAGGCGCAGGAAAAGACCGTGGCTGAACGCCATCAGCCACATCAGCAGCGGCCCGCATAGACCCGCCACCAGCCCCATCGCGACCAGCAGGGCATAATCGGCCGCGGTGAGGATGCCGCTCAAATGGACCGCGTAGAGCGTGCCGGCACCCGGTGCCAGGAGCTGCGTGGTGAGAAGCGCCACCACCGCCGCGATAACCACGGGCCCGAGCGAGGCCAGCATCAGGGTGCCAAACAGAATCTCCGCAATGAAAAGGCTTCCGGCTAACGGAGCGTGGTAGGCGCTGGCCATCCCGGCCGCGGCGCCGCAGGCGATCCATAACTTCCATTCGGATTTGGGCGTAAAGCGCCGGGCAAAAAAGGAGGCGGCGAGGGCAGCAAGCAGGATCATCGCCCCTTCACGCCCGATGGCGCTTCCGCTGGCCACGACCAGCAGCGAGGCAAGGGATTTCACCAGGCTGGCGCCGTAATCAAACTGGCCGTCGCCGGTCTCCAGCGCTTCCATATAATCGGTGGGGGCATGAGGCCGCTGGGCGGTCAGCCGTTGCCATCCCCAGAGCAACAGTCCGGCAGCCAGCCCGCCCAGCGCGGGCGTCAGCGCGCGCCGCCAGGGTGAGAGCGAGGCGGCGGCATTCACCAGGCTGCCGCTGTCGTTGCTGAGAAGCAGCCACTCCAGCAGATACATGCTGTGGCGGAACACCGCAACGGCCAGCGCGGCCAGCACGCCGGTGACGATGGCAATCAGCAGTCGGCGAAACATCGCGCGGATGTCGGGGTACGTATGAAGACGTTGCATGAGTCGCGAGTAAACGGGGACGATACAATATTGTGGCGGCAAATCGCGGGGTTAGCAAAAGGTATGCGTGCGAAAAAGCCGGGCGATGCCCGGCCAGAAAGGTTAGCTGTCGCTATGAATATTCAGCGCCCGACGCGTACGCCCTGAACTGAGATACTCGGCAATATAGTCCTGAGAAATCTCGCCGTTGTAGCGCCCGTCCTCATCCACGATCGGCATCCAGCTGGTGTTGCTCTCATACAGGCGTGACAGGACCACGCGCAGGTTGTCTTCCGCTTTGCCGGTCATGCGGAACGGATGCAGGATGTCGGCGCAGGTTCCGCTGGCGTTACGCGCTTCGCGACGCTTCACAAAGCCCAGCGGTTTGCCGTGTTCGTCAACTACGGTAATCGCGCGAATATCGTTATCATCCATGGTCGCAAAGGCTTCAGGGAGCGGAGTAGAGCCCCGCACCGTAATGGTCGGTTGCTGGTCGGTGACATCGCCCGCCGAGACCAGCAGCAGGCGCTTCAGCGTGCGGTCCTGACCGACAAACGAGCCGACAAACTCGTTCGCCGGTTTCGCCAGCAGTTCATCCGGGCTGGCGCACTGCACGATTTTCCCCTGACGGAACACCGCAATACGGTCACCGAGCTTCAGGGCCTCGTCGATATCGTGGCTCACCAGCATGACGGTTTTTTTCAGCTTGCGCTGCATCTCCAGGAACTGGTTCTGGATCACCTCGCGGTTAATCGGGTCCACCGCGCCGAAGGGTTCATCCATCAGCAGTACCGGAGGATCCGCCGCCAGGGCGCGGATCACGCCGATGCGCTGCTGCTGGCCGCCGGACATCTCACGGGGATAGCGATTCAGGAACTTATGCGGATCCAGCGCCACCATGTCCATCAGCTCTTCGGCGCGGGTTTTACAGCGCGCTTTATCCCAGCCCAGCATGCGCGGTACGACGGTGATGTTCTCTTCGATGGTCATGTTCGGGAACAGGCCAATCTGCTGGATCACGTAGCCGATGTTGCGGCGCAGGGTGACGGTGTCCATACCGCTGGTGTCTTCGCCGTTAATCAGGATCGTCCCGCTGCTTGGGGTAATGAGGCGGTTAATCATCTTCAGGGTGGTGGTCTTCCCGCAGCCGGACGGGCCGAGCAGGACGCACATTTCCCCTTCGGGCACGTTCAGGTTGACGTTGTCGACGGCCTTAAAGGTCTGGCCGTGCTTCTGTGAAAAGTGTTTGGTGAGGTTTTCCAGTTTTATCATTATCGAATCCCCTTTGGAGTCAGAACCACCTGCAGACGGTGCAGCAGCCAGTCGAGCACAATCGCTAAAAGACAAATCATCAGCGCGCCCGCGATCAACATGCGGATATCACTTCCGCCGATGCCGTTGAGCAGCAGCAGGCCCAGACCGCCGGCGCCGATCACCGCGGCAATCGCCATCACGCCGATGTTCATCACCACGGCGGTGCGGATCCCGCCGAAAATTACCGGCAGCGCCATCGGGATTTCGACCCAGCGCAGGCGCTGCCAGAAGGTCATGCCGATACCGCGTCCGGCTTCACGCAGGGCAGGCGGCAGGCTGTCGAGCGCCGTATGGGTGTTACGCACAATCGGCAGCAGCGAGTAGAGAAACACCGCCGTGATCGCGGGCAGGGCACCAATCCCCTGACCGATCAGCGAAAACAGCGGGATCATCAGGCCAAACAGCGCAATGGAGGGAATGGTCAGCACGATGGTGGCAATCCCCAGCACCGGCGTTGCCAGCCACTTGTGGCGAACAATCAGAATGCCGAGCGGGACGCCGATGAGAATGGCTAAGCCCACGGCCAGCGCCACCAGCCACAGATGCTGCAGCGTCAGGGTTAACAGGTAGTCCCAGTTGTCCAGAATGTAGTGAATCGTCTCCATAGCGCCTCCTACAGCAGCTGTTTGCTACGCAGGAAATCACGGGCGACCTGCTGCGGTGACTGATGGTCGATATCCACCTTCTTGTTCAGTTCGGTGATAACGTCGTTGTTGAGCTGGGCAGAGAGGGTGTTGAGCGCCTCTTCCAGACCGGGGTTGGCCTCCAGCGTGTCCTTACGGACCACCGGGGTGACCGCATAGCTCGGGAAGAAGCCTTTATCATCTTCCAGCACCTTGAGGTCGAAGCCTTTCACGCGCCCGTCGGTGGTGTAAATCAGCCCGGCGTCGACGAAGCCGTCGCGCACCGCGTTATAGACCAGGCCCGGGTCCATCTGACGGATCTGCGGGCGGTCCAGGTCCATCTTATAGGCGGCCTGAAGCGGCTTCATGCCGTCGCTGCGCCCGGCAAATTCAAGGTCTAAGCCCAGCAGCCAGTTTTTGTCCGGGTTGGTTTTACGGATCTGCTCAATCTTCGCCACCATCTCCGACATGGTGTTGATATGTTCCGCTTCGGCGCGCTTGCGCTGCATGGCGAACGCATAGGTGTTGTTCATGTCGGCGGGCTTGAGCCAGACCAGACCGTGCTTCGCGTCCAGACGTTTCACCGTCTCGTAAGACTCCTGGGGCGACATGCGCTTGTTGATGTGGTTAAAGATGATTAATGACGTGCCGGTGTACTCCCAGGTCATGTCAATCTGCTTGTTGATCATCGCGTTACGGGAAATCACCGTGGCGATATTGGTTTGCGGCTGAACCTGGAATCCTTTCTTTTGCAGGTACTGCACGGTCATCGCCGAGAGAATATGCTGCTCGGTAAAGCTCTTGGTTGCCAGAATCAGCGGGGCCGCCATCGCCTGGCTGGTGAACAGCGCCGCGGCACACAGCGCCGCCAGGCCGGGTATCAGTCTCATAAAAGCTCCTTGTTATTGTTATCGAGCGAGATGGGGACTCATCACGCGACCCAGCGCCGCCAGCAGGGTATCGAGGATCAGGGCGAACAGGGCAGTGGCCGCCGCGCCGAGGATCAGGGTCGGGAAATCGTTCAGATAAATGCCGGGGAAAATCAGCTCGCCGTAGCTGCTGGCACCAATCAGGAACGCCAGTGGTGCGGTACCGACGTTAATGGCGGTGGCGATGCGGATCCCCGAGAGCATCACCGGCCAGGCGGCAGGCAGCTCAACCTGGCGCAGACGCTGCCATTTGGTCATACCAATCCCGTTTGCCGCTTCCAGCAGCGACGGTGGGACCGAGCATAGCCCGGCATAGGTATTACGCACGATCGGCAACAGCGAGGCGAGGAACAGGGCGATGATGGCGGGCGTATCGCCGATGCCGATCACCACCATCGCCAGGGCTAGCACGGCCAGCGGTGGCAGCGTATTGCCGACATTGAAGATTTGCATCACATATTCAGCGATACCCCGCGCGGCCGGGCGGCTCAGCAGAATGCCAGCCGGAATACCCACCAGCAGGGCAAAGAACATTGATGAGAAAACCAGAATCATATGCTGTTGCCCGAGATAGATCAGGTCAACCTGTCGCGCTCTGAGGGTCTCCAGCCCGATCCCCCAGACGAGGAGGGCGAGAACCACGATAATGGCGCCGACAAACAGCAGCGAACGTTTGAGTAATGGGTGCATTGCGGTGTGTCTCCCTGTGCGCATGCGTTATAGCAACCACCGGTTGCCTGTTGTTATGCCATGTTTCGGCAGGGGTAGATGACCTATAGCAAGCGTTTGGGAAGGGTTCCAGCGAAGGGGGAAAATCAGTAACCCTATGAAACTAGTGGCAACCTGAGGTCAGGCCTTATGGCGTAAGGCCTGATTGTGGGGCGGGCAGAATAGTCCTAAAGAAGAGATTTGAATGTGACGTTGTCACGAATAATACACCGCATTCCCGGTGACGCGGCGCCGTAATTACGCTGCACCGGGCTCTTTTGATTTCCACTCTTGCCAGATGTTCTCGAGTCCCTTCCGGTATGACGTAACGGTGAACGCAGGGAAATGCTCTTTAAACTTCGTCGAATCAAACAGGTTGTCAGCCTCGTACCGGGGCAACAGCTCGCGCATTTCGCGCGCGCCTTGCGAAAACAGCGCCGTCGCGGCGAAGGCCAACTTGCCGAGGACGGAGTAGTCCGCTGGCTGTCCAAAGACCTCACAGGCGAGAGTGACGAACTGCTGGTACGTCAGCCTTTCATCGCAGCAGGGCAAGTGCCACGTCTGCCCGTAGGCCTCAGGAGTATTGCCCAGCAGAGCGAGCGCGCGACTGGCATCCGGCGTCCAGATGAGGGTGCGAAGCGTGTCGTCACGCACCGGAACGCGCGGACGCTTATGCTGCTTCAGCCTGTCGATAATGAGCGTATTGGTGAAGCTCTGCGTTTTCTCAGGCCCGTAAAACTCCGGCGCCCGACCGATGAGGACGGGAATGTCGCCCCGTTGCATTTCGTCAAGCACCCGGTTTGCCATCAGGGCGCGCACGTGGCCTTTCCGCCCCCGGGGCGCAAAGCGCGTCTCTTCGGTTTGCGGCACGTTACTCTGGGGGTACATATAGGTGTTGTCGAAATAGACGAATTTTGCCCCCGCCTTACGCGTGGCCTCCAGGGCATTGTCCAGCATGGTCGGAAAATGACGCTCCCACAGCGCGGAATCAGGCGGCAGACCGACGGTAAAATAGACCGTATCGCTACCGTTAATTGCCACTTGCGTCTGCTGCGCATCCAGGAGATCGGCTGCAACCGTGCTATCGCTGGCGTTGACTTTCTGCGGATGGCGGCTGACCAGCCTGATCTCGTCGGTATATTCGCGTTTAAGCTCGCGGGCAAGTTCACGGGCAATTTGCCCGCTGGCGCCCAGAATAGTGTGCATTTTAGCTCCTGATGAGATGACGATCCGGTTGACCGCATAAAAAGTTTAAGCTTAAAGTTAACTTTAAGGTCAATATGCCAGAGCGGACGAAATGAAAATTGGCGAGCTGTCGAAAATGACGGGAATTACCCCGTCGCGCATTCGGTTTTATGAGGCGGAAGGCTTACTGCCGCGACCCGTCAGGCAGGGGAACGGGTACCGTACCTATTCCGCTGATGCGGTTGCGCTGCTGAACATTATCGACAATGCACAACGGACCGGGTTCACCCTTGAGCAAATACGGCGCTTCTTGCCGCAGCCGCAACAGCGCTGGGATCATGAGGGACTGATCCAGTCCCTGAAGACACGCATTGCTGAAATAGAGGCGATGCAGAAGCAGCTGGAGGAAAACCGAAGGGAGCTGCTGGACCTGGTCACGAGTATCACCCACAGGCCGGAGGGCATCACCTGTGATGACAACATGCAGCGCCTGCTGGGGCAGTTGCAACCCTCAGACGCCAGCGCGAACCCGTCGAACCCTCGACGAGACGGTGATAATTGAGACGGTGGCGACAACCGCGAGTATCAACCCCAGCGCCAGCATAGCGTTGAAGCCAATCCATCTGAACAGCAGCAGCCCCGCAATACCGCCCGTAATGAACGAAAACAGGGTGGTTAAGTGGGTTTTTAGCTGACTTTTTTGCGCCGCCGTATCTTTGGAGTAATCCCGGCGCAGCATCGCCACCATGACGGAGGCCAGGGAAATCCCCGCGTCCGTTAACGTACCGGTAATGTGCGTCGATCTTACCCGTCCGCCGGAAAGCTGCGTGGAGGTGGAATTATGAATGCCCATCAGAAAGCAGAGAAAAAGAATAATTTCGCGATTGCTGGTGAGCGCATAGAAATACATTTCGTAGAAGGAAACGCCGGTCAGTAATATCCCCTCGACAAAAAGGATCTGGCAAAAAACCAGCCTGACGTTATGGATAATACCCCATATGACGATCGTGCGCGCAATAATGGCGCCAGCCACAAAAGAGAGAATTATCGAGCCGAAGAAAATAATATCGCTCAGATCGGTAGAAGAAACTTCGCTGGATAACTGTGAGGTGTTGCCGGTCATGTGTGAGGGGAAAAAACCAAATGCCCCGAGGGCGATGGCGTTCAGCAAACCTGCTGAGGTCGCCAGCCAGAGAGCAAGCCGGCGATCCTCCTGATGCGTTCGTTCTTTCTTGAGTTTAATCAGCAAGAATACCTCCGGGTTGAGCTTTGCCTGACTATTCAGGCTAGCAAAGCGGTGCAACGGGCTGTCCAGGATATGGCTTAATTATTATTCCCTCTGACGACAATCAGGGTTTCGTAATTAAAAAAACAGCCTCGTTGCGGTATTCATTCAGGCATTGAGTTTTACACCATGCCGTTATTGCCGTGACGCAAAAATGCCGGACGCTGGTTAAGGCGCTCGAACCAGGCCTCAATGGCGGGCACGTCTGGCTTATCAAACGGCGTCATTTTCCAGCGATTCACCGACAGCCCAAGCACCACGTCAGCGAGGGTAAACGTCTCGCCCGCCGCAAAGGCCCCGGTGCGCTGTAACTGGTTTTCCAGAATGGTGATGCAGTGGTTCCACTCTTTGATTCCTGCCGCAATGCGCTCGGGGTCGTTAAAGGCCGGGTTTTTACGCCCCAGCGCCGGGAAGACATAGCGCCAGGCGTTGTTAAATTCAGTGGCCTGCCAGTCCATCCAGCGCTCAACGTTGGCGCAAGCCTGCGGTGCGGCAGGCAGCAGATCGTGGCGTTCGGCCTTGCGCGCCAGATAACGGCAGATGGAATTGGACTCCCACAGCACGAAATCGTCATCAATCAGCACTGGCACCATGGCGTTGGGATTCAGGGCGCGGAAGGCATCCGTTTCCGTTGAGGCAAAACCACTGCCGTAATCTTCCTGTTGATAGGCTATGCCTGCTTCTTCGCAGGTCCAGAGTACTTTTCGAACGTTGATGGAGGTGGTTTTGCCGAGGATGGTGATCATTGCGCAGGTGTCCTTTAATGGATGTTATTGTTTAAAAACAATACACGAACGGTGAAGAAAAGCGTCAAAAAATCATCCGGCGCGTTATTTGTGAAGACGCGAAAGCAGAAACGTTAGCGCTGCCGCAAAGAGGAGCACTATGCCACTCAATGCAAACGTGCTCTGCCAGCTATAACGATCGAACGCTATACCGCCCGCCGTTGAGCCGAGCGCAATGGCGAGCTGGATCACCGCGACCATAAGTCCACCGCCGGCTTCAGCATCCTTCGGCAGCGTTCGCGCAATCCACGTCCACCACCCCGTCGGCGCTGATGTTGCCAGCATCCCCCATAGGCCTGACAGCAGGGCCACAATCCACACGTTATGCCCGGCGAGAATCAACGCGACTGCGATGGCCGCCATCAGTAGAGGGATCGCGATCAGCGTTATGTAAAACGCGGCATTAAGCACCAGGGCAACGAAAAGGGTGCCCACAAAACCTGCAACGCCTATGGTGAGCAAAATCAGCGACAGCCCGGCTCCGCTCACCCGGGTGACGGTTTCAAGGAACGGGCGCAGATAGGTAAACAGCGCAAACTGCCCCATAAAGAACAGGCCGCAGGCCAGCAGACCAACGGAAACGGCAGGCTGGCGGAATAACCGAAAAACACTTCCTCGTGATGTACCGTTTTTACGCGCGTTCATGTCAGGCAGGCTTAAACACTGCCAGATGAACGCGACTATCGCCACGGGCACCAGACAAAGAAATGCGCCGCGCCAGCCAATAGTGGCCCCAAGATAGCTGCCAAGCGGGGCGGCCACCACCGTTGCCAGCGCGTTACCGCCGTTGAAAATGGCCAGCGCGCGCGCAACCTTATGCGGCGGAACAAGGCGAATGGCCGTTGCGGCAGACATGGACCAGAACCCGCCTATAGCGATACCGATCAGCGCGCGGCCTGCCATGTAAACCAGATAGTTTGGGGCGAAAGCGATAATCATCCCCGAGAGCGCCATCAGGAGCGTCATGCCCAGAATAAGGTGTTTGCGGTTTATATTCCCGGCAAGCCGGGAAAGGAAGAGGCTAGTCAGCACCGCCAGCGCGCCGGAAATCGCGATCCCCTGGCCAGCGAGACCCTCCGTAACGCCCAAATCTCTGGCAAGGGGAGTAAGCAGGCTGACGGGCATAAATTCCGAGGCAATCAAGACAAATACGCACAGGGTCATGGCAAAAACGCCACTCCAGTGTGCATGCTCTGTGTTCTGTGATGTGGTGCGGCTGCGGCTCAGTGTAGACATAGTCAGATTTCACAAAGAGCCACCCGTACAGGGCGGGTGGCGTAGAGGTTTATTTCAGGTTGGTTTTGAAGAACTGCTCAAACTGGCCGAAGGGGATCTTCCCGGCAGCATTATCGTAGAGATCGACATGGTTTGCGCCCGGAACAATCACCAGTTCCTTCTGCTTGCTACCGACCGCTTTAAACGCATCTTCAGCAAAGTAGCGGGAGTGTGCCTTTTCACCGGTTACGATAAGCGTTGGGATAGTAATTTCCCCGGCGTAGCTCAGCAGCGGCATATTCATAAATGATAATGGCGTGGTCGCGGTCCACGCGCCGGTGGAGTTGACGGAGCGCGCATGGAAGCCGCGCGGCATACGGTAGTAGTCAAAGAACTCTTTGAGTACCGGATTCGGGTTGTCAGGTAACGTCTCCGGCAGAATACGTTCAGCTGCCGTCACCTTACCGTTCTCATCGACATAAATGTCATGGCCGCCGTGCGCGAAGGTACCGTTCTCAGCATCTTTCCAGCGCTGTGCGTTCAGATACTGCAGAACGGCACGGCGGTCAGACGTTGAATAGCGATCTTTCCCGTCGCCCACGCCGTGGCCCATCGCCCGGCTCATGTCATACATCACGCTGGTGGCGACCGCCTTCACGCGGGTGTCCATGGATGCTGCGTTGAGCGCCATACCGCCCCAGCCGCAGATGCCGAGAATACCAATGCGGTTACGATCAACCTCTTTCTGCAACCCGAGGAAGTCCACCGCCGCGCTAAAGTCTTCGGTGTTGATATCCGGAGACGCTACGTTGCGCGGCTGGCCACCGCTTTCGCCCGTATAGGACGGATCGAACGCCAGGGTCACAAACCCATTTTCTGCCAGGGTTTGCGCATACAGGCCGCTGGACTGCTCTTTGACCGCGCCAAATGGCCCGCTGACCGCAATCGCCGCCAGCTTGCGGTCGCCGCGGTTTTTGGGAAGATACAGATCGCCTACCAAAGTGATCCCGTATCGGTTCTGGAAGGACACCTTACGGTGATCGACTTTGTCACTTTCGGCGAAGGTTTTATCCCATGTGCTCACCATCGAAACAGGCGCGTTTGGGTTGGTGGTTTCTGCATAACTCATTGTTGTCACTCCACTTAATGATGCACATAGCAGCATCGCAACGGACAGTTTTTGGGTAAATGTTTTCATAGAAATGAACCCTGGGTTGTTGTGTTGCGGTCATTATAGTTAGCAGAAATAGTGCTGATTAGAGGGCGAAAGCTGCTAGGATTCATATCATATTGTTATAAATTGGCGGGAATGATGGCGAAACGGGAAAACTATAATGAGCTGTACCTGTTCATGCAGGTGGTACGGGAGGGGAGCTTCACGGCGGCCGCGCTTCGGCTTGGGCTGGCGCAATCCGGGATCAGCCGCTCGGTTCGCGAGCTGGAAGAGCGATTGGGCGTCCAACTTCTGGTCCGCACCACGCGCAAGCTCTCGCTCACCCATGCCGGGGAACAGCTTTATCAGACCGCCGAGTCTGCATTCGATACGCTCGATACGGGTCTGGCGACTCTGGCACACTATCGTCAGACGCCGTCCGGCACGGTGCGTATTAATGCCAGCCAGCACGCTATCGATAAGTGTCTGCTGCCAAAGCTCGCCATTTTTAAACAGCGTTACCCGGACATCAGGCTGGAACTGATGAATGAAAGCCGCTTCGTCGACATTATCGCCGAGCGGTTCGATGCGGGTGTCAGACTGGGGCCGGAAGTGGGGCAGGGAATGATTGCAGTGCGTATCACGCCTGATATGGAAATGGCCGCGGTGGCTGCCCCGGAACACTTCAGACGCTACGGTTTTCCGCAGACGCCAGCCGATTTAGTGGCTCATCCCTGCATTGCCTACCAGTTTGCCGACGGTAGTGACTATCAGTGGGAACTGGTGCAGGACGGGAAAAAAATCATCCATCGGCCAGAGGGGCAATGGGCGCTGTCTGACAGCTACATGGAAGCCGAGGCCGCCCGGCTGGGGCTTGGGCTGGCCTATGTCCCGGTGGAGCTGGTGGCTGACGATCTGGAGCGCGGAACGCTTATCCGGGTGTTGCAGCGCTATAGCCTGCGCATGGACGGGTTGTATCTCTATTATCCGCACCGCAACGTGTCGCCTGCCCTGAGGGCTGTGATCGATACGCTGAAAATTTAGGGCGGCATAACATGACGAGAGCGGACATTCAAACTGCCCGCCGGTGAGCGATGACTAAAAATAAATCAGGACCGCTGTGGTGAGGCAAATTTTGCAGCAATCATTTCAGATGTGGGCTGTATTCCCCCAAGACTCCACTGTTCCGGTTCATGCTCGTCAATACGGATCCATACTGAACGCCGGAATTCAGGATCGCCGTTTCCCTCAATTTCAACAATAAGGTCAGTCATACGACGTAGCAGTTCTTTTTTTTGCTCCGAATTCATAATTCCTTTAATGGTTTGCACATTTACGAAGGGCATTGTATTCTCCTTAAATAACTGAGTCTTTAAATCATACTCAGGTTACGAGGCAAACGAAGAGATGTCAAAAAATAAATCATTACCGTACTTATTACCTGAGCTTTGTGGGTTAGCGGCGGCCGCTGAGCTTCTTGGCGATCAATGGGTTTTGTTGATTCTGAGAGAGGCGTTTTATGGGGTAACACGCTTTGAAACGATACGGGATCATACAAAAATCACCAGGCAGACGCTGGCGAACCGGTTAAAAAAAATGACTGAACTCGGCCTGCTTTGCAAAATCCCTTATCAGGAAGAAGGGGCGCGTGAACGGTATGAGTATGTTCTCACCGCCAAAAGCCGCAGCCTTGCGCCGATTCTTTTCTCTTTGATGGAGTGGGGTCATAAAAACATACTGCACGACGCACCGCATATTGCGTTAACAGACAAAGAAAGTGGAGAAGTGGTTAATAGCGCCTATGTTACCGCCGACGGTAAGTTCGTTGACCCTAAAAACGTTCGGTTAACGTTTCACGACAACCAATACTTAGCCGCCATGCCCCAGGCGCCTGACCATACTGACGCTTAAAGCTGCGGTTGAAGGACTGCCGGGAGTCAAAGCCCAGCGAGAGCGGTGATTGATACCCTTAAAATTTAGGGCAGCGTTGTCATTCTGGAAGGCGCCTCGCAAACCGCAAAGTAACCTTATGAAATTCAGCGTTATGTCTTTTCCCCAACGGGTCGCGGTCGTAAAGTGCCTGCGTTGCGGCACATCCGCAATCGGGCGTAGGAACCCGCATCTACAGAGCGATATTTATATGTCGCGACAGCGCCGATCTCGTTAAAATTGCGGTGGCGCTGACGGAGCAGCCGCAAGGCTGGCCGTTTTCTCTGTGGGCGGTATTCCTACCTCTGTCAGCGCTACCCCCTCGAGCGTAGGAACTCATCGGGTGGTTCACCCAATTTATACACTGAGGATGCCTTACGATGGCGACTATCCCAACCCTGACTTACCTTCCATCTGACGAAAACGTCATTCTGCAACGTATCTCCCGACCGCTTCCGGCCGATGCCGATCTTTTTGTCGTCGCCGACAACTGCGCCGCGCTGGTGAGCGTGCTGGTCGAAACCGATGATGTCGCGAGGCGTACTGCGCTGTGCGAGCGTCTCCTTCAGGCCATGCGCAGGCTGCGTGAACTCTGTGATGTCGATCTTCCGCCATACCTGATTGAACAGTTGATCATGGGTGAGAAAACCAACTCCTGCGTGCCCGACTGCTGGCAGGACACCTTAACGCAGGTGAATTATGTTCTGGCGCTGACGCAAGCCGTTATGGGTGGAACGCTACCCGCTCACGTAGCGAAAGAGCTGACGGGCCTGCTGCACGATATGGTGTGGCTGCTGGCTGAGTTTGTGAAGGAGCCGCGCATTACTGCGCATTAAGGGGCTGGCGGGGAGGGGCGGCAGCGCCCCTTTGAAGCCGTGATTAACGCGATCGATTCCCGGTATCCAGAAGCGATGTACCGTAGGAGTTGTCGATAGTACAAAGCCAGCGACCGTCGCTTTCCTGCCGAAAAACATAGGTCGCGCGGCGCGACATTTCCGTAATTCCACCCTGACCATCAGGAAAACGCAGAACGGTTTCCATGATAACGAGGGCATTGCCGCCACCTTCGATCACCTGCATCTCTCCTTGTTCCACAATCAATTGGTCCTGGAAATAATCCGAGATGGCAATAAACGCGTTGCGGATGTTTTCTTTGCCTGTAACCGTCATGCCGGGCTTAACCACCAGAGTCGCGTCTTCGGCGTAGTATTCCATCAGCGCGTCATAGTTTTTGGTGGTGATGGCGCGATCGCAGGATTCGATGATCTGGTGTAGCGGATGTGGGGTCATGCGCGATTCCTCGTTGGTGGGGGGAACGTGTATTAACGTAACAGTCTGGTGTGTTTGTATAGCTACCAGGTTTTATGGCTGGTGGCGTTGAGGGGGAAGAGGTGTGGGAGGTAATGTTAGGTTTGCTAAGAGCGAAAAGCTGACCTTGAATTTTAAAAACAGTTAAGCATCAAAATATCAATCAGGAAAAAGCCTGCACTCAAGGGAAGAGCAAAGAACAAGGGCGTGGGGCTAATAAGCCATTTGTATGCGAATATTTAATATTCACAAGACCATAGATAAGCGCGTGAAAATAAGAAATACCTTCCCGGTGGATCTGCCGGGAAGGTACAGGTTCACACTACTGGTGACCAGAGATCATAGTTCAATGTAAAGCTGCTGCCATCTCGTACAATCTTACCAGTGGTTGGCAGGTTAAAATGCATCCCGCTAACGGCCAGATTATCACTCGCGGCACGGTCAAGCAGTCTGCCCCGGACGGCAGCAGCGGCCACAGGATCGCTGTCGAAGGCGATAGTGACATCAGGCTGAGCGACCTGGACATGCGGGAAATGAACGATATCGCCCCAGATGAGCAGGGAATCTTTATCATCGCCCAGCAGATATCCGCTGTGGCCCGGTGTGTGACCAAACAGTTCAACGGTCTGGATCCCCGGCAGGATGGCTTCCTCACGGAAAGGTACTAGTTTGTCGTCGTACGCGTTAAAAGCGTTTTTAGCTACCTCAAAGAACGGCCTGAACGCATCAGGTGCGCTGGCTGAAATAGTTTCATCGCGCCAGAAAGCGAGTTCTTTTTCATGAACAAAAAGCTGTTGGACATTACGGAACACTGGAGTCTGGAGAGGACCGGCAAGGCCACCAATATGATCCGGGTGCGCATGTGTCAGTAAAATGGTATCGATAGCGAGCGGGTCAATACCTGCGGCAGCCAGAGCAACCTGAAGCCGACCGCCCCACCCATTGATACCGCCAGCACCGCTGTCTACCAGGATAGTGCGCTCAGGGGTCTGAATAACATAT
This sequence comes from Enterobacter sp. HK-058-C-ECC, assembly GCF_047531125.1. Taxonomy (NCBI): domain Bacteria; kingdom Pseudomonadati; phylum Pseudomonadota; class Gammaproteobacteria; order Enterobacterales; family Enterobacteriaceae; genus Enterobacter; species Enterobacter sp. HK-058-C-ECC. The sequence goes on from NZ_JBLKCH010000001.1 coordinate 626,445, forward strand.
ACGTTGATATTAATACGAGGCAATGCAGGTGCACCACGCTTCTGGAGTAACTCCTCCGCCCGGGAGCCATCAATACCAGACAACAACTCAAAAGATACGTCCAGAAAACCATCACTAAGCATAGTCACAGTCATATCGCCCACTTTTTTTCGATTAATGGCCGGTGCCTGCCAGTTGTGTTGTGAAATCATGTGTTACTCCGCTGCGATGAAGGTATTACAGAAAATAAACCGATTGGTGAATGCAACTCTCTCATAGTGGGTTTGGGGTTTACCCAACTACTACAACGATTTTGCCAACCTGTCCATTTGCTTCCATATAGCGCTGTGCATTTGCAATATCTTGAAGCGGGAATGTTTTATCAATGACAGGTTTCAGTTTGCCGGAACGTAATCCTTCGGTGACGAAGGATTTTGCGCGTGCCATTTTTTCTGGGGCCGTCGTGATTTCAAACAGCTCGTATCCACGGAGTGTGAGATGCTTACCGAGAATATCAAAGACAGGCACAAGCATGTCGCGGCTGTCGAGCGCCCCGTACTGGAAGAACATACCTTGCGGTGCCATCACCTGGGTCAGTTTTGCCACGTCCGGACCACCGACAGGATCAAAAACAATATGCGCACCCATGCCATCTGTCGCATGATTTATTTCCGCAACCATATCCTGCTCAGCAGTAGCTATAACTGTGGCGGCACCAGCTTTAAGAAGCATTTCGCTTTTTTCGGAAGTCCGGGTAAGCGCAATAGGTTTAGCACCCAGCATGTTAGCTATCTGTATGGCAGCCAGGCCTACACTGCTTGATGCAGCACGGATAACAACATTCTGACCAGCCTGAAGGTTGCCATATTCAACCAGCGCGCCATATGCAGTGACATACATCATCCAGCTTGCCGCTGCCTCCTCGAAGGATAGATTTTCAGGATGCTTCACCACAGCATTTACCGGAGCATTCACCAGTTCGCCGTACATGCCGTATTCATTAAACATAAACGAAGGGATAACGCTGACTCGATCTCCGTTAACAAACCCTTCAACATGCTCACCAACGGCCTGCACTACACCCGAGGCCTCGTATCCCAGGCGTGCCGGAAATTCCGGCTCAATGACATACTGACCGTTGCGGTACATTATTTCTGCACGGTTAAGCCCAATAGCATGTACGCGAATCTGAACTTCACCCGCTGCTGGTGCGGGCACCTCCACATCGACTATTTCCAGTACTTCCGGACCACCGGTACGGTTAAAGGTAACAACTTTAGACATATTCAGCTCTCGTCAGTTAGCAGCACATCTTCAGAATATTGTTGAAGACATGCCCGATTCATTTACTGACAATCTACGCTGCTACACACGTACCAAAAATAGCTGACAGGGAACTTCAGTATTAATTATCTGTTAATAATCTCTGCTTTCAGCGGATCTGCATGGTCAGAACTTCACTGAACCAGTCGATAAAGACCCGAACTTTTGGAGAAAGATAGCGCCTGTCCGGATACATCACCGACACGGGCTTGGATACTGAAGGGTACTGCGGAAGAACTTCTTCAAGAGCGCCGGAAGCAATATGGGGAGCGAGGGCGTCAAATGTGGCCTGGATAATACCTAAACCGGCCAGTCCACAGGAAAGCAGAATATCGGAATTATCAACCAGCATATTGCCCGCAGGGCGCAACGACACAACGTTTCCGTCCTTGATAAACTTCCATTCCATCACGTCACGACTGTGTTCGCTGAAAAAGTTTATCGCGCGATGCTGGCCCAGATCCGTAAGTGTTTCCGGTCGTCCATGTTGTTGCAGGTATGACGGGGCTGCACAGGTAACCATCCTGATGACACCAAGACGTCTGGAGATAAAACTTGAATTCTGAAGCTCGCCCAGGCGGACAAGACAGTCCACACCTTCAGCGATCAAATCGGTTTTTTTGTCCGATGAAACCAGTACGACGTCAATATCAGGATATAGTGACTGGAAATGTTTGAGATTAGGGATCAGTATGGCGTGTGCCAGCGCCAGCGGGACATCAAGCCTGAGACGCCCCCGGGGGGGAAGGGTCGGTGAAAAACTAGCCATCATGTCATTCACTTCGGCCAGCACATGCCTGGCATGATGATAAAACTCATCTCCTTCATCAGTAATGTTAAGCTTGCGGGTTGTGCGATGAATCAGTTTTACACCCAGATCATGCTCAATTTGCTGTATCGCTTTGCTTACGGTCGGACGATGGATTTGAAGCACGTCAGCGGCTTTGGAGAAACTACCCTGCTCAACAACCTGGATGAAAATATTTAGATATTCAATCATGTTGGTGTGCACGTGATCACCTGGCTCTATTTAGGCTGTTTGTGGTTTGTATTGTAAAGTAAACAATTCCGATGGGCATCAAGTTAAGAAATTTATGGCTTTCAAAATGTCCGCTTCTGGCACAAAGTGGACCGCACCAGTAACAAAAATTACCCTGTTTCATTTCCATAATCCACCAGTGCGCCACTTCCATAAGCAATTCAGAAGCGTCATTTTTATTAGCAAAAAAAGCATAAAACGAAAGCCCAGCATCGCTTCCCTTAGAGGCAATTTTTGCATCACAGATCCTGATGATCTTTTCCTTCATTCCTTGCCGCACGCCATCTCCTTTACGCTTTTCATGTTCAGGATAAAAAAAGCCGCAAGCAGAAGTCTGCTTACGGCTACAGGATCGTTAATAACGTTTTCTGACAATCAGGCCGCTTTCACAGCCCTGATCTTTTTCGTGTCAGCCGCGTCGGATTCTGTTTTATCCGCTGCAGCTGGAGCAGTGAGATCGGGAAGCTTGCTGGTACGCAGAATATGCTGCACGGTCTCTTTCTGCTCGGCGAGATACAGGCCAAGATTTTCAGCCTGCGTTTCATCCATCTGCATTCCGCTTTGCAACAGCCAGTCGGTGAACGCGTCGGCCATATCAAGCAGCTTGTCGTGAGCGTCAGCCTCTTTCTTACTGGCAAATGTCATTTTCTCTTCACCTTTTCTTACGACAACAAATTTTGTTTCAACAGCCATCGTGCACCTCGTTATACTGTATTTATATACAGTATAACAGCAACAGATCGATGTTGCAGCAAAATATGCATTACTGGCGAAGCTGCTGTGTTTCCGGGCCACCCATACTGCGTCGCCATGCCCCAGGCGCCTGACCATACTGACGCTTGAAGCTGCGGTTGAAGGATTGCTGGGAGTCAAAGCCCAGCGCGATCGCCACGTTCAGAATCGGTTCATCGCTGCGGGATAACCGCTCAACCGATTTTTGCAGCTTTTGCGCGCGAATATACCCGGCGAGGGGATAGCCCGTATGCTCTTTGAACAGGCGCTGGAGGTGCCATTTCGAGTAGCCGGAACGCCTGGCGACGGTCTCAATGTCCAGTCGGCTGTCCAGGTTGTTGTCGATCCAGTCGAGTAAATCATGCATAAATGCGCCAGTGTTCATCTGGTTACCCCCACGCAGCGGATGAAAAAGTATCTTTGTCTGTTGCATTTAAAGGTGGCGCGTTTTTGCAGTAATTGCAAGTTTTATTGTTGCATTTAAATCCCTGACCGAAACGGGTCTTTTCACATCCACTCAAATAGCACATAAAGTGCAACAATTATTCTTGCACTTAGTTAAGCGCCTTCCTACAATCGCCGCGAATAGTGTATTCGCAACTGTTACAGTTTTGTGGCGATGAACGACACAAATGGCCTTAAGACAGCCCCCGGACAAAGGAAGTGGCGCGGTGCCTCCTGCTGCGTCTTGCCCGGTGGCGACAATTATCGGAATAAAAATAATGAGCCTGCAAAAAACCTGGGGTAATTCTCATCTGAGCGCGCTGGGGGCAATGTTGCTCTCCGTGCTGCTCGTCGGATGCGATAACAGCGTCGCGCAAAATGCCGCGCCACCTGCGCCTGCCGTGAGTGCCGCTGACGTGGTGGTGAAATCGATTAGCCAGTGGGATAGCTTTAACGGCCGGATTGAAGCGGTGGAGAGCGTTCAGCTGCGCCCGCGCGTGTCCGGCTACATTGACAAGGTGAATTACACCGACGGCCAGGAAGTGAAGAAGGGCGAGGTGCTGTTCACCATTGATGATCGTACCTATCGCGCCGCGCTGGAACAGGCGCAGGCGAACCTGGCGAGAGCCAAAACGCAGGCCAGCCTCGCGCAAAGTGAGGCTAACCGTACCGATAAGCTGATCAATACCCATCTGGTCTCACGGGAAGAGTGGGAGCAGCGACGTTCGGCTGCCGTTCAGGCGCAGGCCGACATTCGCGCCGCGCAGGCGGCGGTTGACGCAGCCCAGCTCAACCTGGACTTCACCAAAGTGACCGCGCCTATCGATGGTCGCGCCAGCCGGGCGCTGATCACCAGCGGGAACCTGGTGACTGCGGGCGACACTGCCAGCGTCCTCACCACGCTGGTCTCGCAGAAGACGGTGTACGTCTACTTTGACGTGGACGAGTCAACCTATCTTCACTATCAAAACCTGGCCCGCAGCGGGCAGGGGGCGTCCAGCAATCACACGGCGCTGCCGGTTGAGATTGGCCTGACGGGCGAGGAGGGCTATCCCCACCAGGGCAAAGTGGATTTCCTGGATAACCAGCTTACGCCGAGCACCGGGACCATCCGCATGCGCGCGCTGCTGGATAACTCCCAGCGTCAGTTCACGCCGGGACTGTTTGCCCGCGTACGCCTGCCGGGCAGCGCGGAGTTCAAAGCTACGCTTATCGACGACAAGGCGGTGCTGACCGATCAGGATCGTAAATACGTCTATATCGTGGATAAAGAGGGGAAAGCGCAGCGTCGCGACATTACGCCGGGACGTCTGGCAGACGGTTTACGCATTGTGCGGCAGGGGCTGAACCCTGGCGACAAAGTCATCGTCGAGGGTTTACAGAAAGTGTTTATGCCGGGTATGCCGGTTAACGCCAAAACCGTTGCCATGACCGCCACCAGCGCCCTCAACTGATCCCTTGACCTGAGAATCCAACCCATGGACTTTTCCCGCTTTTTCATCGACAGGCCGATCTTTGCTGCCGTCCTGTCGATTCTGATTTTTATCACAGGGTTAATCGCCATCCCGCTATTGCCGGTGAGCGAATATCCTGACGTCGTGCCGCCAAGCGTGCAGGTGCGCGCGGAGTACCCGGGCGCCAACCCGAAAGTGATTGCCGAGACCGTGGCGACACCGCTGGAAGAGGCGATCAACGGCGTTGAGAACATGATGTACATGAAATCCGTCGCGGGCTCGGACGGCGTGCTGGTGACCACTGTCACCTTCCGTCCGGGGACTGACCCCGATCAGGCGCAGGTTCAGGTGCAGAACCGCGTCGCGCAGGCCGAGGCGCGTCTGCCGGAGGACGTGCGGCGTCTGGGCATTACCACCCAGAAGCAGTCGCCCACGCTGACGCTGGTGGTGCATCTGTTTTCACCCAACGGCAAGTACGACTCGCTGTATATGCGCAACTACGCCACGCTGAAGGTGAAGGATGAGCTGGCGCGCCTGCCCGGCGTCGGCCAGATCCAGATTTTCGGCTCCGGCGAGTACGCGATGCGCGTCTGGCTGGATCCAAATAAAGTGGCGGCGCGCGGTCTGACCGCCTCGGACGTGGTCACGGCGATGCAGGAGCAAAACGTACAGGTCTCCGCCGGTCAGCTTGGCGCCGAGCCGCTGCCGAAAGAGAGCGATTTCCTGATCTCCATTAACGCCCAGGGCCGTCTGCATACCGAAGAAGAGTTTGGCAATATTGTCCTGAAAACAACGCAGGATGGTACGGTCGTCCGCCTGCGTGACGTGGCGCGGATTGAAATGGGCTCCGGGAGCTATGCGCTGCGTTCCCAGCTGAACAATAAAGACGCGGTCGGGATTGGTATCTTCCAGTCTCCGGGGGCGAACGCCATCGATCTGTCTAACGCGGTGCGCGCGAAAATGGACGAACTGTCCACGCGCTTCCCGGCAGACATGAAGTGGGCGGCACCTTACGATCCGACGGTCTTCGTGCGTGATTCGATCCGTGCGGTGGTGCAAACGCTGCTGGAAGCCGTGGTGCTGGTCGTGCTGGTGGTCATTCTGTTCCTGCAAACCTGGCGCGCGTCGATCATTCCGCTGATCGCGGTGCCGGTGTCGGTGGTGGGTACTTTCAGCATTCTCTACCTGCTGGGCTTCTCGCTGAATACCCTCAGCCTGTTCGGGCTGGTGCTGGCCATCGGTATCGTGGTGGACGACGCCATCGTGGTGGTGGAAAACGTCGAGCGAAATATCGAAGAGGGGCTTGCACCGCTTGCGGCTGCGCACCAGGCGATGCGTGAAGTGTCCGGGCCGATTATCGCGATTGCGCTGGTACTGTGCGCGGTGTTTGTGCCGATGGCGTTTCTGTCGGGCGTTACCGGCCAGTTCTACAAGCAGTTTGCGGTGACGATCGCGATATCTACGGTGATTTCAGCGATTAACTCGCTGACGCTCTCTCCGGCGCTGGCGGCACTGCTGTTAAAGCCGCACGGCGCGCCGAAAGATTTCCCGACCCGGCTTATCGATCGTCTGTTCGGCTGGATTTTCCGTCCGTTTAACCGCTTCTTCCTCCGCAGCTCAAACGGCTATCAGGGACTGGTGGGCAAAACGCTGGGACGACGCGGCGCGGTATTCGTGGTTTATCTGCTGCTGCTTTGTGCCGCAGGCGTCATGTTTAAAGCGGTGCCCGGCGGGTTTATTCCGACGCAGGACAAGCTTTACCTGATCGGCGGCGTGAAAATGCCGGAAGGCTCTTCGCTGGCCCGCACCGATGCGGTGATCCGCAAAATGAGCGAAATCGGGATGAATACCGAAGGCGTGGACTATGCGGTCGCGTTTCCGGGACTGAATGCGCTGCAGTTCACCAACACGCCGAATACCGGGACGGTCTTCTTCGGCCTGAAGCCGTTCGACCAGCGTAAACATTCCGCGGCGGAAATTAATGCGGAGATTAACGCGAAAATCGCGCAAATCCAGCAGGGCTTTGGCTTCTCCATCCTGCCGCCGCCGATTTTAGGGCTGGGTCAGGGGTCGGGCTATTCCCTGTACATCCAGGACCGCGGTGGTCTGGGCTATGGCGCGCTGCAAAATGCGGTGAACACCATGTCCGGTGCAATTATGCAGACGCCGGGGATGCATTTCCCGATCTCAACCTACCAGGCTAACGTGCCGCAGCTGGACGTGCAGGTTGACCGCGATAAGGCGAAAGCGCAGGGCGTGTCGCTGACCGATCTTTTTGGGACGCTGCAAACCTATCTGGGCTCGTCGTACGTCAATGACTTCAACCAGTTCGGACGTACCTGGCGCGTGATGGCACAGGCCGACGGGCAGTTCCGCGACAGCGTGGAAGATATTGCGAATCTGCGCACCCGTAACAGCCAGGGCGAGATGGTGCCGATTGGCAGTATGGTGAACATCACGACCACCTACGGGCCGGATCCGGTGATCCGCTACAACGGCTACCCGGCGGCGGACCTGATTGGCGATGCCGACCCGCGCGTGCTCTCATCAGCGCAGGCGATGACGCAGCTGGACGCGATGTCTAAGCAGATCCTGCCGAACGGGATGAACATCGAATGGACGGATCTGAGCTTCCAGCAGGCCACACAGGGCAACACGGCGCTGATCGTCTTCCCGGTCGCGGTGCTGCTGGCATTCCTGGTCCTGGCGGCGCTGTATGAAAGCTGGACGCTGCCGCTGGCGGTGATCCTCATCGTGCCGATGACCATGCTCTCGGCGCTGTTTGGCGTTTGGCTGACCGGGGGCGATAACAACGTCTTCGTGCAGGTGGGGCTGGTGGTGCTGATGGGGCTGGCCTGTAAAAACGCCATTCTTATCGTGGAGTTTGCCCGCGAGCTGGAAATTCAGGGTAAAGGTATCATGGAGGCCGCGCTGGAGGCGTGCCGCCTGCGTTTACGCCCGATTGTAATGACCTCCATCGCCTTTATTGCCGGGACCATTCCGCTGATCCTCGGCCACGGCGCGGGCGCAGAAGTACGTGGCGTCACCGGGATTACGGTGTTCTCCGGTATGCTGGGGGTGACGCTGTTTGGTCTGTTCCTGACGCCGGTGTTCTACGTGACGCTGCGTAAGTTCGTCACGCGTGGGAAGAAAGAGGAAAGGGACGTGCTGCCCGCGTAGGGACGTTGCTGATAATAAAAAACCGCCTTCACAGTGAAGGCGGTTTTTTTTCGCATCAGGTAAAACGTTAAGACGTTTTTTGATACTGGGCGATGAGGTCGGGGAGCGGATCCCAGCCGCTGCTGTCGGCGTTTTTCACCGCTTCCAGGGCACTTGCTACGGTATGGCGGGCCAGTACCGCTAACGACGCCTGCTCGGCCTCTTCGGAAATTGATTTAAAGTACCAGCACGCGTTAGCGCTGACCACGCAGCGAGCCGGTACGTCAGGGCGCGACGCCCACAGCTTTTTATCTTCGATGACCGACAGGTAGATGTCGCGCAGGGTGATCTCTTCCGGCGGGCGACCAAGATGAATGGAGCCGTTACGGCCAAGCGTTGAGACGATAATGCCGTCTCGCGTCAGCGGAACCATCAATTTGCGGATGAAGCTCGGGTTCGCTTCCAGGCCATAGGCCAGAATCGCGCTCGTCGAACGTTCACCCAATTGCTCCGCCATCGCTACGCTGAGAACCATCTGCAAAGCTGTCGGGAAGCGGTAATCTAACATTTCTCTGTCCTGGGTTGCGGTGAATCTTGTTCTTTTTGGCACCGCAGAGGTGAATAAGCAATAAACAACAATATAACAAATACGGTAATTATTTTGAAGCAATCTGCGGCATTTGCGATCAAACCCCCTGTTCTGCTTTAGCTAAACGTGCGGTTCGGGAAGTCAACCGTCACCAGGAGGCCACCTTCTGCAGAGGTACTCAGATTTACGCTGCTGTTGTGTTGCTGCGCCACCGCTTTGACGATGGCAAGCCCCAGCCCGCTGCCGCTTTGCACCTGATTGGGATCGCGGAAAAAGCGGTCGAACACGCGCTCCTGCAGCTCGACCGGAATACCGGGGCCCGCATCGGAGACGCGCAGCTGAACGACGCGATCGCCTGCACGCACGTCGACCTGAATCCGCCCGCCCTCGGGGCTGTATTTCACGGCGTTCTCAATGAGATTATCAATCAGCGACACCAGGCGTTCCCTGACGCCTGAGATCCACACTTCATCCTCGGCAAAGAATTCCAGCTCGATCCTGCGCGCAGACGCTAAGGGCTCCAGCTCGGCCATGCGCGCCTGGATGAGCGTCGTCAGCGGCACGGGCTCCATGGCCGTATCAATACGCGCTTCGCTGTGCATCATCAGCAGCAGCTGATTGACGAGACGCGCGGCGCGGCTGTTGCTGCGGATCACGCCGGCAAGCAACTCCTGCTGGCTTTCACTGATGACCCAGGACTGCAGCGCCTCCACGTTGATGCGCATCGCCGCGAGGGGGGTACGCAGCTCGTGCGCGGCATCCGCGATGAAAACACGCTCCCTTTCCGCGCTTTCACGCACCCTGGCAAGAAAGTCATTGATCGCGTCCACCATCTGGCGAAGCTCTCTGTGCTTCGGTACGGCTTTTAACGGGGAGAGATCGTACGGCGTGCGTAACGTAATCTCATCGACCACCTTATTCCAGGGACGCATCGCAATGCGTATTGACAGCCACGCGGGAAACAGCAGAAAAGGGAAGCAGACCAGCAGCGGCAGGATGTAGTACCCGCGTGAGTTCAGGTAAATAAAGAAGTTCCAGCCGCTGGCCGGGGTGAAAAGGGTAACCTCCACGTCGGAGTGAGGGGACTTGAGGGTGCGGCTGGTCCAGGTACGATCACCACTCTGAACATGCTCCAGTACGCCGAACCGGGTGTTTGTTATCCCGGCGGGCGCACCGTCGGAGGCAAAAATAACGGTATTATTTTTGCGAACGATGAGGTTAATCGACAGCACGGGATCTTCCCCTCCGCCGTAACCTTCACGCAGCGCCTTGCTGAAGGCCTCCAGCACGGCGGTACGATCCTGCGGGCGTCCGTCCATACGCTCAGCCAGGGTAAAAACGGTTTCGTACGTTTTACTGCCCGTGAGGATAGGGGGGCTGCGCAGGTCCTCCCACAGAATAAAGGTTAAAAAAAGACACCACAGCAGGGTAAGCAGCAGCATCTGGGCGATGATAATTCGCCGTACCAGAGTCGGACGCCTCAGGTGATACCAGACGTTTTGCATTAACCGGTCACCTTTTGTATTGAGACGGTATCAATAACGTACCCGACGCCCCGGACCGTTCGCACATAGCCGTCGCCGATTTTTCGCCGTAAATTTCCCATGTGCACGTCGAGCGCGTTGCTGAGGTTCTCTTTGTTGCCGAATATTCTTTCTTCCAGAAACCGCCGGGTCAGCACGCGGTCCGCGCGCAGCATCAACGTTTCCAGCAGCGCGTATTCACTGGCCGTTAAATCGATATGGCGCGCACTCACCGTCACGCGGCGCGTCGGGACATGAAGGGATAGCCCACGAATTTCTATCGCCTCATTTTCAAAACCGTAGCTGCGCCGTGCAAGGGCTCGCACTCTCGCCAGCAGCTCGGCGAGAATAAAGGGTTTGACGAGATAGTCGTCCGCGCCGGCATCCAGCCCGCACAGGCGATCCTGCAGCGTCCCTCGCGCCGTCAGGATGATGACGGGGATCCCCTTGAGTTGCTGACGCAAACGCGTCATCAGGCTCATGCCATCGCCGTCGGGCAGCCCCAGGTCGAGCAAAATAAGTTCCGGCACGCAGACGTCAAGCTGATGCAGCGCATCCTCTTTACGGCGAACCCATATGACGTCAAATCCTTGATCTGATAGGGCGATACGTACGCCATTGCCGAGATCCAGGTCGTCTTCGATAAGTAGAATTTTCACATTGGTAACGGTATCAACCGTGAATGAAGAATAACTTAAGAAAAAAACGGTAGCAGGAAATCTGTCCGGATGACAGCACCTGCCCGCGCTTCAGTGTTTCTTCATTTTCGGCTCATAAGAACCTTAGGGTCACTCTTCAAAATGGGCGTTCCGGCGTTTAACCGCCTGCATCGTCATCATTTGAATCCATAAGGACTTCCTTAATGAGAAATATTGAACTGCGTCATACGTTCCCTCATTTACTTTCGGACCGCTGCCTGAAAACCCTCGTGCCGGGCGTCGTTCTGGCGTTACTGGCTACGCCTGTACTGGCGGAAGAACAGCGCCAGGGTAACGTCTTAACCCTGGGGGGCGGCGTGGATGTGGGGCCGCGCTACTCGGGTTCAGATAAAACCCGCGTCTCAGCGGCTCAGGTAGTGGATTATTCCATGGCAAATGGCTTCTTTATCGGCACCACGCGTGGGATCGGTTACGGTAACAACGTTGGCAACCTGGATTACAGCGCAGCGCTGAGCTATCGAGTTGGCCGTAAAGATAAAGACGTGAGCAGCGATTCGATCAGCTCCGGCAGCGACGAGTTGAGAGGGATGGGAGAGATTAAAGGCTCGGCTATCGTGGTGCCCGGGCTGGAGTACAAGGTGGCCGACTGGCTGAATCTGCAGCTGCAGGCTGAGGTTCCGGTGTCTGAGAGAGACAACGGAGAGGCGGTGCATTTCGGCTTGAGCAGCCCGATCTATACCTCAGCAACAAATGCGGTGACGCTGGCGCTGACCGGCAGTTGGGGATCCGACAAGTATATGCAGACGTATTACGGGGTCAACGCCGCCCAGTCGGCCGCATCGGGCTTTGCCCGACATGACGCCGGGGCCGGGGTTTATGCCTGGTCGATGAACCTGGACTGGACCCACAAGCTCACCTCTCGCTGGAGCGTCCTTGCCTCTGCGGGCGTGACGCAGCTGACGGGGGATGCAGGTGATAGTCCCATTGTGCAACGCAAGACGTCGCCCACGGGGAGTTTGAAGGTGACGTACAGTTTTTAATTATGGGTTGCGGCGGCTGGTGGTCTTGAGCCGTATATAAGCCGCTCCGGTTTAGATGGCGGGGCGGAACCTCTTGCTGACAGTTACAGCATATGTGGTTGACGGATTTATCTAAAGCTCCATTGTGCTGTGATGACAAACACGGAGGGGATGATAATACCCACATCCATGCCAAAATAAGACGTAAAATTATACTGGAATCCGTGATATATGTAGGGAGAAAATCCTATCCCGGTTACTTTTTTAAAATCATGGTATGAACCATGGTCGCCACAATCATCGAATGTATCAAAGAAAAATTCGCCTACATATCCATAGATTCCCTTAAAAACCCAACCGTTATTCCACCCAGCCCAGTCTCTTCTTACGCCGGCAGCCAGACATCTGTCATTAAAGCTGTTTTTCATTGTGCCTAGCACAACACTATATTTCGATGTGTCCGAAAATTTCCTCTCCACGGATATAAACTTGTTTTCAAAGTTCTCCGTGTATTGTCCGTGATTATTTGTCAGATGATAAACGTATGAGCCCGTGTTTATAGAATACAGATTTATTTCATCTGCAAAGCAATTCCATGTAACCAGATAAAAACTTCCGCACCACAGCCATGCGGGGTATCTTTTACTTGCTGTCTGCTTATGTGGAATATTATCCATATTCGCTCACTTTGGCTAATGTACTGAATTTATAAGAACTAATTTTTGGCCTGCAGCTGTACAAATTTTAGCATACATACGGAAAGTTGAGATCTTGCGTCACGGGAACGGGACAATGTTCGCTTTCGGTGCAGGCAACGCGGACCTTGTCAGACAGTTCCATGCGAGTCATCTCAATTCAGTACACGGCTGGCACCGTCCGCCTCTGGTTCGATGCGGACGATCTGACTGAGCTTAAGGTTCGCAGTGAGCGAAAAACGGTCCTTTAATCCATTCTGTATCAGATGCAGGACTAACACTAGCATGTGATAATCTACCGGGGGTAGGTCATCGCATCTGGTCAGGTAGTGGCGATGTGATTCTACGGTGTAAGAAATGAACAAAGATATTTGGTGTTAAAAAATGACGAAAATGGACGATGACTTTTTAGAATATGATCTGGACTGGTTTTTATCCAGCCAGGAAGGGTACTTAGCGCATTTTGCAACAGCAGGTCAGGGGCCGATTCCTGAAAGGATCAAGTCATCTGTCGAGGACTATAATTTTATTCTTGATTATATTTACTCATTGGAACCCTTGTCAGAGGTCTATGTGATAGAAGGCAATCTGCCTGCTTTTTCAAATGAAAATCAACGTTCTTGCTATCTGCGCTCATTTGTTGAGATGTCAAGTAAAGGATTGTTCAGCTACAACTATGAACAAGGTGGGTATAAATTAATTTCGCAACCAAAAACACCATTGAAATATGAAACATTGCCAAATGAAGTGAAAGGTGTGATTTATGTTGCAGATAGAGAAATTGACTTATAGATATGATATGCTGATGCGGCATGCGCTCAATTTTTTGACACGCAATAGCCATAGAAAGATCCGATCGTGTCACGGCGCGGATCGACTCGAAGATCGATATCCGCTCTGAGCGAAGAGCGGAAATTGTATTTATGAATGACTTTTACATGGCCAAATAAATTATTATTTGCCGCTTTTTTCTGGTTAATCACGAACACCATCATAATCATTAAGTATTTGCATTAATATTATTCTTGGTATGTCTTTTGTGGATATTCTGAAACTGGTGCTCAGGCGCGAGGCAATCATGGCGGAAGTAATTTTATTATCATCGTAGGTGACGGTCATATGCTTTCCGATATTCTGTCGGGTCATGTCCGACAACCTTTTGCCACATTCATCGGAGAATCTAAAGACTAAATTCTCCGCTCCTGTCTCATCCTTCTCTACATAATCAATTGACTTTACACATCCAGAGTCAAACGAAGTTTTCTCATTACCGACCGAAAAAACAAAACTCCCTTTTGCTGCAGTCGATGTCAATGGCACAAGCACCACGAGTAACAACACCCCAAACTTGATTTGCATCTTCTTCTCCTTTTATGTGTTGACCTGATCCCCATAAATTAACATATCTCAACGTTATCAACGTCTGCTTTTGGCTTGCAACGGACCGCCTGAAGCGCCGCGAAATATGCTATGAGGGCCGGCTAAAAGTAACAAATGCGATGGCCGAAAAATAAGCTCATCAGCATGTATGGTGGATTTAACCAAAAACATGCATAGTTTCCAATTGCTCTTTTTTTATTGCATTACAAGAGGATAAAAAATTATCTTTAAAATCTGATGGGGGAGTTTTTAGTTGCTGCACTGCCGCTTTATTTACTTCTAACTCCCGTAATTGTGCGATTGTGCTTCTACGAATCGAGGAAAGAAAAAAGTCCCCTGCATTTTCTTTATGAATTTCCAAATAATTAGTTAGTATTTGAGAAGATACTTGAATTGCTTTTTCCTCAGAAAAACCCAAAGTAAAGCGAGAGTAGATAACATTGTATTGGTATAGACATGCTGCTTCAGCCATTTGTTTAGCTTGCTCCCCAGGGGAGGATTGATTTGCCCACGATTGGGAAGTGACGAGCAATATAAGCAGTAACAATTGTTTTTTCATGTGTAGAGTCCCTACCATTATGAATGCAATATTTAAAACTTTGAAGCCTGGCATTGACAACAACCGCTGACCTGCTCCCCGTTGACCAACTAAGACTCTTGTTCTCAATGTCTGCCCCTGGCACAAAACTGACATTGCAGAAATAGTAGGTCAGTTTGGATCGAGGAGCGGAAGTTTGCAATCGCTCTCATAGCTGGTGTCAGCGGCACTCATGTCAGCCCAGGAAATATTGTCAGTTACTCTATCCAGGGGACAGGTTCACCAATATAGGTGTGTGTGCAGCAGCGGCAAGTTACTTTCACGTCCTCATGGTTTGCCAATGTGTTTGATCAGGAAATAAAACAAGGGTGTGTAATCTCGGCCACGCTTCTGTCTGCCATGCATTGTCCCGCGCTTTGCCAGTAGCTCATTTCCGACTTTTTTACCGTTGCGTTCCCAGCGATACTCAGCACCAGGATTATTAGATTGGTGTCGTGTAGTGGTGTTGACGCTGCGATACAGCTTACGGGACTTATTCTGTTGATGAGTACGCATAGCTCGATCTCGTGCATCCTTTCTTTTGTGGGTCGGTAGCGCCTGCCGGAGCTAGATTCAGTAGTGTGTGGCTTTATTAAAAACAACCATGCTTACAGACAGTCGCATTATGCTGAAATACCGTCCTACTGAAACTACCCAAAAATCCGCTCATGACATAAAGAGAACATGGCCTGAAGCAGCATGGCGGAGTTTAGCAAAGCGCGCCATTCAAGACATAATCTTGAAGCTAACCGCGCATGTCGAAGCCTGATTTTTGAAAATCTCTATAAACTTCCGGATTGCTGAAGGCCGGGAATTTGGCTTTATGGGCGGCTGATTTTATCGCTTCGCAATAGGCGCTATTGCCGTTACTGGTTGAGATGCTTAAAGGTGTGCCATCCTGAGCAAATTCAATATGCAACCTGCATTGTTTCCCTTTCCAGTTTTGCGGCTCTTCAATTTCGGCGTTTATTGCCGCCCTGATTGCCCGTGCCTGCGCGCCCCATTCATCCTGATCGTCCCAGCGTCCTGAACCGCAATTACCCGTTGCCGTGGTCTTATGGCAGCCGGAAGGGTGTAGCGGCACGCATCCCGCGGCCAGGTTCACCACTATAGCCACCACAGCGATTTTCTTTACTGCTTGAGACATTCCCATCTCTTACCCCGCAATCCATTTTAGCTTCAGTAATGTTTAAATATTCTTCCGCACTTCCTGGCCTCTTTTCAACTACCCATAACGGGTTACAACGTCGCTGACCAGGCTGCCGGTTCTACTCCGACTAACCGTTCGTTTTTGAACTATGTTTAACACCAGTCAGAATAATAAAATAGTTAAGTATTTACAGGACCTGAGCGGCGGGGCCTCCCTCCGGAGCATTTGAAAGCCAGAACCTCACTTAAAAGTGTGGCAACATTTCGTGGGTAATATTCATGTCCGGAGAATAACGTGTTCGGAAAGCTATTGTTGAACTACATGCCAGGGCTACAAAATTTGTTAGCTTACGATAAAAGCTGGCTAAAACATGATGTTAAAGCGGGGTTATCCGTTGCGGCTGTCGCGCTCCCTGTTGCGATTGCATACGCTGAGCTGGCGGGTGTGGGGGCAATTGTAGGACTCTATTCCTGCGTTTTACCAATGATAGCTTACGCACTGTTCGGCTCTTCTCGCCAGCTTATTGTGGGCCCTGATGCCACAACCTGTGCGGTGATTGCGGCCGTTGTATTTCCGCTTTCTGCCGGGAATCCCGAACTGCACTGGCAGCTGACGATCATCATGACATTGATGATGGGCGGGTGGTGCCTCCTTGCAAGTAAATTTCGCCTGGGCGCGCTCGCGGATCTGCTTTCTCATCCCATTCTTACCGGATTACTTAATGGCGTAGCCGTGACGATTATTGTCGGGCAATTAGGCAAGGTATTGGGGATCAAGCTTGATGAGGCGCAGGTTATTGAAAAAATAATCGCCTTGCCAGGTCGACTTTCAGATAGCCATTTATTAACCGTAGGAATATCCCTTTTTACGTTAATTATTTTAATGGTGATCAAGACGTACCGCAGCCAGTGGCCAGCACCTTTAATCGCCATTGTGATAACAACGGCACTGGTATGGGGGACCTCTGCACAACAGTATGGCATTGCCACGATTGGGGGAGAAGGCTTCCAGCCTGGTTTACCCATCGTTCACTGGGGGGCGTTCCAGCCGGGGCCGATGCGTGATTTGGTGATCCCGGCGCTGAACCTGGCGTTGGTCAGTTTTGTCAGTCTGATGCTGACCGCCCGCAGTTTTGCCGCGAAAAATGGCTACGAAATTAATGCGGATGCAGAGTTCCGTGCGCTGGGTATTGCGAACATTATGTCGGGGTTATCTCAGGGGTTTGCTATCAGTGGCGCTGATTCCCGGACCGCGGTGAATGACTCGGTTGGCGGAAAAAGCCAGTTGGTTTCCGTGGTCGCCGCCTTGATCATCGGTATTGTCGTGGTGTTTTTCACTCAGCCATTACAATACATTCCGGTATCTGCGTTAGGTATTGTTCTAATGTATGCATCTTGGTCATTGATTGATTTACGTGGACTATGGAACCTGAGACGCAGAAATAAACAGGCCTTTCGCCTGGCCTTCTTCACGTTTGGCTGTGTTTTAATTATCGGCGTTATCCAGGGGATTGGCCTTGCGGTATTGCTTGGGTTGTTACAATTCCTTCGTACAGTGTTTCGTCCCTCTGAGCACCTGCTGGGGACTGACGAAGAGGGAATGATTCATTCGTTAGGGAATACCGCCGATATTAAAATGGTCCCGGGCGTGCTGATGTATCGATTTAACTCACCGTTGACCTATTTTAATGTGGCTTATTTTAAACGTCGGGTATTGAACCTGGTTGATGGGGCCGCCATACAACCTAAATGGGTGGTCATTGATGCCGTTGCCTGCTTCACCTATTCGGACATCAGTGTCCTGGCAACCATTAATGAGTTAAAGCGTGACCTGAAAGGTCGACAGATTAAATTAATCCTTGCGGGCAGGAAAACGGAGTTAACACGCTGGTTTAAAGACAGTCGGCCAACAATGAATGATGATGACATGATTCTGGCGCCAGACCTTTACCTGGCACTTCGGTTCATTCAAAGCAAAGAGAGTGCGAGTGAGGGGGAATCAGTCTGTGATACATAACCAAATACTGGTTAAAGGCTTGTAACGCATGCTACTGGCAGGCAGGGAACCCTCACACTTTCTACCACCGAGGCGCAACTACAGTTGGCCTGGACAGTGAGGTGTTCCTAGCCTGTCTTACCTTCTTCTGCCATCTATCTCAGTAAAAACTGAATCAGCTGAACAAAGATATACACTGCCGCCGCCACTCGTATTGCCTGCCAACCCCATCTGAGATAGCGCCATTCATAGCGTTCTCTGGCATTAGCCTCTGCTATAGCGGAGTCATAACGCTTTTTTTTCTTTCTCCTGACTACGTCTATTACCCACAGGATGAGAATAAAGATAATGATAGTTTTCAGAAATATGGGATTATCCACTAAAAATGACTCCGGCTTGCTCGCTGAAAAAGCAGAATAGATGAACAGTCGTCACGTATCCACCACTAAATGTGGGGGTATGAATGAAATTTACCCTGATTCGATTTTGAGATGACCCTGCCCATAGCCGGTTTCTCCGCTGTGAATGCGCAATCTGTGGTGCGACGTATCAGGCTGACGGCTATAAGCAAGGAGCGGACCTTGAGTACCATTCATTTTTGCCGGAACAAAAATAGATAGGGTCGTGCCTACAAATAAATAAACTCATAATTCACAATGTAACTTCCAATATTATTCACACGAGCCGTTACCCACACCCCAGTCATTCCCTGCTTACGGTGGCTGTGCAGATATTCTTTGTTTGTACAAAGCTGAATCCATCTGTTGGTGTTCTGATCTTTTAACCAGAGACCCGCTTCACAATGGCCATACTTACCTCTCGAAGGCCCCGGAAAGACAACCTCATATTCAGATTCATAGCCAATTATTTTGTCCGGGAAGAGATAGACATAAATATCATAGCAATTTAAGCTCAATACAAACCCAAGGCAAAAGCCGCTAAAAAAAGCACTGGCAATATATTCTAATGTTTTGTTAAAAGTGCGCAGGTAAAAAGCGCGCATAACAAAAATTGTTCCAATCAAAACGCCAAGTGAAATATATGTCATCCATTCAGGAACGGATTTTTTTAATATAGTATTATGGGAGATGCCAGATGCCCATGACATATACCAGAGCCATCCACCTAAAACGCTGAATATCACGGCTGTAACAAGTAATTTCTTGCGTTTATCTTCGAAAGAATAATTTTTAGTCATGGTTTTGTTTTGTATGTATCAAACGAAAGTGTTGACCTTACCAGGAAAAGCTATTTTATATTATTAAATTCAATATGCCTCCTGTTTCGAGTTAAATTTTCA
>NZ_JBLKCH010000001.1:645471-848609 GCF_047531125.1 Enterobacter sp. HK-058-C-ECC
CTATCCGCGAGCAAGCCACACCCCTTAGCGATACAGCGTTTTTTCCGCAACCGGAATAAGCAGCCCGGATCGCCAGTCTGCGAGCGTCAGCTGCGCAAGCTTACCCAGCGCGGTATAAAACGGATGCCCGGCGTTGTCGACAAACACGGACAGGAAGCGGGTGCTCCACGGCAGCAGGTGCCACGCCAGAAGTTGAGCGTACTCCGCATCGCGGCCATTCTCGGCCAGCCATGCCGCCAGCAGCAGCAACGTCCCGAAGTGATCTTCCGGTTCATTCTGCTGCATTTCAAATGCGATAGCGTTCTCCCGCATCCACTGGCGCAGCGCGAGGGTCGAGTCGCCAAACAGCACGGATTCACGGTCAAGCCAGACGGAGCCCCACGGTGGCGCGGGCAGGGCGTAAGGGCCAACAAACAGCCGTTGCCAGGCGTCCCTCAGCGGCTCATCGGCAGACGCGGCAAAAGTGTCAGCTACAGGCTGCAGCGTTTCCGGGGGTAGGGGCCAGTCCTGAACCCAATCCCCTGCGGTGAGGGCCTGCACCAGCGGCGCGGCCTGCTCACTGTCTGGCGAGAAATAAAACAGCGCGCCCAGCACCCGGGCGCTGAACGCGAACGATTCACGATGTGAGACATCTTTCATTACATCTTCCTTGTTCGCGCGGAGAGTGTCCGCGCGACTGTGTTAACCGATAATACAAATCATAGAATAAACCACGGCCACGCCATTCGCTTGCTACACCTTCTCGATCTGCACAAGATTGGTGTGCTGCGGGTTGCCTTTTGCCAGCGGTGAAGGACGGTGCGTGGTCAGGGTGTTGATGCATGAGCCGTGATCGATGCGATCGCCACTCATATTGGCGTCGTGCCAGGCACCCTGGCCCATAGCGCTCACGCCGGGCATGATGCGCGGCGTCACTTTTGCTTCAATTCGTACCTCGCCGCGTTCGTTAAAGACGCGCACCGTATCGCCGTTCTTAATGCCGCGTTTTTCAGCATCGACAGGATTAAGCCAGACCTCCTGGCGACAGGCGGCTTTCAGCACGTCTACATTACCGTAGCTCGAGTGGGTACGGGCCTTAAAGTGGAAACCAAACAGCTGCAGCGGGAACTGTGCGCGCTCGGGCGCATCCCAGCCGTCGAAGGTTGATGCGTAGACGGGCAGCGGACTGATGGTCTCATCTTTTTCCAGCTCCCAGGTGGCCGCAATCTCCGCCAGCTTGCTGGAGTATATTTCAATCTTACCCGATGGCGTTTTCAGCGGGTTGGCTTCCGGGTTTTCGCGGAATTTTTTATAGGCCACAAAATGGCCGTTCGGATCTTTACGCTTGTAAATACCCATTTTTTTCAGCTCGTCATAGGACGGCAGATGAGGGTCTTTTTCGAGCATTTTGGCATACAGATACTGCAGCCACTGTTCCTGCGTCCGTCCTTCGGTAAATTTCTGATGGATATCCGGCCCGAGGCGTTTCGCCACTTCGCTCATGATCCAGTAGATGGGCCTGCGTTCAAATTTCGGCGCGGTCACGGGTTGAAGGAATATCAGGTAGCCCATGTTACCCGCATAATCGTTAGGAATGATGTCTTCCTGTTCGACGGT
Organism: Enterobacter sp. HK-058-C-ECC; assembly: GCF_047531125.1. Classification (NCBI taxonomy): domain Bacteria; kingdom Pseudomonadati; phylum Pseudomonadota; class Gammaproteobacteria; order Enterobacterales; family Enterobacteriaceae; genus Enterobacter; species Enterobacter sp. HK-058-C-ECC. Next base: position 647,068 of record NZ_JBLKCH010000001.1, read on the forward strand.
CATCAGGTCTGGCAACACGATATCGGCATACTTCGCTGACGACGTCATGAAGTTATCGATGACCACAATCATCTCGCACTTGCTTTCATCCTGCAGGATATCGTGGGTTTTATTGATATCGGAGTGCTGGTTGATGAGGGTATTGCCCGCGTAGTTCCAGATGAACTTAATCGGCACGTCCAGCTTATCCTTGCCGCGCACCCCGTCGCGCAGGGCGGTCATCTCCGGACCGCGGGTGATAGCGTCCGTCCAGCTGAAGCAGGAAATTTGCGTTTTGACCGGGTTATCCGGCAGCGGCATACGTTCGATGGTGATGGTGTAGGTGGACTCACGTGCGCCGCTGTTCCCGCCGTTGATCCCCACGTTTCCGGTGAGGATCGGCAGCATCGCGATGGCGCGGGACGTCAGCTCGCCGTTTGCCTGGCGCTGTGGTCCCCAGCCCTGACAGATGTAGGCCGGCTTCGCGGAGCCGATTTCGCGGGCAAGCTTAACGATGCGATCCGCCGGAATGCCGGTGATGCGTGAGGCCCACTCCGGCGTTTTCGCCGTGTGGTCATCACCCTGGCCGAGAATATACGCTTTGTAGTGACCGTTAGCGGGCGCGCCTTCCGGCAGCGTTTTTTCGTCATAGCCGACGCAGTATTTGTCGAGGAACGGCTGGTCGACCAGGTTTTCGTCGATTAATACCCAGGCAATACCCGCTACCAGCGCGGCATCGGTACCCGGACGGATCGGGATCCACTCATCTTCACGACCGGCTGCCGTGTCGGTGTAGCGCGGGTCGATAACAATCATGCGCGCGTTGGACCGCTCGCGAGCCTGTTCCAGATAGTACGTAATCCCGCCGCCGCTCATGCGCGTTTCTGCCGGGTTATTGCCGAACATGACCACCAGTTTGGTGTTTTCGATGTCCGAGGTGCTGTTGCCGTCGTTACTGCCGTAGGTGTAGGGCATCGCGCAGGCAATTTGCGCCGTGCTGTAGGTACCGTAGTGGCTCAGGAAACCGCCGTAGCAGTTCATCAGACGCGCCACCAGCGAAGCGTAAGGGGAGGAGCGGGTGATATTGCCGCCGACAATCCCGGAGGAGTAGTTGATATACACCGCTTCGTTGCCGTAGTTGGCCACCACGTCTTTCAGGCTGGCGGCGATCGTGTCGAGCGCTTCATCCCAGGTGATGCGTTCGAACTTACCTTCGCCGCGTTTGCCCACGCGCTTCATCGGGTAGTTCAGACGGTCAGGGTGATTGATTCGGCGGCGAATAGAACGTCCGCGCAGGCAGGCGCGCACCTGATGGTTACCGTAAATATCCTCACCGGTGTTATCCGTTTCGACCCAGTACACTTCGTTGTCACGCACGTGCAGACGCAGCGCACAGCGGCTGCCGCAGTTGACCGAGCAGGCGCCCCACACCACGGTATCTTCAGGCGGCTGGACGGCGTGCTTCACCGCCGCGGCGGCGCTTTTTAAACCAAAAGGCAGCGAGATCCCACCAGCGGCAAGCGCCAGAGAACCTATCGCCGTAGATTTCACGAGAGTTCGACGGCTAATTCCGCCGTGATGTTCAATATCGGACATGGCTCACCCCATCATTATAATTGCGTATTATTTTTCCCGAAATGATATCCGGGCTAATGATGGGGTGAGTGTTACTTATTTGGGAGTATTAAATCTTAATCCTCATCAAATCAAAGGGGATTGAGGGTCAATTACTGAGCTTCAGCGGCCGCACCACTGCCTGTGCGGGTGTATAAAATTTTGAAGGTGTCGTTGGCGCAGTGGCCCACCACCTGCGTGCCCGCCTGGTCAGCCTGGTCGTTCGGCACAATACTCAGCGTAAACCCTGTTTCAGGCACGCCGTTGTTGATAATCTTCTGCTGAATGTCGCTTTTCACGCGCTCGCAGGAATCCGGTGCCGCCAGCGCGACCGTTGAGGCACTCATTAACAGCAGGGCGGTAATCCAGGGTAACCGTTTCATCTGTAGCTCCTTTTCTCTATGTAGAGATTAATTTTAGCAGGCTTCGTGTAAACAACTGTATTTGCTAATATGATTGGGAATAATCTCCCTGTACGGTAATAAATGTGAAGAAATACGCAGCGATAACGCTACTGGCAGCAACACTGATGGGGTGCGACAACAGCTCCGCGCCGCTGTCGTTTACGCCCGAGATGGCGAGTTTTTCAAACGAGTTTGATTTTGATCCGCTGCGCGGACCGGTCAAAGACTTTACCCAGACGCTGTTCAACGAGAAGGGCGAAGTGTCCAAACGGGTCACCGGCACCGTCTCGACGGAAGGGTGTTTCGATACGCTGGAGCTGCACGACCTGGAGGCCAACACCGGCGTGGCGCTGGTGCTGGATGCCAATTACTATCTCGACGCAGAAACCCAGCAGCGCAAAGTGAAGCTGCAGGGGAAATGCCAGCTGGCCGAACTGCCGTCAGCCGGGGTGACGTGGGATACCGACGACAACGGTTTTGTGGTGGCGGCGCACGGCAAAGAGATGGAAGTGAAGTATCGCTACGACGCGGATGGCTACCCGCTGGGCAAAACCACCGTCTCCGGGGATCAGCATCTGTCCGTCCAGTCGACGCCGTCTAAAGATCTTCGCAAAAGAATGGATTACTCGGCAGTGAGCATGTTGAATGATAAGCCGCTGGGCAACGTGAAGCAGAGCTGCGATTACGACCGCCACAATAACCCGGTGAGCTGCGATCTGACGATCACGGACGACAGCGTCAAACCTGCCGTTGAGCGCAAGTACACCATCAAGAATACGATTGAATATTACTGAGAGTAACGTGCATTTTGTACGTTTCGCCCGGCGGCGCTACGCTTGCACGGGCCTACAATGAAGCACCCTGTAGGCCGGGTAAGCACAGCGCCACCCGGCAAGAAAGACAGCGCAATGGTTCATGACAAGGTTTGTCATCAATCTCACTGCGCAGTAGGTTTCAGCAGGCTGGCGCCTGACGGTTTGTGTCCGGCCAGGTGCTGATGCTGGAAAATGCACATGCGGATGGTGTTGCGGTATTCACCGTTAATAAAGAACTCGTGAATCAGCTCGCCTTCCACCATGAAGCCCAGCTTACGGTAGATATGGATCGCTTTCTCGTTCTCTTTGTCCACAATCAGGTAAAGCTTGTAGAGATTGAGAACGTTGAATCCGTAATCCATTGCCAGCTTAGCCGCCCGTGACGCAAGGCCTTTTCCCTGATGCTCAGGGGAGATGATGATCTGAAACTCCGCCCGGCGGTGAACGTGGTTGATCTCAACCAGCTCCACCAGTCCGGCTTTTTCACCTTCACACTCCACCACAAACCGACGTTCACTCTGATCGTGAATGTGCTTATCGTAGAGATCGGACAGCTCGACAAACGCCTCGTAAGGCTCTTCGAACCAGTAGCGCATCACGCTGGCATTGTTGTCGAGCTGGTGGACAAAGCGCAGGTCCTCACGCTCCAGCGGACGGAGTTTAACGTCGCAGGACACCGACATTATGGGGCTACCGTACGGCCAGTGCGGCGATCCAGGCAGCGCAGGGTGTTTGGCTCCCAGTAGGCATTGACGTTTGCACTTTGCTGACACTTATCGCGTGCGTCAAAAGCGACATCTTCTTTGTCCCACTCTTTTTCAGCACGTTTGTTGACCTTCTGACGAAGGTTACGGGTGTCATTCCATTGTTCTTTGTCCATGGCGGCGTTCTGACGGCTTTGCGCGCTGTCACCAGACTCAATAATGAGCTTGCTGGTTTCCGCTGTCGCAGAGGCGGCAAAGGCGAACGATGACAGCGCCAGCAGGGCTGTCAGACAAAGGCGTTTGCTTAATGTGGTCATAGCGTTTCCTTTTAAATGGGTGCAGATAATCAAGTTACCCCGTACAGATTCTACACTAAAGCGAAATGACGGCATACCCGCGGAGCAAGTATGGAAAAGTAAAGGGCATCATCAGGTATGATGGTTAAATAAATCCTCACCTGACGTGAAATATGCTTAAAACGACGCTGCTTTTTTTTGCCACCGCGCTATGCGAAATCATCGGTTGCTTCCTGCCCTGGCTCTGGCTGAAGAAGGGCGGATCCGTACTGTTGCTTATCCCGGCAAGCGTCGCGCTGGCTCTGTTTGTCTGGCTGTTAACGCTGCATCCGGCGGCCAGTGGGCGCGTTTACGCGGCCTACGGTGGCGTCTATGTCTGCACGGCGCTGCTGTGGTTACGCGTGGTGGATGGCGTCAAACTCAGCGCATACGACTGGGCCGGGGCGCTGATTGCCCTGTGCGGTATGCTGATTATTGTGGCGGGATGGGGGCGCGCGTGAGCCCCCTGGTTTTGTGATCGTTAGCTGATTTTATGATCATTATACTTGTATGGTAGTAGGGTTGGTGGGTAAATTTCCAGCATCACAACGAACGATGTAAGGAAAGGAATTATGAAGATTGTCGCGGCTGACGTGTTTGTTACCTGCCCGGGGCGGAACTTTGTCACCCTTAAAATCACCACCGATGAGGGCATTGTCGGTCTCGGTGACGCTACGCTAAACGGACGCGAGCTCTCCGTGGCCTCTTACCTGAAGGATCACCTTTGCCCCCAGCTGATTGGCCGCGATGCGCACCGCATCGAAGACATCTGGCAGTTCTTTTATAAAGGCGCCTACTGGCGTCGCGGTCCGGTTACCATGTCGGCCATCTCCGCCGTGGATATGGCGCTGTGGGATATCAAAGCCAAAGCGGCCAACATGCCGCTCTACCAGCTGCTGGGAGGCGCCTCCCGGGAAGGGGTGATGGTCTACTGCCATACTACCGGCCACACCATTGACGACGTACTGGAAGATTACGCCCGTCATAAAGAGATGGGCTTCAAGGCGATCCGCGTGCAGTGCGGCGTGCCGGGCATGAAAACCACCTACGGCATGGCCAAAGGGAAGGGGCTGGCCTATGAGCCTGCGACCAAAGGCGACTGGCCGGAAGAGCAGCTCTGGTCTACCGAAAAATACCTCGATTTCACGCCGAAGCTGTTCGACGCGGTGCGCAGTAAATTCGGCTTCAATGAGCACCTCCTGCACGACATGCACCACCGCCTGACGCCAATTGAAGCGGCGCGCTTCGGCAAGAGCATCGAAGCATACCGCATGTTCTGGATGGAAGATCCAACGCCTGCGGAAAACCAGGCCTGCTTCCGCCTGATCCGCCAGCACACCGTCACCCCCATTGCGGTAGGCGAAGTGTTTAACAGCATCTGGGACTGCAAGCAGCTTATCGAAGAGCAGCTTATCGACTATATCCGCACCACCATTACCCACGCGGGCGGCATTACCGGGATGCGTCGCATCGCCGATTTTGCCTCGCTCTATCAGGTGCGTACCGGTTCACACGGTCCGTCGGATCTGTCGCCCGTTTGTCATGCCGCCGCGCTGCATTTCGACCTGTGGGTACCGAACTTTGGCGTGCAGGAATACATGGGCTACTCCGAACAGATGCTGGAAGTCTTCCCGCACAACTGGCGCTTTGATAACGGCTATATGCATCCGGGCGATAAGCCGGGGCTGGGCATTGAGTTTGATGAAAAGCTGGCAGCGAAATACCCCTACGATCCGGCCTATCTGCCGGTGGCCCGCCTGGAAGACGGCACGCTGTGGAACTGGTAAGCGAGGAGCAAACGATGAAAAGCGTAGTGATTCAGCAGCCAAACCAACTGGTGATTGAAGAGCGGCCACGCCCGGAACCAGGCGCAGGCGAAGTCCGTGTGAAAATCACGCTGGCGGGTATCTGTGGATCGGACAGCCACATCTACCGCGGGCATAACCCGTTTGCGAAGTATCCACGCGTCATCGGCCATGAATTTTTTGGCGTGATTGACGCCACAGGCGAGGGCGTTGATAGCGCGCGTCAGGGCCAGCGCGTCGCGGTTGACCCGGTGATCAGCTGCGGGCACTGCTACCCGTGCTCCGTGGGAAAACCGAACGTCTGCACCTCGCTGGTCGTGCTGGGGGTGCACCGTGATGGCGGCTTCAGTGAATATGCGGCAGTGCCCGCTCAAAATGCCTGGGCCATTCCGGATGACATTCCCGATCGACACGCCGTCATGGTTGAGCCCTTTACCATCGCCGCCAACGTAACCGGGCAGGCGAAACCGACGGAACAGGACGTCGCGCTGATTTACGGCGCTGGCCCGATGGGGCTGGTCACCGTGCAGGCGCTGAAAGGCGTCTATCAGGTGAAGCAGGTTATCGTGGTTGACCGCATAGACGAGCGCCTGGCGATGGCCCGGCGCAGCGGCGCGGATTGGGTCTTTAATAATGGCGAGCAGTCGCTGCAGGCCGCGCTGGAGGAAAAAGGCATCAAACCGACCTTAATCATTGATGCCGCCTGCCATCCATCTATTTTGCAGGAAGCGATAACCCTGGCCTCGCCAGCGGCGCGCATCGTGCTGATGGGCTTTTCCAGCGAGCCGAGCCAGATTGTTCAGCAGGGCATTACCGGCAAAGAGCTGGCGATCTTCTCCTCGCGCCTGAATGCCAACAAATTCCCGGTCGTCATCGACTGGCTGAAGAGGGGGCTGATCGACCCGGAAAAACTGATCACCCATACTTTTGACTATCACCACGTAACAGACGCCATCGAACTGTTTGAGAAAGATCAGCGGCAGTGCTGCAAAGTCTTACTCACGTTCGGCCAATAATCATTTACGCGATTAAGAGCCTGCGCAGACAGGCTCTATGTGGTTCGCATCTTACCTTTCAGAGATAGCCATCATGACACAAGTACAACCGCAACGATCCACCGCCGATCTGGTGAAAGCCGCCGTTTCCGGCTGGCTTGGCACCGCTCTGGAGTTCATGGACTTTCAGCTTTACTCGCTGGGGGCCGCTCTGGTCTTCCATGAGATCTTCTTCCCCGAACAGTCTGCCGCGATGGCGCTGATCCTGGCGATGGGGACCTACGGCGCAGGCTATATTGCGCGCATCGTCGGGGCCTTTATCTTTGGCAGAATGGGCGACAGCATTGGCCGTAAGAAGGTGCTGTTCATCACCATCACCATGATGGGGATCTGCACCACGCTGATTGGCGTCCTGCCGACCTACGCGCAGATCGGGATTTTTGCCCCGGTTCTGCTGGTGACGCTGCGCATCATTCAGGGCCTGGGCGCCGGGGCTGAGATCTCCGGGGCGGGGACCATGCTGGCAGAGTACGCGCCGAAAGGAAAACGCGGCATCATCTCCTCGCTGGTGGCGATGGGCACTAACTGCGGGACACTGAGCGCCACGGCGATCTGGGCCATCATGTTCTTTGCCCTTGACCGTGAACAGCTGCTCGCCTGGGGCTGGCGCGTGCCGTTCCTCGCCAGCGTCGTGGTGATGATCTTTGCCATCTGGCTGCGTATGAACCTGAAAGAGAGCCCGGTCTTTGAGAAAGTGAACGATGCACAAACCGTGCAGCCGGACACGTCGCTCGGTTCCATGGTGAAAAGCAAATCCTTCTGGCTGGCGACAGGTCTGCGTTTCGGCCAGGCGGGCAACTCGGGGCTGATCCAGACCTTCCTCGCGGGCTACCTGGTCCAGACGCTGTTGTTCGATAAGGCCATCCCTACCGATGCGCTGATGATCAGCTCCATTCTCGGGTTTATCTCCATTCCGCTGCTGGGCTGGCTTTCCGATAAAGTGGGGCGCCGTCTACCGTACATTATTCTCAATATCTCCGCCATTCTGCTCGCGTACCCAATGCTGTCGATCATCGTCGATAAGAGCTATGCGCCGGGGACGATCATGCTCTCTATCATCGTTATCCATAACTTCGCCGTTCTGGGGCTGTTCGCGCTGGAAAATATCACCATGGCGGAGATGTTTGGCTCGCGAAACCGCTTTACGCGTATGGCCATCTCCAAAGAGGCGGGTGGTCTGGTGGCGGTGGGTTTTGGTCCGGTGCTGGCAGGGATCTTCTGCAATATGACCGGCTCCTGGTGGCCGATTGTTGCCATGCTGGTGGCCTATTCCGTGATTGGACTGGTCTCGGCGATCCTGATGCCGGAAGTGCGCGACCGTGATTTGAGCGCGGCGCATGACGCAGCTGAGTCTGCGCCAAAAGAGACGGTCGGTTACGGCGCTGTCTCCTCGCGACGCTAGTGGTTTATAGCTTGCGTGACTTGTCACACAACTTTGTTTTTATGTCACACCACATGACCAAAAGTTAATATAAATCAAAATCTCAAACGGCAGTATCAGTATGGTTGATGGCAGTAATTTTTTACCCCAACTGCCATTCTAGTTGGTGTAGTCAGCAGGCGCTGCCGCTTCAGAAAGAGCGGCAGCGATCCACAGCTTTCTAATTAACGAGTCTTAATCATGGAAAATACCTTATTACAGGCCAATGCGACGCTGCCTCAGTACGATCGCGACAGCCTTAAAGCACGCATCGTTCATTTAGGCTTTGGCGCATTTCACCGGGCGCATCAGGCAGTGTATGCCGATATCCTCGCAGCTGAGCACGGCAGCGACTGGGGCTACTGTGAGGTTAACCTGATTGGCGGTGAGCAGCAGATTGCCGATCTGAACGCACAGGATAACCTCTATACCGTGACGGAAATGTCTGCCGATGCGTGGACCTCCCGCGTAGTTGGCGTGGTCAAAAAGGCCCTTCATGCGCAGGTTGACGGGCTGGAGACGGTGCTGACGGCGATGTGTGACCCGCAGGTTGCGATTGTCTCGCTGACCATCACCGAGAAAGGGTACTGCCACTCGCCGGCGACCGGGCAACTGATGCTCGATCATCCGTTTATCGTCGCCGACCTGCAAAACCCGCACCAGCCAAAATCTGCGCCGGGTGTCGTCGTGGAAGCGCTCGCGCGCCGTAAGGCGGCAGGTCTGCCGGCGTTTAGCGTGATGTCCTGTGACAACATGCCGGAGAACGGTCACGTGATGCGCAATGTCACCTGCGCGTACGCCCGTGCGGTAGACGGTGAGCTGGCGGACTGGATCGAATCCCACGTCACCTTCCCGTCAACCATGGTGGATCGCATCGTGCCTGCGGTCACCCCCGACACGCTGGATAAAATTGAACGGCTGACCGGCGTGCGCGATCCGGCGGCGGTGGCCTGTGAACCGTTCCGCCAGTGGGTAATCGAAGATAACTTTGTGGCAGGGCGTCCTGCGTGGGAAAAAGCCGGGGCCGAACTGGTGTCGGACGTGATCCCGTTTGAAGAGATGAAGCTGCGCATGCTTAACGGCAGTCACTCATTTCTGGCCTACCTGGGCTATCTGGCGGGCTACCAGCATATCACCGAGTGTATGGAAGATGAACATTACCGCATCGCCGCGCACGCGCTGATGCTCAACGAGCAGGCGCCTACGCTGAAGGTCAAAGGCGTCGATTTAGGACGCTATGCCGATCTCCTGATTGCCCGCTACAGCAACCCGGCCCTGCGCCATAGGACCTGGCAAATTGCGATGGACGGCAGCCAGAAGCTTCCGCAGCGTATGCTGGATTCCGTGCGCTGGCACCTGGTGCATCAGAAGCCTTTCCCGCTGCTGGCGCTGGGCGTGGCAGGGTGGATGCGCTATGTCGGCGGCGTGGACGAGCAGGGTAATGCGATTGACGTGAGCGATCCGCAGCTGGCAGTGATTCAGGCGGCGGTTAAAGGCAGTGCGGAAGGGGAAAGCCGGGTCAAGGCGCTGCTCGGTATCGAGGCCATCTTCGGCAAGGAATTACCGCGTGAAGCCGTCTTTGTTGATGCGGTGATGAAGGCGTACCAGACGCTGCTGCAAAAGGGTGCGAAAGCGACCGTGGCACAGTACGTGTCTCAACGGTAATTCAGCACATGCCGCCGCTCGCGGCGGCATGTCTGCGCACCGTTTAGTGCATACCCAGGCGAATCAGCTCAATCGGTTCGAACTTACCTTCGCATCCTTCCACTTCAACCGTTTTGCTGCGGCGCACCTGCGCGGCATCCAGCCCGTCGCTGTGGATCGCTTTAATCACGCCAGTTTTGCCCGTGCCGCTAATCATGACGCGGCTGCCGGTGGTGATTGCATTGCGGTTACGGTCGTATGTCATCATGGTATTTTCTCCTCTCTAACCTGTTCGTTACGGCGTTATTTCAGGGTTGCCGTTCACGGAGCATATAAATACGCCTGTCTGCATCACATGTTTTTGTTTTTGATCAAACTCACACTTTTTTCTTTATTGTGCCGGGCGCTGACGGTTCACGACAGCAATTGACAAAGCAGACCGTTATTTTCATTTATTGATAGTTTCAGCAGGGAAGCGTTGAGGGTTGGTTTATATTCCCGGTGCCATTCTGGGTACAGGAAATAACCCTTTCATCGGAATAAGGAGTCAGGCTTATGTATAAGAAGATTTTGATGCCTGTTGATGTGTTTGAAATGGATTTGAGCGACAAAGCGGTTCGCCACGCGGCAAACCTTGCGAAGGCGGAAGGCGCCTCGATTACCCTGGTCAACATTCTGCCGGCCAGCAGCCGATCCCTGCTGCGCGGATTTAATGCCGATATTAAAAAGTTCGAAGAGTATATGACCGAGGAATCCGGTAAGAAAATGAACGCGTTAAAAAGACTGTTCGATATCTCGCCGGAGAAAATTGACAGCCTGGTGCGCTTTGGCAACGTCCGCGATGAAATTATCAGGCTGAGCAAGGAGGGGGAATATGACGTGATTGTCATCGGGTCGAAAAATCCGGGCATCACCACCCATCTGCTGGGATCAAATGCGGAATCTATCCTCCGCTACGCCACAATTCCGGTGTTAGTCGTTCGCTAAACCCATCGCCGCGTCCGAAAGGGGGCGGCGTAATATTACTCTTCGCTAAACCACTCGCTATTTTCCTGACGAATCAGCTGCACGGATTCGCTAATTTCCTGCAGATGCAGCGTCATCGCTTTTTCCACGCCGTCCGGGTCACGTTTTTCAAGCGCGCTGAAAATATCGTGATGCTGTCGGAGCAGCATTTCCGGCGGGGAGACGTGATCGAGACTCATATAACGCACGCGGTCGATGGTGGCCTTGATGTTTTCGATGGTGTCCCAGGCCAGCTGGCAATCCGCAATCAGCGCCAGTTTCTGGTGGAATTCATCATCAAGCTGGAAGAAATCATTCAGCTGCTTGCGGTCAATCGCAATCCGCTGCTGATGCAGGTTTTGCTCCAGAAGGTAACACTGCTTGTCATTGATGAGCGTTGCGGCACGGCGCGCCACCGCGCATTCAATGGCCTGGCGAACAAAACAGCCGTTGCGCACCTGAGAGAGGGAGATTTTGTTCACGTAGCTGCCGCGCTGCGGGCGGATCTGAATCAGACCGTTTTCCGCAAGCTTAATAAACGCTTCACGCACCGGCTGACGGGAAACGTCAAAACGCACTGACACCTCTTTTTCAGAAAGCGGCGTTCCCGGTGGGATCAGGCAATGGACAATATCACGTCGCAAAATGCGATAGATTTGCTGGTTTACGGGCTGGGTGGGATTGAGTTGCGATTCAGCGGCCATGAGTTGTCATTTCTCAGAGAGTTAGCCTGAACATACTACCATTCTTTTATAACCCGAAACAGACCCGGCCCGCAGGCCGGGAAGGGCAGCGTTAGCCACGATGGACGCTAAGTCCGGCAAAACTCTGGCTGACCGGCATCATTTCTACGGTATTGATGTTGACGTGTTTTGGCAGCGTCGCCACCCACCAGACCGTTTCGGTGACATCTTCCGGCGTCAGGGCGTTCGCGTTTTCATAGGTTTTGTCTGCTTTCGCGTCATCGCCTTTGAAACGCACATTGGAAAACTCGGTGCCACCCACCAGGCCCGGCTCGATGTCGGTGACGCGAATGGCGGTGCCGTGCAGATCGGTCCGCAGGTTAAGGCTGAACTGGCGCACAAACGCTTTTGTCGCCCCGTAGACGTTACCGCCTGCATAGGGCCAGCTTCCGGCGGTGGAGCCGATATTGATAATGTGGCCACGATTGCGCTCGACCATGCCCGGCAGCACCGCGCGGGTCATATAGACCAGCCCTTTGTTGTTGGTGTCGATCATGTTTTCCCAGTCTTCCACGCTGGCTTTGTGGGCAGGCTCCATGCCCAGCGCCAGACCGGCATTGTTGACCAGCACGTCGATAGCGCGCCATTCTGCTGGCAGATTCGCAATCATCTCTTCGATCGCCGCGCGGTTACGCACGTCCAGCTGCGCGGTCAGAATGCTGTCGCCTAGTTCGTCCTTCAGCTCCTGCAGACGTTCCTGACGGCGGCCGGTCGCGATAACCTTGTGCCCGTTGGCGACGAAGCGACGCGTGATGCTTTCACCAAAACCTGCCGTTGCCCCGGTAACTAAAATAATCATCTCACTGTTCCTCAACGCTTTTTGTGTTGTACTAACATAGCACGGCCGCAGAGGGTGCGTTAAGGCAACATTTGTATGACAGCGTTGCAGGGGATGGCGGCCTGGCCTACTCTGGGAGGATACCCGTACTCAGGAGCGAAAGATGACGGCCACGAATCCCTTTTTTAACATCAGCCTGTTGCCTTACCAGGCCCCCCATTTTGATGAGATCAACGACAGTCACTATCGTCCGGCCTTCGATGAAGCCCTTCGCCAGAAGCGGGCTGACATTGACGCGATTGTCGCTCAGGCCGCTGCGCCTGATTTTGCTAACACCGTGCTGGCGCTGGAGAAAAGCGGCGCTTTGCTCGCGCGTGTCAGCAGCGTGTTCTTCGCCATGACTTCCGCGCACACCAATCCGTATTTACAGGAGCTGGAGGAACAGTTCTCCACCGAGCTTGCCGCGCTGGCAAACGATATCTGGCTGAATGACGTGCTGTTTGCCCGCGTGGAGAGCGTCTGGCAGGACCGTGCCGCGCTGGACGCCGAATCCCGCCGTCTGGTCGAAGAGACGTATCAGCGGTTTATTCTGGCCGGCGCGCGTCTTAATGAGACAGAAAAGGCCGAGCTGAAGGCGTTGAATACCGAGGCGGCCTCCCTGACCAGCCAGTTCAACCAGCGTCTGCTGGCGGCCGATAAAACGGGTGGGCTGGTGGTGGATTACGCGCACCAGCTTGACGGGCTCAGCGCCGGTGAGATTGCTGATGCGGCGCAGGCTGCCGCGGAGCGAGGGCTAAACGATCGCTGGCTGATCCCGCTTTTGAACACCACCCAGCAGCCCGCGCTTTCCGCGCTGCGCAATCGTCAGACGCGCGAAAACCTCTTCAACGCAGGCTGGACGCGTACCCAGAAAGGGGATGAAAACGATACCCGCGCGCTGATCCTGCGTCTGACGGCGCTACGTGCACGACAGGCTCGTCTGCTGGGCTTTGAGGATTACGCCAGCTGGAGCATCGCCGATCAGATGGCGAAAACCCCGGCCGCCGCGCTGGAATTTATGCGCGGCATTGTGCCTGCCGCTCGCGCCCGCGCGGAACGTGAGCAGGCCGACATTCAGAACGTTATCAACGATGAGCAGGGCGGTTTCACCGTGGAGGCCTGGGACTGGGCCTTTTATGCGGAGCGCGTGCGCCAGGCAAAATATGCCCTTGATGAGTCGCAGATCAGGCCCTACTTTGCGCTCAATACCGTGCTGCAGGATGGCGTATTCTGGGCAGCCAGCCAGCTGTTTGGCATTCGCTTCGTCGAACGCTTCGACATCCCGGTGTATCATCCGGACGTCCGCGTATGGGAAATTTTCGACCATACCGGTGAGGGCATGGCGCTGTTTTACGGTGACTTCTTTGCCCGTGATTCCAAACAGGGCGGGGCATGGATGGGGAATTTCGTCGAGCAATCCTTCGAGTTTGCTGCCCGTCCGGTGATCTACAACGTCTGTAACTATCAAAAACCGGCGAATGGCGGTGTCGCGCTTCTCTCCTGGGATGACGTGGTAACCCTGTTCCACGAGTTTGGCCATACGCTGCACGGTCTCTTTGCCAGCCAGCGTTTCGCCACGCTTTCCGGCACCAATACGCCGCGTGATTTTGTTGAGTTCCCGTCGCAAATCAACGAGCACTGGGCCAGCCATCCACAGGTGTTTACCCATTATGCGCGCCATTACGAAACCGGGGAGCCGATGCCGGACGCGCTGCGGGAAAGCATGCTCAACGCGACCCATTTCAACAAGGGTTATGACATGACTGAACTGCTGGCTGCCGCGCTGCTGGACATGAACTGGCACGGCATCGGCGAGGCCGTTTCGAGCGTGGAGGATTTTGAAGCGGCTGCGTTGAAAAAAGAGGGGCTGGATCTGCCTGCCGTGCCGCCGCGCTACCGCAGCAGCTATTTTGCCCATATTTTTGGCGGCGGCTACGCGGCGGGATATTACGCCTACCTGTGGACGCAGATGCTCGCTGACGACGGCTATCAGTGGTTTGTTGAACAGGGCGGCCTGACCCGTGAAAACGGGCAAAAATTCCGCGAGGCGATTTTGTCGCGCGGCAATAGTACTGATTTAGCTGAACTGTATCGCAACTGGCGCGGGCACGATCCAAAGATTGAGCCGATGCTGGAGAATCGCGGGCTGAGCGCGTAAAACCGCCGTTAGCAAATAACAGAACCGGGCTTCGCGCCCGGTTTTTATTGTTTTTCCCGCAACGACTATTCGAATTCAGAATGAATAAATTGCCTGACCTGAAGTATCGAATTCAGGTTAAGTTTTTGCCCAATATTATTAGTGTAGGTATAGACAGTCTTGGGGGACAGGTAAATTTTTCTTGCAGCAGCAACCGTGTCATCAGTATCCAGAAGGGCGAAAAGTGTCTTTTTCTCCTGTTCTGAAAGCATGCTCAGACTTCTGCAGCGCGCGATGTGGTTCAACGCATATTCTGATGAATACGTCCGACCGCCCGTAAGCTGCTTTCGAAACTCCATAAAGCACGATTTCCTGTAAATTGTCACAAGCGGTTCGAGAACTCTTGAACTGACATCCTTGCCACCGATGAAGATCATTTCATGCTTTTCAGTGAGTTTCTTTCTTTTCAGAAGGTTGAAAATGGCGCCCAGGCTTCTGAATGATTCAATATCTACGACGCAAACCTTTCTGCTGGGGGACGCTTGCTGAAGGATGACAGACAGCGCTTTATTCAAGAAAACATCTTTCGTCAAAATTATGTGAGGCATAAACATAACCAAAACATCTCAGAACAATGTGAAAAGGGGCCCTAAGGCCCCTGTGGAACATCAGAATCCGATACGGACACCTGCCACACCCTGGATCGGTGTTTCGATTTGGCTGCCCTGACGATAATTAGCCTCACCGTACAAGGTTACGTCTTTACCAACGTTGACCGATGCACCCAGACCGTACTTGCCTGACGTGCCTTTGACGTTGTTGTCAAAGCGATTGCGCTCATTGATCGTGACTTCGTTTGAGTTAGCAAACTCTTGCACCACCGCAGCTGACAGATAAGGTTTGAACTCAGTCGAACCCAGACTGAACTTACCGGAAAGCTTCGCACCGGCTTCACCCGTAACAGAACGTGGAGTGCCCGTGTTGCTTTTCATGCCGTTGCTGAGTTTCACATCCTCACTGGTCATCTGAACAAACGCCAGGCGTCCATAAGGCGTGATGCTAACGTCATCTTTGAGATCGAACTGATAGCCGCCTTCGACTGCTGTGCTAAGCGCGTATTGTTTCCAGTCACCACCGGTTCTACCGCCATTGGTCATGACCGCTCTCAGTTTGTTGTTAAGACGGTTACCTTTCACAACACCGTCAGCGTAGAACCCGCTGGCGTCAAACCACGTTGCATACAGGCCGAGGCCGTAGCTGTCAATTTTGCTTGTGCCGCCGCGGGCATGCTTCACTTTGTTATCGCTAAAGGACATGAACGCACCGGTGACAAGGTTGCCGCGCGCAAAGTCATTCCGGGTGTCAGCGCCGATCTCCATACCGTTCTGATTGAGTTGATAAGCAGCGCCATTGCTGGTATCAATGTTGTTTTTGCTTCCAAGGTAGTGACCCCAGACGTTGCTTTCCGGTCCGGTTTTATCCAGAGTAGCGCGATACGTGCGCAGTCCATCTAGCTCGGAATGGACGACGTTCAGACCTGCATTGGACATGGCCAGAATGGCATCAGTTGCAGGTGTGGTCATTGGCTTCTTACCGCCATTTCCGTTACCTCCTGCGTTGCCGTTGTCACCACCGCCCGGATTTTCGCCGCCCGGGTTTTCACCGCCCGGGTTTTCACCGCCCGGGTTCTCACCGCCACTCCCCATGGCACCCAGATACCATACGTTACCGCCGGTGAGGCCGTCCTTATCCAGCTGGCTGTACAGGGTGTACATATACGTGCCGCCATCCACGAATCGGGTGCTTCGCCCGGATGCCGTGACCATTTCAAAGTCAATGTCACCGCCTTTCTCGTGGATGAGGTTCAGCGTCAGGTCAGTGTGGTCTGATATCTCCTTACCGGAGTCAGCCACAGCAATACCAAACTGGCCTGTGCCCTGTTCGATAGTGACGAAGTTGCCTTTACGGTCTGCGAGAGAGGTGTTCAGGAGGAAGTTCCCGGTGCCGCTCAGCTCCGTAATCGTCAGCTTCGCGAATTCACCGTCGCTGTTGCGCAGGAAGTTGACGTTGCCGCCGACCATGGTGAGCTTACCAACCTGAGCCGTGTCCGGGCCGGATATGGCATCGGAAAGGTCGTTAACAGAAAGGGTACCTCCCTGGATGTTTACGTCCGTTGCGAGAGAGCCGGCATTCATCAGCAGTTCGCCACCGACGTTTACTCTGGTTTCGCCGTCGGCCACTGCTCCGGCCCACAGCCACGACTGGCCGCCATCAATAGTGGTATCAGTGATTGTGCCGAAGACCTTCTGTTGGCCATCACTTTTGATGGTAGTAGAGGTGGCTTTGCCACCAGCGGAGACATACTGAGCACCGCCGTTGCTGATTATGGTCTGATTAGCCTCACCTGTGACCTCCTGCTCACCACCACTTTTTATCGTAGTATAGGTGGCCAGGCCGCCAGCATGGACGTACTGACTGCCACCATTGTTGATGGTTGTAGAGGTGGTAGTGCCGAAGACGCGCTGCAGACCATTACTGTTGACGGTAGTAAAAATGGCTGCACCGCCACTTCCTAAGGTCTGCAAGCTCCCACTATTGATGCCGACACTGGTGACCGTTCCGCCCTCCCAGATAATCTGTGAGCCACCATTCATTGTGACATCTGTAGCACTACCGCCACTGCTGACGTACTGAACACCACCGCTGTTGATTATTGTAGAGGTAGCCGTACCGCCATTGGAGACATACTGATAACCATCACCGTTAATTATCGTAGAGGTGACTAAACCGCCATCAATGAACTGAACACCACCGCTGTTGATAGTAGTGGCGGTGGCAGTGCCACCCGTGGAGATATACTGCTGACCCTCCGTCATGATGGTGGTGAAGGTTGCTGAACCGCCACTGGAAACATACTGTCGACCACTACTGTTAATGGTGCTGGAGGTGGCCAGGCCACCACTAGAAATTAGCTGAAAACCACCGCTGTTAAGGGTGGTGTCAGTGGCCAGACCACTACTGTATACGTGCTGCTCTCCGGCACTGTTGATGGTGGTGAAGATGGCAGAGCCACCACTGGAAATATACTGTTGACCACCGTTGTTGATGGTTGTGGTGGTTGCTGCGCCGCCAGCAGTGAGTCGCTGTTCGCCACCTCTGTTGATGGTCGTAGAGGTGGCTGTTCCTCCATCGGAGATACGCTGCGTGCCGCCGTTAATAATAGTGGTGGTTGCCGTGCCGGAGACGAACTGTACACCTCCGTTGATAGTGGTGGAGATGGCCTTACCGAAGACATCCTGTTCACCGTCGTTGATAGTGGTTAAAGTGGCCTCACCATAGACGTTCTGAAAACCACCATCTATGGTCGTGGCGGTCGCCGATCCGCCTGCGCTGATGAACTGTATTCCCATTGAATTGATGGTAGTAGAGGTTGCCGAGCCAAGTCCGTCTACGTTTTGTCGACCGCTATTTATTATTGTTTCGAAGGCCGTGCCGCCAATGAGGACGTTCTGAACGCCAGCACTATTGATGGTAGTAGAGGTTGCCGAACCACCACTGGAGACATACTGATAACCACCACTATTTATAGTCGTAGAGGTAGCTGAGCCGCCACTGGAGACGTGCTGATTACCCCCGCTGAGAGTAGTAATGGTGGCAGTACCGCCATTAAAGATGGTCTGCGTGCCACGGTTGTTGATGATAGTCGAATAGGACCAGCCTCCATCATAGACGTTCTGGTTGCCGCTGTTGTTGATGGTGGTGAAATTGGCCATACCGCCGCTAGAGACGCGCTGAGAGCCGCCGCTGTTGATGATGGTGGCAGTCGAAAAACCGCCACTGGAGACGAGCTGAGAGCCACCAGTGTTGATGGTAGTGGCAGAGGTATAACCGCCACTGGTGATGAACTGACTACCACCGCTGTTAATGGTGGTAGAGTTGGCCGTATCGCCTGCATGAATACCCTGTATACCCGTTACCGTCTCACCTACATAATTCGCAGCCATGACCGATCCGGAAGGCAGTAATATAGCCCCCAGCAGCAGCGCCAGTGCGCTTTTCTTCGGCGTCAACTTCGGACGACCGGACCCGGTCGCAAGTTCAGAAGTTACCACCCACTGCTGGCGCGACTCGCACCAGACCGTGGTATATATCTTGTTCATATTTACGTCCTTTACTTATCAACTAATCCTGAATGCAGACGGTCCACCATGCCGATAACCTGACGACCGGTTATCAGACTTGTGCACTCGTACTGTCGGGGAGTGTTCTTGTGATGCGGACACCACAAAAAATCCACGTGGTCAAAATCAACGGACGTGTCATCCCAGCAGCCGTTACAGCCATGGCTGCTGAACACCCTCCAGGGGGTGTAAAATTCACTGTTGGGAAGACTGAATCCGCTGATTAACACCACCGGGATACCGGATGCCCAGGCAAGCCATGACAGCCCGCTGCCCAGACCAATAAAGAAGCTCGCATGCTTTAACAGGTCCACCCGCTCCTGGAGCGGGATATCGCCCGTAAAGTCTTCGGCGCCATGCGGAATGTGGTTCCAGATAAAGCCCTGGCCGTAATGCGCCTGGCGGTCAATGCAAAGCACCCGGTATCCCAGAGATTTAAGGTGGGCGACGACCTCAGCCCAGCCATGGCCGTTGTTCCAGTACTTCGCCTGGTTGGTGGACTGCGCGGCGATACAGACGTACGGCTCCGCAATTTTCCGCTCCGCATCCAGCTTCAGGCGGGGAGGGCACTCACGCGGATCCACCCCGAGGATGTAACCGGCATTGCGGTGGAAACCGACCTTCCTGAAATCGATGGGCTGATGAGTGGTTTCGCCCTTAAAGAAAAGGCCGATATACCAGGACGCGTAGGGATTTTCCGTCTGGAGATCGTCCTTTGTGGAGAACGTGATCTCTGGGTACTGCGCGCTAAGCAGTTCAATGATTTCCTGCCCCATGACGCACTCAAGCTGACAGCGGTGCAGTTGGCGAAAACGCTCTGCGTAATGGAACCAGCCAAGCATGTCGCCAAGCGTCCCCGTCGGGAAAAAGATGACGACGGGCTTGTCCTTCATATCCAGCGTTTCATCCAGGACCGGGCTCATCGATCCCTGGTGGAATACCTGAATGCGGAAGCGGACGTAATATTTTTTATTACTGGTTACCCAGCCGCCTTCTGAATCACAGCTGAAAAGAATATTACCGCTGTCGTCGTCCATTAAAATAACGTGCCATTTTCCTTCCGGAAGCAAAACGCGCGCGCCATAGTTAAAGTCATAAAGAATTCCGTCCGGTCCTGTCCAGGACGGAAGCTCTGGAGGGTTTGGGAAGTTAGCTGACATATATAATTTGTCCTTGGTGGCAATTTTAAATTTGTAATGATCAGGTGGAATGCACTACTGTTATTTAAGTAGTGCTTTTTCATAATTGATTGCGAATATCTTTCAAAAGAGATAGTTGTTCTTTATCTTCTATACCTTCAGCAATAACATGAATTTGCAATCGCTCTGCGAGAGCTACAATGGAATCAATTACCGCGGAATAGATTAATGATCCATTGCTTGCAATTGTGAGGCATTTATCAATCTTGAGTGTTGAGAAACCTGCATGTTCAATGTATTTGAGACATGAACTTCCGCTGCCGAAATCATCAATCGCAAATCGCACACCTGACTCAGTAAGTTGCTGCATAGCCTCGAGTGCAAAGTCGTCCAGGTTCATTGTTCCACGTTCGACAATTTCCAGTGTGACAGCAATGCGTCCGTCGAACACTTTCTTAAAGTCCGTAACTGCTTCAATAACTCTTGAAGAGTTCAACTGTCTCGCATAGATGTTGAAGGAGAGATAAAAATCATCAGGTAGCGTTCCTTCGTAGTCTTCAAAAAATGTTTTAACATCAGACATCAGGCTGCATGTGACATCATTAATCACCTCGCATGATTCCATTGCAGAGAGGTATTTTTCGGGAGAGTGGTAAATCCCATCTTTAAGAACTCTAAGTAATACTTCTCCGCCTACAATTTCATCGCCCTTACATACCGGCTGGATGAAGGGAACAAATTCAGCGCCGGTCAGTTCCGCTGATAAGATTTTTTCTCTAATCAATCTACGGGCTTTGATGAAGAAACGTTCTGCCTTAATGAGCATTTTGGTGCTTATCATAATGTCGCTCCTTATCTACTGGATTCGCTACCCGGGGTACCACTTCTTTCTTCTTTCCCCGAACTGTGAATGGCGGTAGGTAGGATGGCTACACCTGAAGAATAAGAACCTGCTCATTCACTTCTGCGAGAAATCCTATCAACTAAAAATGGTGTGTAGATACATGTATTGCTAATTTATCAAAATACAAATTTATGTTCTGTTTGATGTTGCATTTACAAGTAATAAGTCTGCTGAAGACGTTGTCACGTCTGGCTGTGCTAAGATGCGAGAAAGAAGTTAATGGGTTTTCGCAGGTTGGATAAACGTGAGGATCCATTCAATTACCATCATGGATAAGGAGTCAGAGATGGTTTTTGTGATTGATAATAGGGTTTTTTATCGCTCTGAAGATGGTGCCATATGGCCATCCGGAGACGAGGGCTCTACTGTCATTCTGACCCTGACAGTGAAGAGGCTATTAACATGCCTTCTCGAAAAGCATGGTCAAGTCCTGACACGGAATGAACTCCTGGATAATGTCTGGGATGCTCATGGCTTGCGCTCATCGAATCACACATTAAATAAATACATTTCAGAACTGAGAAAACATTTCGTCCAGTTAGGTATTACCAATGAATGTATTACCACAGTGCCTAGGGTCGGCTTTATGTTTAACAGCGATATTGACGTCAGGGATATCACTGAATCTTCGATTGCTGATGGACGACTCAAAGAAATTGAGAAGTCGGAGGTAATAACTCTAGTCCACCGTACGGCGTTAGTGGGTAAGTACAGGGCTCTTCATTATACGCTGGCACTGATTGTGCTTTTAATCAGCGCTACGTTAGTTGTGCCAGGTCTCGTAACTCCGTCGAAAGACTTAATGGAAATAAAACAGATTAACCCCCATTTCTTGTTTAACTACGACACCTGTCCTGTCTATACAATCCAGAGTAACTCTGCATCCCTGTCAGAGCAAAAAAAAGAACTTTTTTTAGAACTGGCTAACTCAAGTCATATTCAGTGTCTGGAAGGCACATCTTTTCTCTATCAGGTTTCAGAGTCCTATCTGTACGGCAATAAGGGGAGGGCGTTTATCAGTCGATGCACGCAAAAAAATAATAATTACATCTCCTGTCTGAATAACTACTGGAGTGGTTATGAACGCAATCAATAAGAAAACAGGGATCCCTGGCGTAATTTTACTCCTCATCCTGGCGTTTTCGGTCTGGTTCTATGTTCACATGCGTCATAAACAGAGTGCGTTAAGTGTTAACTGTTCCACAATTTTACGTTATAACCACTATGAACCTGATTTCATCGCTACGCTGGAGTTTGTTTTCCGTTTAGATAAAAACCACGAGGGTCAGGCTGTCCTGTCGGGGAATATCCAGTCAGACAAAGGCGTTCATGTCATCTCACGTACAATTCTCTTTAGCTATGAGGTGAACAGACCCGGTGAGATTGCCCTTACAGATACGCGCTACGTTAAAAATCTACGTGATACAGCTGATGATGACAGTTTTAAAAGCAGCTTCTTTTATGTTCCCGAGGGAACCGTTCGCCAGCTGAAGATTGAACCTGCAGGTAATGGCTGGCTGATTGGCAATCTGCAGTCGCCATTTGCGCTTTGCGTGAACAGGTAAGGCAGGTCAGGCATTGTGAACCTGCTCATATTCCTGTGTAGCTATCGGTTGGGAGCGGTTCATGGTGTTGGCTTAAAAAACCGGGCGTTACGCCCGGTTTTTTTATCTTACCACCAGCACAGGGCATTTCGCATGCCGAACCACTGCCGCAGCGTTTGAGCCCAACAGATAGGTTGAGATGTCCGGCTTATGGGAGGCGATAATGATCAGGTCGGCGCCGATCGTATCTGCGAGCTTAAGTATCTGATCCTTCGGAGACCCCGTCACGGCATGCGTCTGTATCTTGTCTGCAGGAATTTTGAATTGCTTAACTATTTCATCCAGCCTTGCTAAGGCCGCGTGCTGGAATTCTTTCATCTTCGGCATTTCTACGGGGTAGGCCAAACCTAATGATGAATAATAGGGAAGCGAAGGAATAACGGTAAGAAAGTGGACTTTGGCCGTGTTAAGTGTGGTATGTGCCTGAACGAAAGGGATAACCATGTGCGTCAGGCTATCCTCGGAAATGTCAATGGGAACCAAAATTGAATTGTACATGTGTCCCTCCTGAGTGTTTTTTGCACAACTCAGGGTAAACCGTTAATTCCAGCAAAACAGAGAGCAGGTTGTCATAACGGGGGCAAATTTCAGTTCTGTGATTTAGGTACAGTTGAACCTGCCTGTCATTCCGTCGTGACAATGAACATTCTTGCTTCCTGAGCGAGCTGGCGTTCAGCCTTAATCGGGGCATATTTTTCCGAATGCTAGAAGGCAAGGGCCTGATCTAACGTCGGGAATTCAAAAATGCCCGCATAGGGTAACGGCTCTTCATCACCTTCCAGTACCTGTGCGACAGCACCAAAATGAACAATTTTACCGCCTGCTGCCTCTAATGCTGACGTGAAGCGGGGGGCAAGGCTGGCCTGTCTGGCTGGGTCAATAACGCGTAAGTTGATATGAACAAAGGCTGGCATAACCGTTCCTCAAACATGCTTAATAGTGTATATACAGTATTAACTTTAGCATTGAATGTCGAGATGAAATGATGAGCAACATTGATGTGACGTTGTTGAAGGCCATTCCGGAAGTCTGCCCGGCGTTTCAGGCGCGCGCTACCGCTCGGGCTATTACACGCTATTACAACGCCTGCTTCAGACCGTTTGATCTGACCGCTGAGCAGTTCAGTCTGATAGTTGGCATCGGGGGTTCTCCTAATGAAACCGTTGCGGAACTCGCCGCCAGAGCAGGGGTGGATGCGACAACACTGAGTCGTAATATCCGCAGTCTGGAGTCCCGAGGCATTATTGGCTCTACTGGAGGGCGTGGACGTTCAGGAAAACGACTCATGTTGACGGGGGAAGGCTGGCGTCTGCTTGAACAGGTCATTCCGGTATGGCAATCCGCTAAGCAGGAATTGTCCCAACTTGTGGGCAGCGAGCAGCTTAGCCTCACGACGAAAATGATGAAAAGTCTTGCCAGAATCAGCGCTTCTCTATGACTCTCTCCGTGTCACTGCTCTTTTCTGCAAAACAGCAAAGCCTCAACCGGGCGCAATGCCCGGTATCGTATTCATATTGCGTGACAGCTTACGGATGCCATAATTTTATTCCCGCCAATATTACCCATAATTAGCTCGAGTAATTTCCGGTATTCCTCACGGGTCATCACCTCGGCCCGTATTTCGGTTTTTCCTTCTGCTTGCGCCGTATCGCAATAAATGGCTTTCAGGCTTAACGTCAACTCTTTCGCCATGTTGACAATATTCTGCCGCACCGCATCTTCATGCTCGTCATTACAAATGATTTTAAGGACATAGCATTTTTCGCCTTCATGGATCGCGGGCAGTTGATTAATCCGCTGCGCAGCTTCGCGAAGCAGGATGTTGGCGCACAGAATAATCACGCTGGCCATACCGGCATTCCAGAATTGACCTAATCCGCATAGCACGCCAATTCCGGCCGAACACCACAGCGTCGCGGCGGTATTAAGACCCCGGATATTCATTCCCTCACGCATAATAACGCCTGCGCCAAGAAAACCTATGCCGGAGACGATCTGCGCTGCGATGCGCCCCGGGCTATCGGGTGAGGTCGAGAGGGAACTTAAAATAAACACGGCCGCGCCCGTCGCAACCAGTGCATTGGTACGAAGCCCCGCCATACGCTGGCGCCATTGTCTTTCCGCGCCGATAATTGCGCCCAGCAGCATCGCTGCGAGCAGATGAGAGATATAAGGGAACATCAGCCTGTCGCCTGTTAACATGATTAAACGATAAGCGTCAGCGCTTCACAAAGCACATTATGACGCCATTAAAACGCAAAGCATGTAAGCGCGAGGGCGGTGGAAAGAGTGAATGATGAAACATGAACATCGCGATGCCCCAAAAATTTGGTCGTTCTTAATGTATTGGGATGCAATCACTTCAAGAGGATTGCTGCCCACCCTTAAGGTAAGCAGCGAGAAAATCGCGTCAGCTTACCTTCGTATCGACGAAAAATAACTTTCCAACGAAGGACTCCTGTGAAAATTTATTGCCAGTATAGTCAGGGCCGATTATGAGTAAAGCGAAAAAACAACGTCCGTTATGAATTGTTTAAGTTCGGAAGGCATGTTTTTTAAGACGTCATCTGATTTTCAAAAATACCCGGTATACTACATTTTCTTTTTCTCAGGCGATAACAGGCAAGGCAGGAAGTATGTCTCTTCGTTCGCTGCGGGCGCTATGCCTGACAAGTTTTTTCATTGCAGATGTCCGCGATGGCCTGGGGCCTTTTCTCGGTATTTTTCTGACCGAACGCCACTGGACCCCGGATGATATCGGCATCCTGATGACGGCCGGCGGGCTGGCGGGGTTACTGGCCACGCTGCCGGCGGGGTTCATCACCGACACCTCCCGCAACAAGCGTGCTGTACTCGCGCTGCTGTGCATTCTGATCACACTAAGCACGCTTCTGCTCTGGTTTAGCCAGCAGAGCGGCGTTGTCGCCGTGTCGCAAATCGTCACCGGCATCTGCACGGCATTTGTCGGGCCGTTAATCGCCGGGATTACGCTGGGGTTGACCGGGCAGAGCGGCTTCAGCGCGCAGATGGGCAGAAACGAGGCGTTCAATCACGGCGGAAATTTTGTCACCGCGCTGATTGCGGGCGGCATTGCGTGGTACTGGGGCGTGGGCGGGATTTTCCTGCTGATGACCAGCACCACGCTGCTAACGCTGTGTGCGCTGCTTGCCATTCGCAACAGCGATATCGATAACGACGCGGCGCGCGGGCTGTCCTCTTCAGCGAGCCTGCCGGTCCCCGGTTTTGCCGTGCTAATAAAAAACCGGGCGCTGTTTGTGACCGGACTGACGCTGCTGCTGTTCCACCTGGCGAACGCCGCGCTGCTGCCGATGCTAAGCATGAGGGTTGCTGCGGCACCTGCCGCGATCAACCCCGGTTTGTATGCGGCCGGTACCGTCATCATCTCTCAGGCCGTGATGATCCCCGTCGCCATCTGGGCCTCGCGCCGGATCGAACACTATGGTTACTGGCGCTTGATTATGCTGGCGCTGCTGGTTATGCCGGTGCGCGCGGCGCTGGCGGCATCCACGGACGCGCCGTTAATGATGATCCCGGTACAAATTCTCGACGGCCTGGCCGCAGGGATCCTGGGAGTCGTCGTACCGTCGTTTATTGTGGTGCTGCTGCGTGGAAGCGGGCACGTCAATGCCGGGCAGAGTGTGGTGATGTTGATGCAGGGAGTAGGGGCATCCATGAGCCCGGCGTTAACCGGGACGATCGCCGGACATTACTCGTTTGCGACGGCATTCAGTGTCCTGAGCGCCATTGCGCTGGCCGCCGTTCTGCTCTGGTGGCGTGTTGCGCACCGGAGTTGGGAAACAAACGCGCCGGGTGAGGCTTAACCCCACCCGGCGTAGCACTTAAGCCAGCTCGTTAGGGCACGGCTCACCCTTTTCTAACTGCTGAAGGTTGCCCAGCGTGGTTTCCGAAATGCTGATCAGCGCTTCGGCAGTCAGAAACGCCTGATGTCCGGTAAACAGCACGTTATGGCAGGCAGAGAGGCGACGGAACACGTCGTCCTGGATGACATCATTAGACTTGTCTTCAAAGAACAGGTCGCGTTCGTTCTCATAGACGTCCATCCCCAGCGCGCCAATTTTCTGGGTCTTCAGCGCTTCGATAGCGGCCTGGGAGTCAACCAGTCCGCCGCGGCTGGTGTTGATGATCATCACGCCATCCTTCATCTGGTCAAATGCCGCCTGGTTAAGCAGGTGGTAGTTTTCCGGCGTCAGCGGGCAGTGCAGGGAGATCACGTCGGACTGCGAGAACAGCGTCGGCAGATCGACGTACTCCACGCCCAGATCCAGCGCTGCGGCGCTTGGGTACGGATCGAATGCCAGCAGACGCATGCCGAAGCCTTTCAGGATGCGCAGGGCAGCCACGCCAATTTTACCGGTCCCGATCACGCCCGCGGTTTTGCCGTACATGGTAAAGCCGGTCAGCCCTTCCAGCGAGAAGTTGGCGTCACGGGTGCGCTGATAAGCACGGTGAATACGACGATTGAGCGACATCATCATGCCAATCGCATGTTCCGCCACCGCTTCCGGGGAGTACGCCGGAACGCGCACCACCTTCAGACCCAGCTCTTTTGCCGCGTCGAGATCCACGTTGTTAAAGCCCGCGCAGCGCAGGGCGATGTACTTCACCCCCTGTTTTTTCAACTCTTCCAGCACCGGACGACTGCCATCATCGTTTACGAAAATGCAGACGCCTTCACAGCCGTGCGCCGTTTTAGCGGTTTTTTCGGACAGCAGAAAGTCGAAAAATTCAAGCTCAAACCCGTAAGCCTCGTTAACATGTTGCAGATACTTTTTGTCGTACTGCTTTGTGCTGTATACCGCGAGTTTCATAAGACTTTCTCCAGTGATTTTGCATTCACGTTAGCATGATTAAAATTATCTTACAATTTCTAAAATATTATTGAATTCAATAAGTTCTATCAATTATTTTAGAGCATATCTACATCCTAACTCCATGATATTCTTGCTACGAGGAATCTTTGGCGTGAATCTGGTCAGGGCGTGTAGAGAAAAATGCAGTGGGTTGAGGATGCGAAAAAAGCCAGTCTGAATTACGTTAAAGAATGGCAAGAGGGTATGAAAACTGCAATCCTTCCGGATGTGATGGGACGATATCGGTAACTGGGGTGAGTTTCTGATAAAGAGGGAGAATGATGCATGTCGCAACAACTGGGGTTGTCCTTATCTCCGTCAATGCTGCCCGCTTTGTACTATTTCATTGTATCTATAGTAGTTTTTTTCTTGTTATATATCGGGAAACAGAAGATTAACCGGCTACGAAAATACCCACTGTTCATTGGCTATACGCTGTTTGTGATAGCCATTGCAGCCATCCAGATTAACGTTTTTGCCAACGGCTATGATTTTGTTCGCGGTTTTTTACATATCGATTTTGATCCCTGGCGGTACGACTCGGTGTACTGGGGGTCATTGATATTCGCAATGCTTTACCTGCTGGCAATGCCCAGGAACAGGTATTAATTACGCAGTTATTCCGGCTTCTTCGCCTGAAATTATGCGTAACCCACTGAATCTAAATTGTGTTCTTCAGGTTACGCATAGCAAAAAAGTTACCTCATACTATTTACAGCATCTATCCTTAATCTTGGCGTTAACTTCAACTCAACCGCTAAACATGCGACAATGATCGGCACTGCCGGCTTAATTCTTTCGCTAAATCAGGATATTAACTGCCCATGAAGGGTAAATACAAAGCCGCTCTTGCGCTATTACTGCTGTTCATACTGTTGCCGCTGACGCTGCTGATGACGCTCGCCCAGTGGGTGCCGACGCTCGCTGGGATCTGGCTTCCCGTCGGGACGCGCATCGCTTTCGAAGAGAGCCCGAAACTGACTCGCCACGCGCTGGTGATCCCCGACCTTCGCTATCTGGTGGAAGACTGCGAAATTGCCCGCATCGATAACGTGACGCTGTCACATCCCAGCCGCTGGAAGCTGGATATCGGCGCGCTGGATCTTAACTCCGTCTGCCTGAGCAAAATTCCCCAGTCAGCGCCTTCAACGGTCGCCCCGAAAACGCTGGCGGAATGGCAGGCGGTATTGCCCAATACCTGGCTTACGGTTCACCGCCTGACGCTGTCGCCCTGGCAGCAGTGGCAGGGTGAGCTTCACGCGTCCCTGACCCCGTCCAGCCAGGAGATCGCCTATAAAGGCGAGCAGGTCAGCATTAAAGGCACGCTTCGCGGTCAGACGCTATCGGTCAGCCAGTTCGATGTTCAGCTCCCTGACCAGCCGCAGCCTGTTAAGCTGGTGGGCGAGTTTACCCTGCCGCTGGTGCCGGACGGCGTGCCGGTGAAAGGCCACGCGGTGGCGACCTTTAACGTGCCACAGTTAACGTCTCTGGTCGATGCCGATCTCGACTGGGAAGACAATCAGGGACAGCTGGTGGTGATGGCGAGAGACAACCCCGATCCGCTTCTCGACCTGCCGTGGCAGATCACGGCGGAACAGCTCAACATCAGCGACGGACGCTGGAACTGGGATCTCTCGGGTATGCCGCTGAGCGGGCGGGTGTCCCTTCGCGCCGACAACTGGCAGCAGGGGCTGGAGAAAGCCACGCTGACCGGACGACTGAACGTGTTGACGCAAGGCGATGCGGGGAAAGGCAACGCGGTACTGAATATCGGGCCCGGCAGGCTCAGCATGGAAAACAGCGACATGCCGCTGCATCTGAGCGGCGAGGCGAAGCAAAACGATCTCATTCTTTATGCCAAATTACCCGCAACACTGACCGGCAGCCTGTATGAACCGCAGCTGGCCTTTGAGCCGGGCGCGCTGCTCCGCTCGCGCGGACGCATCATTAACTCACTCGATATCGATGAAATCCGCTGGCCACTGGCGGGCGTAAAGCTCACCCAGAAGGGCGTGGACGGTCGTTTACAGGCGATTTTACGCGCCCATGAAAACGAGATGGGCGATTTTGAACTCCACCTGGACGGTCAGGCCAACGACTTTTTACCCGATAACGGCCTGTGGCAGTGGCGATACTGGGGGAAAGGCGGTTTTACGCCGATGCATGCCCGCTGGGATGTCGCCGGGAAAGGCGAGTGGCGCGACAACCTTATTGAGCTGACGGCGCTCTCCACCGGTTTTGACAAGCTTCAGTACGGCACGATGGAGGTCAGCAAGCCGCGTCTGGTGCTGGATCAGCCTGTACGCTGGTTGCGCGATGCCGAAAAACCGGCCTTCAGCGGTGCGCTGTCGCTGAAGGCCGGGCAAACGCGCTTCTCCGGCGGCAGCGTGTTGCCGCCTTCGGTCCTGACCTTCAGCGTCGACGGCACCGACCCGACAATTTTTCAGTTTAAGGGCGACCTCCATGCGGACAACATCGGCCCGGTACAGGTCAACGGAAGGTGGGATGGCGTGCGCCTGCGCGGGCAGGCCTGGTGGCCGAAACAGTCCCTCACCGTATTCCAGCCGCTTATCCCGCCGGACTGGAAAATGACGCTGCGCGACGGTGAGCTTTATGCGCAGGTCGCCTTCTCGGCGGCGGCCGATCAGGGCTTTGAAGCGGGTGGGCACGGTGTACTGAAATCCGGCAGCGCCTGGATGCCGGACAACCAGATTAACGGCGTCGACTTTGTGCTGCCGTTCCGCTTCAGCGAGGGAACCTGGTCTCTGGGCACGCGCGGACCGGTAACGTTGCGCATTGGCGAAGTGGTAAACCTGGTGACCGCGCGCAACATTACCGCGGATTTACAGGGCGATTATCCCTGGACGGAGGACAATCCGCTGCTGCTCACCAACGTGAAGGTGGAAACCCTCGGCGGGAAGATCACCATGCAGCAGCTGCGGATGCCGCAGCACGATCCGGCCCTGCTGCGGGTAAACAATATCTCATCGAGCGAGCTGATTAGCGCCGTCAATCCAAAACAGTTTGCCATGTCGGGGCCGGTTAGCGGGGCGCTGCCGTTCTGGCTGGACAACGAAAAATGGATCATTAAGGATGGCTGGCTGACCAACCCGGGCCCAATGACATTGCGCATCGACAAAGATACGGCCGACGCCATCGTCAAAGACAATATGGTCGCGGGCGCCGCGATTAACTGGCTCCGCTATATGGAAATTTCGCGTTCGTGGACGAGAATCAATTTAGATAACCTGGGTGAATTAACCATGCAGGCGACCATCAAGGGGACCAGCCGGGTCGATGGCAAAAGCAGCTCCGTCAACCTGAACTATACCCATGACGAGAATGTCTTTACCCTCTGGCGCAGCCTGCGTTTTGGAGACAATCTGCAAACCTGGTTTGAGCAACACGCGGCGATACCCGGTCTCCGCAGTTCGACTGGCAAGGAAAGTGAGGAACAACAATGAAAAAGATGGCTGGTGCGCTCACCGTTGCCGTTGCCGTGCTACTGTCCGGCTGTACGCCGCGCATTGAAGTCGCTGCGCCAAAGGAGCCGATTACCATCAATATGAATGTCAAAATCGAACATGAGATCCACATTAAGGTCGATAAAGACGTTGAAACTTTGCTGAAATCGCGCAGCGATCTGTTCTGAGGACGCCATGAAACGAGTAGCTCTGATTTTACTGGCGCTGGGGATGAACGTGCAGGCGGCTACGCTGACCCTAAATGACGCCCGGGCGCAGGGGCGCGTGGGAGAAACCCTCAGCGGTTATCTCGCCCCGATTCAACAGGACGCCGAAACGCTGGCGCTGGTTAATCGCATTAACGCGGCGCGCACGGAAAGCTACCAGAAGCTGGCTGACAGCAATAATTTGCCGGTCGATGAAGTGGCCAAAATGGCAGGGCAGAAACTGGTTGCCCGCGCGCAGCCGGGCGAGTATGTGAAGGGCATTAACGGAAAGTGGCTCAAAAAATAGCTAGCGGTAGCGCTTGCGGTATTCACCCGGCGAAACGCCAAAGCGCTGCTTAAACGCCGTTGAAAAATGGCTATGGTCGGTGAACCCCCAGCTGTAGCCAATGCCCGCCAGCTTTTCGTCATCACCGGCAGCGCGCAGCACCTCCGCGCAGCGATCCAGGCGGCGGTTTTTAATGTACTGCGCCACCACCAGACCCTTCTCGGCAAACATGCGGTAAAGGCTGCGCACGGACATACCGCTCTCGGCGGCAATCCATTCCGGGCGCAGCGATTCAGACTGAATGTGGTCGTCAATCAGCGCCACCACATGCTGGAACTGGCGTTCCTTACGCGGCTGAATGATTTCGCGCTGCTGGAAAGCGGGGCGCAGCAGGCAGATCATCGCTTCGAGCGCCGCTTCGCTCTCCCGGTCACTCAGGCTGGTATTGCTCATACTCTCCATCAACAGGCGATGGCTCAGCTGTACCGTGGGCAGCGTGCGGGAAAGGGCGGTGGCGCAGCTTATCTCCTGAAAGCGGCACTGCTGCTCAATAATCTGACGGGGAACCAGGAGCGAAATCTGGCGGGATTTTTCCTGCCAGTTGATCGAGCAGGGGCGTGAGGCATCAATCAGCGTAATATCACCGGTTCTGAGTACCGCGCGGCGGTCATCCTGCTCAATTTCCGCACTCCCTTCGAGCTGGAACACGGTATAGAACCAGGCATCGTTACTCTGTTTGATCTCCTGACGGGAGCGGAACAGGTTGACGCCGCCGGCGGTGACGGTGCTGAGCTTCAGGCTGCGCGCATAGCTGGTCTCCAGCTCGCCGTAGAATTTTCCCTCGGTGGGCTGCGCGTTAAAACGCCCGCAAACCTGATTAATTTGCGCCAGCCACTGCTGATACTGTTCCTGCTCGCTTGCACACGCCATCGTTTCTCTCACTGCACCGTCAACGTTTTCGCATTGTTGCATTTGTGTTGCATTTTGTCAGAGCTATGAGGCTGACTATAGGAAAGAACACTCACGGGTAACAGCGATATAAGCGGCAATTATCGTGATTTGCGGAGCCTGTCACAGGTGGCAAAGCGAATGTCACAGAGACAAAAGCGAGAATGCAAAACCCCACTTAGACTGGATGAACACCCTGCGAAGAATAACGAAGGAGTATCCTATGTCTGAATCACTGGTAGCTATTCAGCCTGCCGTGCAGCAATTTTTAGACCGACAGCATGGCCTGTGGATTGAAGGGCGTCAGGCCGCATCGGACAGTGAAAAGCGGCTGAATGTCTACAACCCGGCCACGGGCGAGGTCATCGCCTCGACTGCCGACGCCAGCGTCGACGACGTTGATCGTGCCGTCATGTCCGGCTGGCGCGCCTTTGTGGCCCGAACCTGGGCCGGAAAACTCCCGGCGGAGCGCGAGCGGATCCTGCTCCATTTCGCCGATCTGGTGGAACAGCACAGTGAGGAGCTGGCCCAGCTTGAAACGCTGGAGCAGGGCAAATCCATCAACATCTCCCGTATGTTTGAAGTCAGCTGCACCCTGAACTGGATGCGCTATACCGCCGGGCTGACCACCAAAATTACGGGTAAGACCCTCGACCTCTCCATCCCGTTACCGCAGGGCGCCCGCTATCAGGCGTGGACGCGTAAAGAGCCGGTTGGCGTAGTGGCCGGGATTGTGCCCTGGAACTTCCCGCTGATGATCGGGATGTGGAAAGTGATGCCAGCGCTGGCCGCGGGCTGTTCTATTGTCATCAAGCCGTCTGAAACCACGCCGCTGACCATGCTGCGCGTGGCGGAACTGGCCACTGAAGCGGGCATCCCGGACGGGGTGTTCAACGTGGTGACTGGCAGCGGCGCGGTGTGCGGCGCAGCGCTTACCTCGCATCCGCATATTGCAAAGGTGAGCTTCACTGGCTCAACGGCGACGGGTAAGCAAATCGCCCGCGCGGCGGCGGACACGCTCACCGGCGTGACCCTGGAGCTTGGCGGGAAAAACCCGGCAATTGTGCTCAAGGATGCGGACCCGGCGTGGGTAATCGAAGGCCTGATGACCGGCAGCTTCCTGAACCAGGGGCAGGTGTGCGCGGCGAGCTCGCGTATCTATATTGAAGCGCCGCTGTTCGACACGCTGGTCAGCGGGTTTGAACAGGCGGTGAAATCCCTCAGCGTCGGGCCGGGCATGTCGCCAGAGGCGTTTATCAACCCGCTGGTGTCGCGTGCGCACTGTGACAAGGTGCAGAGCTTTCTCGATGAGGCGAAGTCGCGCAACGCGGAGCTGATTGTCGGTAACCGTGGGCCGGAAGGCAAAGGCTATTACGTTTCGCCTACGCTGGTGGTGAACCCGGATGCCTCGCTGCGCCTGACCCGCGAAGAGGTGTTTGGCCCGGTGGTCAACGTGGTGCGCGTCGCCGACGGGGAAGAGGCGCTTCAGCTGGCAAACGACAGCGACTATGGCCTGACGGCGAGCGTCTGGACGCAGAATATCAGCAAGGCGCTGGAATATACCGACCGCCTGCAGGCGGGCACCGTCTGGGTCAACAGCCATACGCTGATCGACGCCAACCTGCCGTTCGGCGGCATGAAGCAGTCCGGGACAGGGCGCGACTTTGGTCCGGACTGGCTGGACGGCTGGTGTGAAACCAAGTCGGTTTGCGTACGGTATTAAAAAGCAAGCCGGGTGGCGGCTACGCCTTACCCGGCCTACAACGACTCGAACCGTAGGCCGGGTAAGCGCAGCGTCACCCGGCTTTTATTTAGAGCGACCACCGATCCCGTCCGGCCTCTTTCGCACGATAAAGCGCCGCATCGGCGCGGGCGATGATCTCGGTGCCGGCCAGCCCCTCCGCCATGCTCGCAATCCCCATGCTTACGGTGACATGGTCGCTGACCGTGGAGGCGTCGTGCGGTATGGCTTCCGTACGCAGGCCGTCCTGAATACGCAGGGCAACCTTTTCCGCGATGTTTGCCGGGCAATTGAAGAGGATGACCATGAACTCCTCACCCCCGTAGCGTGACACCACATCATCAGGTGTGCGCACCGACTGCTTTAGCACGCGCGCCACGCGGGTCAGACAGTCGTCGCCTGCCTGGTGCCCGTAGGTATCGTTGTAGCGCTTGAAGTAGTCGATATCCAGCATGATCACCGAGAAGGTTTTTTTCTGCTCAACCGCGTTCTCCAGCACCACCTCCATTTTCCGGCGATTGGCGGTCTTGGTTAACGGGTCCTGGTGCGCCAGCGCGTCCAGCCGTGATATCAGCAGCTGATTTTGCTGGTTACGTCGCCAGGCTTCGTCAAACCAGCTCAGCAGAATGAAACGCCCGCAGACCAGGATCAGCGTAAACACGCTCCAGATGATGATGAAGTGCAGGTTTAAGCCATCATTGCGTACCCAGCTTGCGACCGGCAGGGTGATCCAGAGCGGGAGCACAAAGGCGAGCAGCCCCTCAGGGTAAAAATAAAGCGCCGTTAACCCGGCGAGTAACAGAATGACGCACAGCGGCCAGACGTGGGGCAGCAGCAATTGCGTGATGAACCAGAAACAGGAGACCGACCAGATGGCGCTACAGATAAATAACACCACGCTGATTCCGGCGATACGCCGCCAGGCCATCAGGATCAGCGCAGCAGAGAGAATAATAATGCCGAGCATGGAGGCATCGACCATTCTCGTCAGCTGCGGCGAGTGGGGATAAAGGGGATCGCTGGCCTTAAGCAGGATGTGTCGCAGCAGGATCATCACCGCGAAACTGACGTTGACGAAGGCCAGCCACGGCAGGTTCATCGCCAGCCCATGCATGACCATGGCATGGCGTGTTGGCCAGGTTGCCCGTTCCAGCGTCGGTTGTTTTCTTTTTTCCATTGACGTTTTCCACCCTGTCCTGGCCACACGTGAAGCAGGAAAGGGCGGACGAACCGCCCTTTTTCGTGCACCGTTACGGTGTCACAATGTTAAACCAGAAATCAAACTTGTCCATATAGCTAAGCATGGCATCAAGTTTCGCGCTGTCGCCAGTAATTTTAATATTTCCGCTGTCCTGAGCCTGTTTGAGCGTCATCTCCTTGAGGATTATTTTATTCAGGGTGTCGCGGTTCAGCGTCAGCGTCGCATCCGCATCTTTTGCTTCTGCGTTCGCCGTGTGGTTCAGCACGCCGTTTTCCAGCTCGAGTTTGTACTTACCGCCATCGCTGCCCAAATCAATGTTAAACACTGATTTAGCCTCACCGGCTTTCTGACCATTGATATGGACAGCCAGGTAGTCAAAGAACATCTCTGGCGTCATCGCGCGTACCGTGTCCGGGCTGGCGGTATTCGGCGTTGGACCTTTCACCACGCCGTTACGCAACTCCTGCGCACCGGTCAGGTAGAAGTTACGCCACGGGCCGGATTCAGCCTGATAGCCAAGCTGTTCCAGCGCATCCGCCTCCAGGTTACGTGCCGCCTGGTTGTTTGGATCGGCAAAGACCACTTTACTTACCACCTGCGCTACCCAGCGGTAATTCCCCTGGTCGAAGTCAGTTTTCGCCTTGCTCAGAATGGCATCCGCGCCGCCCATATACTCCACGAATTTCTTCGCGCCTTCTTCCGGCGGCAGCTCATCCAGCGTCGCCGGGTTGCCGTCAAACCAGCCCAGATACAGCACGTAGGTGGCTTTTACGTCATGGCTCACCGAGCCGTAATAGCCGCGGTTAGCCCAGGTGTGCGCCAGTGAGTCCGGGAGCGTGAAGTTAGCGGCAATTTCGTCGCGCGTCAGCCCTTCGTTCGCCATACGCAGCGTCTGGTCGTTGATGTAACGATAGAGGTCACGCTGGCTTTTCAGCAGCTTGACCACGTTTTCGTTGCCCCAGGTCGGCCAGTGGTGCTGTGCCATGATGATTTCGGCCTTATCACCCCAGCGCACAATCGCCTGGTTGATGTATTTTGACCACGGCAGCGGTTCCCGAATTTTGGCCCCGCGCAGCGAGTAAGTGTTATGCAGGGTGTGGGTCACGTCCTCTGCGGATTCAATGACTTTTTTCTCTTCGATATACCAGAGCATTTCCGATGGCGCTTCGGAGCCAGGCGCAAGCATAAAGTCGTAGGTCAGGCCGTCGATAACCTCTTTCTGCCCATCTTTCTCGATAATATTGGTCGGGGCTATCAGCGTCACCGTCCCGGCGGAGGTGGTCGTACCCAGGCCCGCGCCCACCTGACCTTTGGCATCTGGCTTCAGCAGGTTGCCATACATATAGCTGGCGCGGCGGCTCATCACGTTACCCGCCATGATATTCTCGGCAACGGCCGCTTCCATAAATCCGGCGGGGGCATAGACCTTCACTTTGCCGGACTTCACGTCGGCTTCATCCACCACGCCGCGTACCCCGCCATAGTGGTCAACGTGGCTGTGGGTATAAATGATGGCGACGACCGGTTTCTTGCCGCGGTTTTTAAAATAGAGATCCATCCCGACCTTCGCCGTTTCTGCCGACACCAGTGGGTCAACCACGGTAATACCTTCTTTCCCTTCGATGATGGTCATATTCGACAGGTCAAGATTTCGAATTTGATAAATACCGTCGGTCACTTCAAACAGGCCGCTAATATTAATCAGCTGAGATTGACGCCATAAGCTTGGATTAACGGAATCCGGGGCTTTATCGCCTTCTTTAATAAAGGAATACTGCTGCGGGTTCCAGATGATATTGCCTTGTTCCCCTTTGATAATGTCCTGAGGAATCGGCGCAATAAAGCCTTTATGGGCGTCTGTGAAATCGGTGTTATCGGAGAAGGGAAGCTGATTAAACAGGGCGTTATTGGCCTGTTGCGTTGCGGCGGTGGCGTCCTTTTGGGCTTCTGCGGCATACGCGGAACTGACGGAAATAACAAATCCTGCCAGAGCAAGACTCCTGACGATCAAATTGAATTTCATCCTAAACCTCTCAGTGGTGTATTACGTCGCTTGTGGAAACTTCGTGTCCTGGCTGAAAGTGGTTCAAGAAATGCAATGGGAATAAACGAGGTAGAAATAACTATAAGCGGGGAGAGATATTCAGCAAGTAAATAGATGAAAAACCGGGCATTGCGCCCGGTACGTTATTTATTTCGTTTCGTCTTTTTTCTTTCCGAGCGTTGGCGTCTCGTCGAAGAAGTTCCACGGTTTAAGAAGAGTATGCACCCATTCCGTCGGCATAATTGGCCACTCTTCCGCACGCGCCACGTGGGTGGTGCCGGTGGTCATCCAGACCACGTCATCCTGATCGTTGAGCGACTCGTTATCCTTGCTGTACTGCCCCAGGCCGGTGTCGTGCACGGAGCGGTTAGGGAATTTCCCTTCCGGGTAGAGCTCATCAGGGTGGTAGCGGGTCACCCACAGCTGTTTGTCCATAAAGCTCAGGCGATGGTAAATCCACTCGTCAGGCGCAAATTTCGCGCCGGTTGCCACCGGGTGCGTGCCGCCCGCGTAAGGGATGATCTGGTACGAAACCGGGTTGCCCATGCGGTTCTCTTTACGGGTGTTGCTCAGCAGGCGAATCGTGCCCGGGTCGAACTTCTGCGCTGCCTGCTGCTCCGTATCAATATCATACTGATTGATCTGCATGGTGCTGGTGCGCGGGCCACCGGCGGTATTCGGCTTCACTTCCGGATCCATGGCCACCAGCTTGTTGTTGATACCATCCACGTCCATATCAAGACGGAAATTGTAGATGTGCTGGTGCGTGGTGCCCACGATGTTGTGGTCGATCAGCGTACCGTATTTTGTATCGTCTTTGGCGGTGGCATCGTGCATGGTTTTCGCCTGCACGCCTTTCACCGCTTCGATACCCGTCGCACCGGCGTCAATGCCGATGGTGCCATTTTCATGGAACACCCAGTCGAAGATGTAATCGTAATTGCCCACGGTACTCACCCAGCGCACCACCAGTTCGCGGCGCTCGGTGCTGACGTTAGGCTGGCCCATCTCCTGATGCTTATATTCCGGGCCGGCGTAGCGTTCGAAAATGGCGATTGCGCGCGGGATCTCCATCGGCGCGCCGGTGTA
Source organism: Enterobacter sp. HK-058-C-ECC (assembly GCF_047531125.1). Lineage (NCBI taxonomy): Bacteria > Pseudomonadati > Pseudomonadota > Gammaproteobacteria > Enterobacterales > Enterobacteriaceae > Enterobacter > Enterobacter sp. HK-058-C-ECC. The sequence goes on from NZ_JBLKCH010000001.1 coordinate 685,244, forward strand.
GTCCGGGATGGTTTCATTGAGCATTACCGCGTTGGACGGCACGTCTTTACCGCGCACCAGCGGCGAGGTCAGGGTGCCCATGCCGTAGTCGCCGGAATCAAGATAGGCCTTAAAGTACCAGCCCACGTCCGGATCGCCGTAAGGGACGATCATGCCGCCGAGCGACCCCTGATACATAATCTGGCGTTTTTTACCGTTATCGTTATAGGTGACGGTTGAAATCATCGGGCCGACGCGGGAATCCAGGCTCAGGTGGAAGTCCCAGTTCTGCCAGTGCACCATATCGCCGGTAATGGTGTAGTTCTTGCCTTCCGGTTCAATGATGTCGAGCGGTTTTTTCGGCGTCTCTATACGGTCGCGGCCATCGTAGGGGCGCGGCGTCATCGGAACCGGAACAACGGCGCCTTCCTCAATCTTCTGGATTTTCTTCTGCTCAAGATCGACCACGGCCACCAGGTTTTCAATCGGGTGCGCCCAGTAGTTGCCGTCGCCGACATCCAGATAGCTCACCACTTTCAGCAGGCGATCTTCCTGCTTCAGGCCATCTTTACCGTCGAAATAGCCGACGGTCAGCGGCGTGGTAATCACTTTTTTCGGGTCGGTGATGCCGTGTTTTTTAAGCACCTCGGCAAACTCCGTGCTGTCGTTGATGATCTGCTGTACCGCGGTGAAATCATCCAGCAGCACCATGCCGTGCGCATCTTTCACCGGCTCCCAGCGCAGGATTTTTTTATCCTTCAGATCCACCAGGCTTTCGATCACGTGCTTCCCATCGAGCATCACAATCTTTGCCTGACGCGGGGCATCCACAGCCGTACCGTTAAGCACAAAGTCCCACACTTTGGCTTTCTCTGGCTCAGCAAGGGCAATCTGGGTAAAGCGGGTATTCGGTTTAAAATCCGCTGAGGCTTTGACAATCTCAACGGCTTGCTTAATTTCGTCCGCCGTCAGCGCGTTTAGCGGGTGAGGGCGTTTTTCAACCTGGAAAGTCTGGTCAAGACCGGACTGGAAAACATCGTTGATGAAGCTGTCAGAGATAAAGGCTTTTTTGCCTTTCATCACCACCGGCACCTCGAGCTTGAGGGTTTTCCCGTTGACGATGGCGGTTTTAGCGCCCGGTTTGACCTTCACAAAGGCGCCGTCTTTCGCAATGGTGAACATCTGTGCGTAATCATCCCACTGAACGTCGGCGCCAAAGTCCTGCAGCGTTTTGTTCATCGGGACCATATGCGCCTCACTGCCGTGGGCGAAAACAGGGGATTGCCAGGCGCAACACAGCGCAACGGCCATAGCCAGCGCCGTTCTACGGGCAGAAAAAGAAGAATTGCTTCCCATCGTAGACCTCATTTTGTTGTGTTTGTTGTGTTTATTGTGTTGTGACAGCCTTATCCTGACAGGCGCCTGAGAAAAGCGTTTGCCTGCATCTGCCAGATTATTTGCCAGTCTTGCCAGGTTAAAAAAAGAGCGGGGCGATGTCACACCCCGGCTGGTCGTGGTAGGCCGGGTAAGCATCGCGCCACCCGGCAGGAAAGGCGGTGAAGGGAAGGTGTCAGAAATCCCCCTGCTGGCGCGCCACCAGCGTCAGGATGGAGTAGAGTGCCACGGCCTGCTGGTGCTGGTTGAAGATCTCAACCGCCCATTCCACCACGCCGGTTGGTTTTTCCTCGGCGGTGCGCTGTTTCTTCAGCGTTTTACGCTTGCAGGTCAGACGCACCTGAATGGTATCGCCCGGTTTAACCGGCTCGATAAAGCGCAGGTTTTCCATGCCGTAGTTGGCGATCACCGGCCCGACGCCCGCATCAACAAACAGACCTGCTGCGGCGGAAATCAGGAAGTAGCCGTGCACTACGCGCTCGCCAAAGATCGACTCTGCCGCGCCGATCTTGTCCATATGGGCGTAGAAGTGGTCGCCGCTCAGGCAGGCAAAGTTCACGATGTCCGCTTCCGTCAGGGTGCGGCGCGGCGTCAGCAGGCTGTCGCCCGGCTGTAGCTCCTCAAAGTATTTGCGGAACGGATGCACGCGATCTTCCTGCACCGCTGCGCCACGCACCCACTGTTTGCCAATAGCCGCCAGCATCGTCGGGCTGCCCTGAATGGCGGTGCGCTGCAGGTAGTGCTTCACCGCACGCAGGCCGCCCAGCTCTTCGCCGCCGCCGGCGCGGCCCGGGCCGCCGTGCACCAGCTGTGGCAGCGGGGAACCGTGGCCGGTGGACTCTTTCGAGGCTTCCTCGTTGAGGATCTGAATACGCCCGTGGGCACGCGCCGCACCGGTAATAAACTGGCGGGCAATGTCCAGGTCTGCGGTGACCAGCGTGCCCGCCAGGCTGCCGCCGCCCGCGCGGGCAAGCTGCATTGCGTGGCGCGCGTTGCGATACGGCATCAGCGTCGCGACCGGGCCAAAAGCTTCGGTTGAGTGCACTGCCGGAGTTTCATCCGGCTGCGGGCAGAACAGCAGGGTCGGCGGGTAGAACGCGCCCGCGGCCTGCAAATCCGCTTTGCCACCCAGGCGGACCTGGCAGCCTGCGGCGATCAGTTGCTCCACTTTCTCCTGCACGTCCGCACGCTGTTCGGCGTTGACCAGCGCGCCCATCTTTACCCCTTCCTGCGCCGGATCGCCCACGACCACCTTTTCCAGCCGGGCAACCAGCGCCTGGCTCACGGCGTCAATCTGGCTCTGCGGGACGATAATGCGGCGAATGGCCGTACATTTCTGCCCGGCTTTGGCGGTCATCTCGCGCACCACTTCCCGAATGAACAGGGCAAATTCTGGCTGCTCCGGCGTGACGTCTTCCCCCAGCACGCAGCAGTTCAGGGAGTCGGCTTCCATCGTGAACGGAATGGCATTCGCCACAATATTCGGGTGCACGCGCAGGCTTTGCCCGGTGCTGGCGGAGCCGGTAAAGGTCACCACGTCTTGACTGTCGAGCTGGTCGAGCAGATCCCCCGCGCCGCCGCAGATCAGACTGATGGCGCCGTCCGGCACCAGGCCGCTGTCGACGATGGATTTCACCATCGCCTGCGTCACCTGTGCGGTGGCGGTGGCGGGTTTGATGATGGCGGGCATGCCGGCAAGCCAGGTCGGGGCCAGTTTTTCCAGCATTCCCCAGCAGGGGAAGTTAAAGGCGTTGATGTGCACCGCCACCCCGGATTTGGAGGTCAGGACGTGACGCGCGGCAAAGCCGCCTTCTTTTGACAGCGGGATCAGCTCGTCTTCCGGCCACACGGTGTCATCCGGCAGCTCGCGGCTGCCCAGGCTTGCATAAGTGAAGAGGGTGCCGATCCCGCCTTCGATATCGACCCAGCTGTCTGATTTTGTCGCCCCGGTCTGGGAGGACAGGGCATAAAACGTCTCTTTCTCGCTAAGCAGGTGCTTTGCCACCGCCTTCAGCATGGCCGCGCGTTCGATAAAGGTCATCTCGTGAAGCGCTTCGCCGCCGCGCTCAATCGCATAGCGACGGGCGGCCGCCATGTCCAGCCCTTCGCTGGTCACGCTCCACAGCGCTTCGCCACTGATGGCGTGATGAATAGTGCGTTCGCGGCCCCGGCCAGACAGCCAGGTACCGGATAAGAAGCTGGCTAACTGCTGCATCGCTTATCTCCAAATGTTACGTAATTTACCCATTAATAGTTTGATCATGAATCATAAAAATCAAGCTGAGTTTTAATGAATTGTTAACATTGTGATCCGCTCTGATGAAACACGGCGCGCCAGGACGTTCTTCAGCGCGCCTGTAGTAAAAGCCTTGCGAGCAACGTCACATAATCAGGAAACAATTCTTGGGGTTATATTTAACCTTTGTGTAACTTTTAAAAAACAAAGTGATTCAACATTACGCTTTAATTTGCAAACTAACGAATCATAAAGGTGATGACGTGACGCAAGAACAACGGTTTGAGCAGCGCATAGCGCAGGAGACGGCGATTGAGCCTCAGGACTGGATGCCTGACGCCTACCGTAAGACATTGATCCGCCAGATTGGTCAGCATGCGCACTCCGAAATTGTCGGCATGCTGCCGGAAGGGAACTGGATCACTCGCGCCCCGACGCTGCGCCGAAAAGCGATCCTGCTGGCGAAGGTGCAGGACGAAGCCGGACACGGGCTTTACCTCTATAGCGCGGCGGAAACGCTGGGCTGCGCACGGGAAGACATCTACCAGAAGATGCTCGACGGCAAGATGAAATACTCCTCCATCTTCAACTATCCGACCCTGAGCTGGGCCGATATCGGCGTGATCGGCTGGCTGGTGGACGGCGCGGCCATCGTCAACCAGGTGGCGCTGTGCCGGACCTCCTACGGTCCGTATGCCCGCGCGATGGTGAAAATCTGTAAAGAAGAGAGCTTCCATCAGCGTCAGGGCTTTGAAGCCTGCATGGCGCTGGCGCAGGGCAGTGAAGCCCAGCGTCAGATGCTGCAGGACGCCATCAACCGCTTCTGGTGGCCAGCGCTGATGATGTTCGGGCCGAACGACGACAATTCGCCGAACAGCGCCCGCAGCCTGGCGTGGAAAATCAAACGCTTCGGCAACGACGAGCTGCGCCAGCGCTTTGTCGACAACACGGTGCCGCAGGTAGAGATGCTGGGCATGACGGTGCCCGATCCCGACCTGCGTTTTGATGAAGAGAGCGGTCATTATCGCTTCGGCGAGATCGACTGGCAGGAGTTTGACGAGGTCATTAACGGGCGCGGCATCTGCAACCACGAACGCCTGGCCGCCAAACGTAAAGCCTGGGAAGAGGGGGCGTGGGTGCGGGAAGCCGCACTGGCGCACGCGGAAAAACAACACGCCCGCAAAGTGGCTTAAGAGGAATCACGATGAGCAATGTCTACTGGCCGCTGTACGAAGTGTTCGTACGCAGCAAACAAGGGTTATCCCACCGTCACGTGGGCAGTCTGCATGCCGCCGACGATCGCATGGCGCTGGAAAATGCGCGTGATGCCTATACCCGCCGCAGCGAAGGCTGTTCTATCTGGGTGGTTAAGGCGAGCGAGATTGTCGCCTCCCAGCCGGAAGAGCGCGGCGAGTTCTTCGATCCGGCGGAAAGCAAGGTTTACCGCCATCCGACGTTCTACACCATCCCTGACGGCATCGAGCACATGTGAGGCAAAGAATGAATTCAGTGACTGCCTATGCCCTGCGTCTGGGCGACAACGGTCTGGTGCTTTCTCAGCGTCTCGGCGCCTGGTGCGGCCACGCGCCGGAGCTGGAAATCGACCTCGCGCTCGCCAATATCGGCCTCGACCTGCTGGGACAGGCGCGCAATTTCCTGACCTATGCCGCGGAGCGGGAAGGCCAGGGCGATGAAGACACGCTGGCGTTTGGCCGCGACGAGCGCCAGTTCCGCAATGTCCTGCTGGTGGAGCAGCCGAACGGCAGCTTCGCCGACACGATTGCCCGCCAGTACCTGATGGATGCCTGGAACGTGGCGCTGTACGAACGCCTGATCCAAAGCCGCGACGGCCAGCTTGCCGCCATTGCCGCCAAAGCGATTAAAGAGGCGCGCTACCACCTGCGCTTCAGCCGCGGCTGGCTGGTGCGTCTGGGCGACGGGACCGAAACGTCCGCGCAAAAAATGCAGCAGGCTATCAACAACCTGTGGCGTTTTACGGCCGAGCTGTTTGAAGCCGATGACGTCGAGCGGGAGCTGATTGAGTCCGGCGTGGCGGTTGACCCGCGCCTCCTGCGTCAGCCGTGGGAAAGCGAAGTGTATGCCGGTCTGAATGAAGCCTGCCTGCAGGTGCCCGCAGAGGTGGCGTACCGCACCGGGGGCAAGCAGGGGCTGCATACCGAACATCTGGGCCCGATGCTGGCGGAAATGCAGTATCTCCAGCGCGCGTATCCCGGTCAGCAGTGGTAAAGGAGAACGCTATGCAACGCCTCGTCGACATCGCGCCCGCGCAAATCCCGCAGATCTGGGCGCTGCTAAGCCAGATCCCGGACCCGGAAGTGCCGGTGTTAACCATCACCGATTTAGGCATGGTGCGCAGCGTGAAGGCGCAGGGGGAAGGCTGGGTCATTGGCTTTACGCCGACCTACTCGGGCTGTCCGGCGACGGAACACCTGCTGGGGGCGATCCGCGAGGCGATGACCACGCACGGCTTTACTCCGGTGCACATTGTGCTCCAGCTTGAACCCGCCTGGACCACCGACTGGATGACCCCCGACGCGCGTGAGCGCCTGCGGGCGTACGGCATCAGTCCGCCGGTGGGGCATAGCTGTCACGCGCACGCGCCGGTGGAGGTGAGCTGCCCGCGCTGCGCCAGCACCGACACTTCGCTTATCAGTGAATTTGGTTCGACGGCCTGCAAAGCGCTCTACCGCTGCAATACCTGCCGTGAGCCCTTCGACTATTTCAAATGTATTTGAGGCTGCCATGACAACGTTTCATTCATTAACAGTGGCAAAAGTGGAACCCGAAACCCGCGACGCGGTGACCATTACCTTTGCGGTGCCGCAGGCGCTGCAGGAGGCCTACCGCTTCCGTCCCGGCCAGCACCTGACGTTAAAAACGACGCTTGGCGGAGACGAGCTGCGCCGCTGCTACTCCATCTGCCGGAGTACCGCCCCGGGCGAAATCAGCGTGGCAGTCAAAGCCATCGACGGCGGGCGCTTCTCCCGCTATGCCCGGGATGAGATCAAAGCGGGCATGGCGCTGGAGGTGATGGTTCCTCAGGGGCAGTTTGGCTACCAGCCACAGGCCGAACGCGAAGGCCACTACCTGGCGATTGCGGCAGGCTCCGGGATCACTCCGATGCTGGCGATTATCTCCGCGACGCTTGCGACCGAACCGAACAGTCATTTCACCCTGATCTACGGCAACCGCAGCAGCCAGAGCATGATGTTCCGCCAGGCGCTGGCGGACCTGAAGGACAAATACCCTCAGCGGCTGCAGCTGGTCTCCATCTTCAGCCAGGAGCGGCTGGACAGCGATCTGCTCTATGGCCGCATCGACGGGGAAAAACTGCAGGCGCTGGCGAAAACCCTGATTAATTTCCGCCAGTATGACGAGGCCTTTATCTGCGGCCCGTCGGCGATGATGGACGACGCGGAAGTCACGCTGAAGGCGCTGGGGATGCCGGACAAATCCATTCATCTTGAGCGCTTTAACACCTCCGGAATCACCGTTAAGCGCGCGGTGCACGTGCAGGCGGGCGGACAGAAAGTGACCGTTCGCCAGGACGGGCGCGACCGTGAAATTACCCTGACGGCGGACGACGAAAGCATTCTTGATGGCGCCCTGCGTCAGGGGGCAGATCTGCCGTATGCCTGCAAGGGCGGCGTCTGCGCCACCTGCAAATGCAAAGTGCTGCGCGGGAAGGTGGACATGGCGACCAACTACAGCCTGGAGCCGGACGAGCTGGCCGCCGGGTATGTGCTGAGCTGCCAGTCTTTACCGTTAACCGCCGACGTGATCGTGGACTTCGACGCGAAGGGGATGGCATGAGCGAGCTGACTGTTACCCGTCATGGCCGCGTGCTGCAACTGACGCTCAACCGTCCGGCGGCGCGCAACGCCCTCAACAACGCGCTGTTGACCCAGCTTGCGGAACAGCTTGAGGCCGCCGCTGTGGATGCCGACATCACCGTCTGCGTGATTTACGGCAGCGAGCGCTGCTTTGCCGCCGGGGCCGATCTCAATGAGATGGCGGAGAAAGACCTGCCTGCCACCCTGAACGATATTCGCCCGCAGCTGTGGGCGCGTATCAACGCTTTTCCTAAACCGCTGATCGCCGCCGTGAACGGTTTCGCGCTGGGCGCGGGCTGCGAGCTGGCGCTGCTGTGCGACGTGGTGATTGCCGGTGACAACGCCCGTTTCGGCCTGCCGGAAATCACGCTCGGCATCATGCCCGGCGCGGGCGGCACCCAGCGTCTCATCCGCAGCGTCGGGAAATCGCTCGCCAGCAAAATGGTGCTGACCGGCGAGAGCATTTCCGCCGAGCAGGCGCTGAACGCCGGGCTGGTGAGCGATGTTTTCCCGGCGGCGCTGACGCTGGAGTATGCCCTGAAGCAGGCGGCCCTGATGGCGCGCCACTCGCCGCTGGCGCTGCAGGCGGCCAAACAGGCGCTGCGCCAGTCACAGGAGGTGCCGCTCCAGGCCGGTCTGGCCCAGGAGCGCCAGCTGTTTACGCTACTTTCCGCCACTGAAGACCGCCGGGAAGGCATCGACGCCTTCTTACAAAAACGCACCCCCGACTTTAAAGGACGCTAATTGTGGAATTTATTCTCAGTCATGTAGAACAGGGCGTGATGACCATTACGCTGAACCGTCCGGAGCGTCTGAACAGCTTCAACGACGTGATGCACCAGCAGCTGGCTGAGTGCCTGAAACAGGCCGAGCGCGATGACACCGTTCGCTGCCTGCTGCTCACCGGCGCAGGACGTGGTTTCTGTGCCGGTCAGGACCTGAATGACCGCAACGTCGACCCCAACGGCCCTGCGCCCGATCTGGGCATGTCCGTTGAAACCTTCTACAACCCGCTGGTGCGCCGCCTGGCAAAGCTGCCGAAGCCGGTCATCTGTGCCGTTAACGGCGTGGCGGCGGGCGCGGGCGCCACGCTGGCGCTCGGGTGCGACATGGTGATTGCCGCCCGTTCGGCCAACTTCGTGATGGCCTTCAGCAAGCTTGGCCTGGTGCCAGACTGCGGCGGCACCTGGCTGCTGCCGCGCGTGGCCGGACGCGCCCGCGCCATGGGGCTGGCGCTGCTCGGGGACAAACTCAGCGCTGAACAGGCGCAGGCGTGGGGCATGATCTGGCAGGTGGTCGATGACGAGCAGCTCTCCACCACGGCACAGCAGATGGCCCTGCATTTTGCGTCGCAGCCGACCTTTGGCCTGGGGCTGATCAAGCAGGCGATCAACGCTGCGGAAACCAATACTCTGGACGCTCAGCTCGATCTGGAGCGCGACTATCAGCGCCTGGCCGGGCGCAGCGACGACTACCGCGAGGGCGTCAGCGCCTTCCTCGCGAAGCGCACGCCGAACTTTACGGGGAAATAAGATGCTGAACATACGGACTGTCGCCGTGATCGGCAGCGGCACGATGGGCGCCGGCATTGCCGAAGTGGCGGCCAGCCACGGTCATCCGGTGCTGATCTACGACATCTCCAGCGATGCGATATCACGCGCCATCGACGGGATCCGCCAGCGTCTGGACTCCCGGGTAACGCGCGGAAAGCTTTCCGCCGATGCCGGCAGCCAAATCCTTGCCCGGCTGGTTCCCGTCACGGATATCGAGGCGCTCTCCGCGGCCGATCTGGTGATTGAAGCGGCCTCCGAGCGGCTGGAGGTGAAAAAGGCGCTGTTTGCGCAGCTGGCGGAGATCTGCCCGCCGCAGACGGTGCTGACCAGCAATACCTCTTCCATCTCCGTCACGGCGATTGCGGCGGACGTCCACCACCCGGAACGCGTCGCAGGCCTGCACTTCTTTAACCCGGCGCCGGTCATGAAGCTGGTGGAGGTGGTCAGCGGGCTGGCGACCTCCCCGGAAGTGGCCGACGCACTGTGCGAGCTGGCGCTGAACTGGGGCAAACAGCCCGTTCGCTGCCAGTCAACGCCGGGGTTCATCGTCAACCGCGTCGCGCGTCCGTTCTATTCCGAAGCCTGGCGCGCGCTGGAGGAACAGGTCGCTCCGCCGGAGGTGATTGACGCCGCCCTGCGTGAAGGCGGCGGCTTCCCGATGGGGCCGCTGGAGCTGACCGACATGATTGGTCAGGACGTCAACTTTGCGGTGACCTGCTCGGTATTTAACGCCTTCTGGCAGGAGCGTCGTTTTCTGCCTTCGCTGGTTCAGCAGGAACTGGTGCTGGCAGGAAGGCTGGGCAAAAAGAGCGGGAAGGGCGTGTACGACTGGCAGGGTGAAAAACCGGACGTGCAGTGGGTTGAGTCGGTGAACGACAGCTATAGCCCGATGCGCGTAGAAAAAAGACGTGACGGTGTCACGGAAATAGATGATGTCTATCTGGTTGAAACGCAGGGCGAGACCGCGCAGGCGCTGGCGCTGCGGCTCAACGGCCCGGTGGTGGTGGTCGACCGCATTGAGCGCGACGTGGCGGTCATTGCCGCCGCCGCCAGCAACCCGTATACCGCGACGCAAAAAGCCATCCGCTACCTGCAGCAGCAGGGACACAGGGTGGTGCAAATTGCCGATTATCCCGGCCTGCTGATCTGGCGGACGCTGGCGATGATTGCCAACGAGGCGCTGGATGCCCTGCAAAAAGGGGTCGCCAGCGAGAAGGACATCGACACGGCCATGCGCCTGGGCGTGAACTACCCGAGCGGGCCGATCGCCTGGGGCGAGCGCCTGGGCTGGCAGCGCCTGCTGACGCTGCTGGAGAACCTGCAGCGTCATTACGGCGAAGAGCGCTATCGCCCCTGTTCACTGCTGCGCCAGCGCGCGCTTCTGGAGAGTAGCTATGAGTCATAACGCCTGGCATAACGCCCGCACCATGTACGAACGGGACGCCTGCGCGCAGGCGATGGGGATGGACATTGTCGAGATGGACGAGGGCTACGCGGTGGTGACCATGACCATCACCCCGCAGATGCTGAACGGCCACAAAACCTGCCACGGCGGCCAGCTGTTTTCGCTGGCGGACACCGCCTTTGCCTACGCCTGCAACAGTCAGGGGCTGGCGGCGGTAGCCTCCGGCTGCTCGATTGACTTTCTGCGTCCGGGCTTCGCCGGGGACACGCTCACCGCCACCGCGCGGGTGAAGCATCAGGGCAAGCTGACCGGCGTGTATGACATTGAAATCCATAACCAACAACAGAAAACCGTCGCCCTTTTTCGCGGAAAATCTCACCGCATCGGCGGCAGCGTGACAGGAGAGGCCTGATGCGTGACGCATTTATTTGTGATGGCGTTCGAACCCCGGTGGGCCGTTACGGCGGTGCACTTTCCGCTGTTCGAACTGACGATCTCGGTGCCGTGCCGCTGCGCGCGCTGCTGGCCCGCTACCCGCAGCTCGACCTGGAGCGGATTGACGACGTGATTTTCGGCTGCGCCAACCAGGCGGGGGAAGATAACCGCAACGTGGCGCGCATGTCGTCGCTGCTGGCCGGTGTGCCGCAGACGGTCTCCGGCACGACGATCAACCGCCTGTGCGGTTCCGGGCTTGACGCGATTGGTTTTGCCGCGCGCACCATTAAGGCGGGCGACGGCGACCTGCTGATCGCAGGCGGCGTGGAGTCGATGTCCCGCGCGCCGTTTGTGATGGGCAAAGCCACCGCGGCGTTTCAGCGACAGGCGGAGATCTTCGATACCACCATCGGCTGGCGATTTGTGAATCCGCTCATGCATCAGCAATTCGGAACTGACAGTATGCCGGAAACGGCAGAGAATGTAGCTGAATTGTTAAATATCAGCCGTGCCGATCAGGACGCCTTCGCGCTGCGCAGCCAGCAGCGTACCGCGCAGGCGCAGCAGAACGGCGTTCTGGCGCAGGAGATCGTCCCGGTGCCGGTGCCGGGTAAAAAAGGGGCGATCACTGAGTTCAGCGTGGATGAACATCCGCGCGCGGACACCACGCTCGAACAGCTTGCCGGGCTGAAAACGCCGTTCCGTAAGAACGGGGTGGTCACGGCCGGAAATGCCTCCGGGGTTAACGACGGCGCGGCGGCGCTGATTGTCGCCAGCGAGAAGATGGCGCTGGCGCAGGGGGTAGTTCCTCGCACGCGGATCGTGGCGATGGCGACGGCGGGCGTGGAGCCACGTCTGATGGGGCTCGGCCCGGTACCGGCCACCCGCAGGGTGCTGGAGCGCGCCGGACTCAGTATTCACGATATGGACGTCATTGAGCTTAACGAAGCTTTCGCCGCGCAGGCGTTGGGCGTGCTGCGTCAGCTGGGCCTGCCGGATGACGCCGCGCACGTCAACCCGAACGGTGGCGCGATTGCGCTGGGCCACCCGCTGGGCATGAGCGGCGCCAGGCTGGCGCTGGCCGCGAGTAACGAACTGCACCGACGCGGCGGGCGCTACGCGCTGTGTACGATGTGCATCGGTGTGGGTCAGGGCATTGCCATGATCCTTGAGCGTGTTTGAGCATAAAAACAATGTGAGTACCCTACAATGACAAATACAACAAAGCTTGATCCGATTGAAACGGCCTCCCTTGACGAGTTACAGGCGCTACAAACCGCGCGTCTGAAATGGACGCTGCATCATGCCTATAACAACGTGCCGATGTACAAACGCAAGTTTGATGCTGCGGGCGTTCATCCTGACGATTTCAAAGAGCTGGCGGATATCCGTAAGTTCCCGTGCACCACCAAGCAGGACCTGCGGGATAACTATCCGTTCGATACCTTCGCCGTGCCGATGGAGCAGGTGGTGCGCATTCACGCGTCATCCGGCACCACCGGCAAACCGACGGTTGTCGGCTACACCCAGAGCGACATCGACAACTGGGCCAACCTGGTGGCGCGCTCCCTGCGCGCCGCGGGCGGCAGCGCGAAGGACAAAATTCACGTGGCGTATGGCTATGGCCTGTTTACCGGCGGGCTGGGGGCGCACTACGGGGCCGAGCGTTTAGGCGCGACGGTGATCCCGATGTCCGGCGGCCAGACGGAGAAACAGGCGCAGCTGATCCGCGATTTCCAGCCGGACATGATCATGGTGACGCCATCCTACTGTCTCAACCTGATTGAGGAGCTGGAACGTCAGATGGGCGGCGATGCCAGCACCTGTTCCCTGCGCGTGGGCGTCTTCGGCGCCGAGCCGTGGACGCAGGCCATGCGCCGTGAAATTGAAAAACGCTTAGGGATTACGGCCCTGGACATCTATGGCCTCTCCGAAGTGATGGGGCCGGGCGTGGCGATGGAGTGTATCGAAACCGTCGACGGCCCGACCATCTGGGAAGATCATTTCTACCCGGAGATTGTCAACCCGAACGACGGCACGCCGCTGGATGACGGCCAGCAGGGCGAACTGCTGTTCACCACGCTGACCAAAGAGGCGCTGCCGGTGATCCGCTACCGCACCCGCGACCTGACGCGTCTGCTCCCGGCAACCGCGCGCAGCATGCGCCGTATGGACCGCATCAGCGGCCGCAGCGACGATATGCTGATCATTCGCGGCGTTAACGTCTTCCCGTCGCAGCTGGAAGAGGAGATTGTGAAGTTCGAACACCTTTCTCCGCACTACCAGCTTGAGGTGAACCGTCGCGGACATCTTGATTCACTTTCTGTGAAGGTGGAGCTGAAAGAGAGCAGTCTGACGCTGACGCACGAGCAGCGTTGCCAGGTGTGCCACCAGCTGCGCCACCGTATTAAGTCGATGGTGGGGATTTCCACCGACGTCATGATCGTGAACTGCGGCAGCATCCCGCGTTCGGAGGGCAAAGCCTGCCGGGTGTTTGACCTGCGTAAAGTTGCGGCCAACGGTTAAAACAACACCCCCCTCATCCTGGCCTTCTCCCCGAAGGGGAGAAGGGACGGTACGGTGCGGTCTTTTGCCTCCTCAGAAAGGGCGAAGGGACTGCTCGGTGTGGCATTTTCCCCTCTCCCCTCTAGGGAGAGGGTCAGGGTGAGGGTCCTATGCTATGATTCATCCAGGACAAAAATAACAACAGAATGAATCACATGAATAAACTCGACGCCTTTATCCAGCACGCGGTCAGCTCTGTTCCCGTCAGCGGGACCTCGCTTATCTCCTCGTTATACGGTGACGCGCTTTCCCATCGCGGCGGTGAGATTTGGCTCGGCAGCCTGGCTGCCTTACTGGAAGGCATGGGGTTTGGCGAACGGTTCGTGCGTACCGCGCTGTTTCGCCTCAACAAAGAGGGTTGGCTGGACGTCTCGCGCATCGGGCGACGCAGCTTTTACCGCCTGAGCGACAAGGGCCTGCGCCTGACGCGTCGCGCGGAGAATAAGATCTACCGCGCGGAACTGCCCGCCTGGGACGGTAAATGGTTATTGCTGCTCTCCGAGGGGCTGGATAAAACCACCCTGGCCGACGTTAAAAAGCAGCTGATCTGGCAGGGGTTTGGCACGCTGGCGCCGAGCCTGATGGCCTCGCCGTCACAGCATCTGGCGGACGTGCAGTCCCTGCTTCACGATGCCGGCGTGGCGGAAAACGTGATTTTCTTTGAAGCCCACTCGCCGCTGGCTCTCTCGCGCGCCGCGCTGCGTTCACGCGTAGAAGAGTGCTGGCAGTTAACCGAGCAAAACGCGATGTATGAGTCGTTTATCAGCTCGTTCCGGCCGCTGCTGCCGCTGCTGAAAGAGGCCGCGCCGGAGGAACTGACGCCGGAACGCTGCTTCCAGATCCAGCTACTGCTGATTCACTTTTATCGTCGCGTGGTGCTGAAGGACCCGCTGCTGCCGGAAGAGTTACTGCCTGCGCACTGGGCGGGACAAAGCGCCCGACAGCTCTGCATTAATATCTATCAGCGTGTCGCGCCGGGGGCGCTGGCGTTTGTCAGCGAGAAGGGCGAAACCTCTGTCGGCGAACTGCCCGTGCCCGGCACGCTCTACTATCAACGCTTTGGTGGTCTTACAAGCGCATAAGGAGGGAAGATGCCTGTTTATCAAATTGACGGCCTGACGCCGGTCGTGCCGGACGAGAGCTACGTTCATCCCACAGCGGTACTCATTGGCGACGTGATTCTGGGCAAAGGCGTTTATGTCGGTCCCAATGCCAGCCTGCGCGGTGATTTTGGCCGTATCGTGGTGAAAGACGGGGCGAACATTCAGGATAACTGCGTGATGCACGGTTTCCCGGAGCAGGACACGGTGGTGGAAGAGGACGGGCACATCGGCCACAGCGCCATTCTTCACGGTTGCGTGATCCGTCGCAATGCGCTGGTGGGCATGAACGCGGTGGTGATGGACGGGGCGGTCATTGGTGAAAACAGCATCGTCGGCGCGGCGGCGTTCGTGAAGGCCAAAGCGGAGATGCCTGCCAACCATTTGATCATCGGCAGCCCGGCCAGGGCGATCCGTGAGCTGAGCGAGCAGGAGCTGGCCTGGAAGCAGCAGGGCACGCGGGAGTATCAGGTGCTGGTGGAGCGCTGCAAGCTCACTATGCACCAGGTCGAGCCGCTGCGCGAGGCTGAGCCTGAACGCAAGCGGCTGACGTTTGGCGAGAATTTACGGCCGAAGTCGGCGGTGTAGGACGGGAAGTTCGCGCTACGGCACTAACGGGAAGATGTTACCCCGCCTCACCATGCTATAAATCCTCCGACACAGACTCATCACGATAAAGGACGCAGAGTTATGCTGAGAGGAAAACGCGCTGTTATCACGGGTGGCGGCGGGGGATTTGGTCAGGCGCTGTGCGTCTGGCTGGCGCGAGAGGGCGTTGACGTGAATTTTAGCGCCCGTCGGGTAGAGGATATAGAAAAAACCTGCGCCCTCATCGCGGCTGAAGGGGGGGTGGCAAGAGGATATCTCTGCGATTTAGCCCAGCCGGAATCCGTTTCTCAGTTCTCTTCGCAGGTCTTACATGCAGACAGGCCAATTGATATTTTACTACTGAATGCTGCTCAGTGGCTGTCAGGGACTCTAGACGAACAATCGAGCACAGAAATCGTCAATACCGTCAGTTCAGGCCTGACAGGTTCAATCCTGCTCACCCAGGCGTTGCTTTCAGGATTGCGACGTTCAGACGGCGCAGACATCATTGCGATTATATCCGCATGCGGTATTCCGAACTTTACAGATTCCATTGCCCATCCCGCTTTTTTTGCCAGCAAACATGGAATGAGCGGCTTTATCACCAAACTGTCAAAACAATTGTCCCGGGAAAATATAAGGGTGACCGGCTTGTATCCACCCGATTTTGAACTTACCGGGTTAGACGCGCTTGTCGACGATCGCTCACGAATGGGGGAGCGCTTAATGAATGGACGATCTGTCTGGGAAACGGTGCGTTTTGTGCTCACTCAGCCCCGTAGCTGCCACATTGGTACCGTCTACTTTCAGGGGCCCACTCGCGAAGATCTGGAATGTCAGTCCTGAACCTCGTATTTTTGTATCCACCTCTCGATTTAGCAGAACAGGGACCACACAGATGACGCGCTTTTACGAGTTTACCGCTACCAGCCTTGATGGCCGGCCGATCTCAATGGCCGACTATGCGGGAAAGGTGGTTTTGGTCGTGAATACCGCCAGCCAGTGCGGCTTTACGCCCCAGTATGCGGGTCTTGAAGCACTGTTTAAAATATACGCCGATCAAGGGCTGGTGGTGCTTGGCTTCCCCTGCAACCAGTTCGGTAAGCAGGAACCTGGCGGTGCCGACGACATCTCAAAGACCTGTTACATTAATTACGGCGTCAGCTTTCCCATGTTCGAGAAAGTCGAGGTAAACGGTGCCGCAACACATCCGATTTTTCGTTATCTGAAAGACGAATTGCCCGGCGTGCTGGGTGGGCGGATTAAGTGGAACTTTACTAAGTTCCTGGTCGGAAGAGACGGTAAACCCCTCAAGCGCTTTGCACCGGTGACCACGCCCGAGAAAATGGAGGAGGCAATTGTTGCGGCACTGGGAAGGTGAGTATTTTTGTCGCTGAAACCATCTATTTGTCGGGGATAGCCGATGTTCTGATGTCCGCTCTGTGCCAGATGCGGACGTCGAGGAGAATGTTATTTTGATGCGAAATATTTGCGTAATATTTTTTCTAATAGCAAGAAAACGACCGTCACCCTTTTTGGAGTAATCAGCTGGTAAGGCCGATATAAATAAAATTGCCATTTCTCCTGTCGCAGTTCTGGCAATGGGGGAACAAGTTGGCCGCTTGCTAAGTACTCCCTACAGATAAAGTCGCTGGACTGTACAACCGTTCTCCCGGCCAATGCAGCCTGAATTTCGGCATATGGATCTGTAGTATAAAACTCAATATGACGAGGGACAAAAGTATTTACTGCGTCACTCATAAACTCAAATGATTTTCCCGTTTCAGGATTAATTAAACCACTAAATGGATAACGCTGTCGAAGATCTTCTAAATCAGTAGGTGCTCCCAGTCGCTCAATAAGTTCAGGGGATGTAACCAAAATATGTTCAACTTGTCCGATATTTTTAATGATAAAGTTTGGGTTAGGTTCTCTCCCTACGCGTATACCTATATCGATACGATGCTCAATAGTATCAAGTTTCATCATATCTAAACGCCAGTCGATAAATAACTCAGGATAGGGACGTAGTGCAGTTAATAGTTCATACAAGATTTGTTCATGATTTGGAAATCGAAGTAATGTGATACGAACAATACCCTTCATGTCATTATCATCTTTCGCTGTCTGAAATAGTTTTTCAGAATCTTCAAGCAGTCGCTTCGCTTGGGGTAAAAATAGTTCGCCGAAACTAGTGAGAAAGATCGAACGAGTATTGCGTTTGAATAAAGGTTCACCAAGTTGTTTCTCCAGCTCAGCGACTGTTCGGGTTACTACTGATGGGGAAACCGACAGCTTGATGGCTGCTTCGCGGAAGTTCAAGGTCTCAGAGGCGATGATAAAAAATTTTAGAGCGTCAAGTTTGTCCATGATTATTGTGAAATCTGCAATAATGTATTTTGATAATAGCAATTAATTTGCAACTATTCCAGCCATATAATAGAACAATCAAATAAGTAACCTGTCTTACTTTTTATCAGAACTCAAAAGAGTAAACTATGTCAATTCAATCAGTAGAGTTAAACAAAGCCTATCGTTTATTACAGGTCGGGCCAACGACGATGATATCGGCTAAAAATGATGGCATTGAAAATGTCATGGCAGCGGCCTGGGTGGGATTAGTAGGCAATAACAAAGTGATGGCTTTTATAGGTCCACAGGCATTTACTCGCGGGCTTGTAGAAAAAAGCGGATATTACGTTGTACAGATCCCAGTAGTAAATCAGATGGAAATGGTTTTATATGCTGGAGGTCACAGTTATTCCGACACACCCGATAAAAATAGTAAAATCCCACTATTTTATCAGAAAGAGTTTGATCTGCCTTTAGTGGAAGGTTGCGCTGGCTGGTTAGTATGTAAGGTCATACCCAATGAAGAAAATGAAAAGCAGCACAACTTGTTCATGGGGGAAATTGTCGGAGCATGGAGTGATGACCGCGTTTTCAAAAATGGGCACTGGATTTTTGATGATGCACCAGATGAATTACGTACTGTCCATTACGTTGCTGGCGGACAGTTTTACGCCATTGGCAAAGGGACAAAATTTAATTATGGGCCGGGAAAAGACTAATCCTTACTTCTGCATAAATGTAGCCATATAACATGGCTACATAGAGGTAGTAGCATAAAAGAACAACCTACTTAAGATGTTTGCTTCTCACTCACAGCGGACCTTTAGCTCAGTTAGCATATCCGCTCAGTGCCAGAAGCGGATGTCGTAAGATTCGTTCGGCTAAAAGAGCAAATTCTTCTGCATCAGAGTGACAGGCCCTGCGGATTCACATTTATCATTACTCTCTGAAAAGTACTTTTATTTTTGCCCGGGGTTACGATAAATATCGGGTCGATTGATTTGCCAGACAAAATCTGGTCGGTTCAATGGGTTATACCCCAGCTTCTGGTATAACCATGGCGCGCTGTCGGTTACCAGCATTATCCGTCGCAGACGTGACAACAATGGATGGGCATGACAGCATTCAATCAGCCAACGTCCAAGACCACTTTTCTGATAATCGTTCAGCACGTAGACGTCACACAAATAACCAAAAGTGGCATAGTCTGTGACCAGACGGGCGAAGCCGATTTGTCTTGTTCCATCCAGGAGCGCGAAACAAAGGCTGTTCTGGATTGATATCCTGACCGTTTCAGCATCAATACCAGGAGCCCAGGACGATTGCGAGAGGTAATCGTGAATGGCTTCCAGCTGAAAAAAGCTGGGATCGGTTGTGACAATATATTTGTCTTTGGTAAAACGCAGATGCTGATTATTCACCGAACTTCTCCTTTTGGGCTACTTGTGATGAGGCACAGGGCTGTCCTCTATCCGGGGAATGCTCAGGACGCTTTCTCATGCACTGTCATGATGAATACCAATGGGTCCTTCTCCCGGTTTTCATAGAAATGAGGAACGTCCGTTCTGGCGGTTGCCGAACAGCCAGTATTTACCCGATACACGTGATCCTGCACGCCGAGTGTGAGCGTGCCCGACTGCACATAAAACAGTTCAAGCGTTCCTTCCGTGTGGCCGGGGGACGCAAACTTTTCCCCCGGCTGCATTTCCCACATCCAGAGCTCGGTCATATCAGGGCCACCTGACCCTGCGAGCAATCTTGCTCTCCCGCCTTTTTCACCTTCCCACAATTCTGGGATCTCATCTTCAGCGATGAGATGCACGGTCGGTTTTGAACTGACATCCACAAAATCAGCCACCGAAACCCCCATTGCGGCAGCCAGGCGGCATAGCAGAGCAATGCTGGGATTCGCCCGGCATCCCTCTATCTCAACCAACGCTCCCTTACTTACACCCGCCTGACGCGAGAGTTCATCAAGGGAGATTTTCTTTTGCTTACGATACAGTTTTATTCGCTGCGATACGGCTTCATTCACGGAACTGGCGATCGAATTTGCATCGGTCATTAAATTGACTTTTTTGGTCATTGGTCATTATCATGGAATAAATTGGTCATTACAGGATTATCACGTGCTAACAGTATCGCCGTCAATTGCCCCTGAAATTTATCGTATTGCTCCCGGTTTTCGGGCACTCAGCATCTGCGTAAAAGCTGCGCCAGTGCTTAATCCCGACACTGGAGAAATGGCGTTGCGTGAAGCCTGTGAAGCCGTTCTGGCCGGTGAACCAGAGTGGGCGGACTCTCATATGGCGGCATGGGCCGACGTTTTTCAAAAGTTTGGTGCTAAACCTAAACGCACCCCTTGCTCAGCGGATGCGTTACGCAAGCGCGTGTTACGTGACGGAACGATGCCAGCGCTCGATCCTATCGTTGATCTTTATAATGCCGTTAGTCTCCGCTATGCCGTTCCGGTTGGTGGAGAGAATCTCTGTGCCTATCAGGGGGCGCCGCGTCTGAATGTGGCAAAAGGAACAGAGCCTTTTGATACCGTCAAAGAGGGAGAGGCCACCGTTGAGTATCCTTCACAAGGCGAGGTTATCTGGTGTGATGATATCGGCGTGACCTGCCGTCGCTGGAACTGGCGACAGGGGATCAGAACCCGCTTAGGCGTGGAAGCTCAGCAAATGTGGTTCATTCTGGAGAGTCTCCCGCAGATGCCTCTGGATAGACTTCACGAAGCCGGGAAGATGCTGACCGACGGCCTGGAAAAAATGATGCCCGGTCTGTGGTTTGAAGTTGCTCTCATCGAAGAACAACAGCAGTAATACCCTTCAGGAGAAACAGTTATGTTTACCGGTTTGTCGGCGTTTCCATTAACCCCAGTCACTGCCAGCGGCGTGGATGAAAAGGGTTTCAGCCATATTCTTTCCCGTCTTACAGACGCTCGGGTTGATTCTATGGGCATCCTGGGGTCAACCGGAAGCTACGCCTATCTGACCCAGGAGCAGCGCAAGCGCGTAGCAACGCTGGCAAAACAGCATGCAGGGAACATCCCCGTTATGGTGTGTGTGGGAGCGGTCAGTACCGATGCCATTCTGCATCTGGCAGATGATGCACAGGCAGCTGGTGCGAATGCGCTGTTACTCCCGGCGGTCAGTTACCAGCCACTCCGTGACGAAGAAGTCTTCTCACTCTTTGAGACCGTTACCCGGCACGTGTCTGTACCGGTGTGTATCTATGATAATCCGGGCACTACGCATTTTACCTTTACGGATGAACTCCACGGTCGTCTCTCCTCACTTGAGGGGGTTCGCTCGGTCAAGATCCCTGGCGTCCCGGATAGCCCCGCTGCAGCGATTGAGCGGGTGAATGCGTTACGTCAACATTTGCGCCCTGGCGTAACAATCGGTATTAGTGGCGACGCTTATGCGGGGCTGGGATTAAACGCCGGTTGTGAAGTGTGGTATTCCGTGTGTGGCGGTCTGTTCCCTGAGATGGCGAAACAAATCACCGAAGCTGCGGCGGCAAACGATCATCAACGCGTTACAGCCCTGACAATCCGCCTTGAGCCGTTGTGGTCGCTCTTCCGGAAACATGGCGGAAGTATTCGCGTTATTGCCGCTGCTGCTGGTGTGCTTGGGCTTACCGACATGGATTGCCCTGCCTCGACCTCTGCAACCATTGTCAGCTGGTGATATCGCGGATATTGCCCATGTGATAAGCATGCTGGAGCTGAAGTGATCTCTCCGCAGGACGGGGTGTCTACCGGTCCTTTTGAAACCTGGTGGGGGATCAATCATCAGATGTTTGACACAAGTTCTTTAGGTCCGCTCTTCGCTAAAAGCGGACCATACTTTAAAACTTTATTAGTGACGTGACTCTTCCTCTCCTGAGAGCGTATCTGCATCAGGTGAATAATTCCGGTAAACGCATGCCAGTTTATGCCCGTCAGGATCGCGCAGATAGGCAACATAAAAATCGGGGCCGTAGGCGGTTCGTGTACCGGGCACGCCTTCATCCTTTCCTCCCGCACGGAGGCCCGCTGCATGGAAGCGTCTGACAATTTCCGCGTTATCGGCTCTGAATGCGAACATTGTCCCGTTTCCCGCCGTCGCGGGTTGCTGGTCAAAAGGAGGACAAATGCAGAAGCTAAATTCGTCATCCGGATGATTTTCGTCTCCCCACATTGCCCAGCTATCAGTCCAGGCGGGCAGACGTGAATAGCCCAGCACGTTAAAAATAGCGTCATAAAAGTTCACGGCGCGCTGAAAGTCATTTGTCCCTATCGTGATATAAGCCAGCACCTTATAACATCCTCTATCCACGCAGCCACGGCGTAATCGTTAGTCCGGTCAGCAAACCTTCCGGGCTGAGCAGGCGAGTGACGGTCTGCCCCCACGGTTCCGTGCGGTTGGCGACCAACAACCGATAGCCTTTTTCACTCAGAACACGGGTAGCGGAATCAAGATCCTGCACCTCGTATTCAATCCATCCCTGCGGTATCGGATGCTCCACGGGCCACTGCGCTTCACCAAAACAGGACGTTGCCGCCTGTGACAGCGGCCAGACGGCAAAATGCTTCACGCCCGGTAAGTGTCCCTCTTCAGTGAGCAGATAATCGGCATTGCCCTCCATCGGCTTCAGCGGCAGTCCGAGAGTCTGGATATAAAACGCGGTGCTGGACGCTGTATCCTGTGAAATGGGCCCGAACCCGGCGACGAACATGACATCAATTCCCGGTAACGTCTGCGACATATCCACTCCTTAATAGCCTGAAATGATGGAATTTAGCGTAGAGCCGTCTGAAATACGACTCTCAATTATGGTATCGCATTCACCGCGCCTGCATGTTCACGGTGGGTTTGAAAGTGAACGCGATAACGATCAACAGCACGACTCCTGCACTCATCACCAGCCAGGCGCTGGTCAGCGAGACCGAACTGTCGCGAACGATCCCGGCAACTAGCGGCATGAGCGCGGCGATCATATATCCTCCTCCCTGAACTTTAGACAGTAACTTCCCGGCCTGCGCGGGCGTTCGCGCATGATCGAACGTGACGATAAGCGACAGCGGGAAGAGGGCGCCGATACCGATGCCAAGCAGCAAGGTTGATAAGACCGGCGTCGTACCTGGAGAGAAGACCAGACACAGTAATCCCGCCAGCAGCAGTAACAGTACTGTTATCAGCGGAACACGGCGGTCGGGGAATTTACCGATCAGCGCGGAGACGGCAAACCCGGCGGCCACCTCGGTTAAGGTCAGCCAGGCCAGCATATAGCCGCTGCTGCGTGCGGACCATCCTGCCTGAATATAGAGCGGGGGCAGCCAGGCTAAGACCAGCGTGTAGGCACCCGTCCCCACGCCAAAAAAGAGCAGAAGGAGTCCAGTCCGGGAGGAAGAGAGCGTAACGGATTCATGTGCTGTTTGTTCCCCTTGAGGCTGCTTAACCAGGGGTAACCACAGCATCAGCGCCAGCAGCGCGAGCACGCCTGCCATAGCCAGCGCGGGCTTGAGCGTGAGCCATGAAAACAGCGGCTCGGCGCTGGCGGCGGCGACTGCCGCACCGGCCATAATGCCCGTGCTGAATAGCGACATGATCGTGCTGGCCGTTTGCGTATACGCCTTTTTTATCAGAGCAGGCATTAACGCCTGGATCGTGCCGATGCTGGCCCCGCCCAGTAACGCGGTGCCCATCAAACCCGTCAGCGAGGTGCTAAAACCGCGTAATGAACAGGCTACCAGCAGGATGAACAGCCCGAGCATAATTCCCCTGACGGCACCGACCCTGGCTAAAAGCCAGGGACCACACAGGGCAGCCAGTCCCATCATCGCCACCGGCAGGGTAGTCAGCAGGCTGAATTGCGTCGCGGTCAGCCCCGCTTCGCGCTGCAGCACGGAGAAAAGAGGGCCGACCGAGGCCAGAATGGGGCGCAGGTTCAGCCCGACGATAAAAGCGATAACGGCGAAGAGTAACGGTGATGTGCGTTTCAACATGGCATCCTTTTCGGTTGTGAATGGCCCAGGCAAATTGCCGCGAGCATTTATCTTAACGTTAAGATAAAATCTGTTTTTGTGTAAGATGTACCGCACAACTCGATAAATTCCCACGCTATCCGGGGTGAAGATGAAAGACCATGTAGACTTCGTTGTCGGCCAGTGGAGCAGCGCCATGCCTGAGCTGGACGCCTCGTCGATGAAAATTTTTGGCCGAATGCTCAGGCTGATGAAGCACCTGGGAAAAGAACGCGCGCAGGCCATGGCGCCGTTTGGCTTTCGCGAGGGCGAGTTTGACGTCCTCGCCACGCTGCGTCGCGCCGGGGAGCCGTACTGCCTTTCGCCCACGCAGCTGTATACATCCCTGTTGATCACCTCAGGGGCGATGACGAACCGGCTCAACCATCTTGAACAACAAGGCCTTATCAGGCGGATTGCCGATCCTGATGACAAGCGCAGCTCGCTCGTCAGCCTGACGCCGCACGGGCAGGCTCGTATCGAACAGGCGCTGCTCGTGCACACGGAAACGCAAAATGCGCTGCTGAGAAACCTCTCTGAGGCGCAACGCGCGCAGCTTGAGTCTCTGCTCAGGGGGCTGCTGCTGACGTTTCCGGCTGAGGAATGGGGTGAAACGTCACCGAGTGCCGATAATACAAAAACTGCATGATTACACCTGACAAAAAGGGAACGTATGTCTTTACCGCCACTGTATGCACTGCGCGCGTTCGAAGTTGCCGCACGGCTGAACTCCTTCAGCAAAGCGGCTGAAGCCCTGAACATCACGCCGGGGGCAGTCAGCAGACATGTCCAGACGCTTGAAATGTGGTTCGACTGCGAGCTGTTTAAACGCCAGGGTCCGAAAGTAGAGGTCAGCGATGCCGGGCGTATTCTGGCCGGGCAGCTTAGCGAAAGTTTCTCGACTATTGAGTGGGCCTGTCGCGCATTCAAAAGCGAAAACCACCTTCTGCGCCTCAAAGCCCCCAGCACCCTGACGATGCGATGGCTCCTCAATGTGCTTAAATCCTTCCGCGAGAACCACGCGAAGCCGAAAATCGAAATTGCCAGCGTCTGGATGGACTTCGACACGGTTGATTTCAGCCGGGAACCTTATGATTGTGCGATCCTCCTCGGTAACGGTTATTTCGGCGAGTCAACGGAGAGTCGGCTGCTGTTCAGCGAATGGCTTATTCCGGTTTGTACGCCGTCTTTACTGGAGTCTGCCCGGCATCAGCTTCCAGAATGCGATCTTATTCATCCGTCACCGGACAGACGGGACTGGAAGCGCTGGCTGAAAAGGACGAGCCTATTCCCCGGCCTCGACATGAGCGGTGGGATCGTGTTCGACACCCTGGAGCAGGCAAGCCTTGCGGCCATGCACGGACACGGCGTGGCGATAGCGGATCTCCGGCTCACGCTCGACGCGTTGAAAAGCGGCCTGCTCGGGCTGCCCTTCAGGGAGGCGATAGCAACAGGAGATGGTTATTACCTTGTCTGGCCCAAAAATTCGCTCAGAGGACAGAGTATTGAACGGTTGCTGGCCTGGCTTCACCTTAATGCGCCAGTGGTGCCCTCTTTGGATATTGTCTGTCTTGATTTCAACGAAAAGCGGATTTAATAAATAGCGGAATATTAACAGGGAGATATTCCGCATAGTGAACATATTTATGCGTAGGGAATATTTGCCATCTTTTTATATCTTTCCGGCAGGGCGCTGTTCAGATTGAGTAATTTATCCAGTATATAAAGCGCAGGCGTTCCCTTTGCGCGTTCAGCTTCGATCAGCGCAGAACGTAACAGATTGGTAGCCGATGTCATTTCACGGAAGTACTCCTCAGATTCAGGCGTCTGAACTTCACCTGACCCCGCGTAACGCACCCGGGGCCAGTCCGCGAAGTCCAGAACCGGAAGGATCCCGTCGTCTTTGGGTAAATGCGCAGAGAGTAACTCGTCGGCGTTACGCGGATTGCTCTGGGCAAAAGAGAGCAGATGCAGGCGATGAATAAAGGGCGAAAGCAGCTCAGTGCTATCTTCTTCTGACGAAAGTAACGTTATTAACGTATGTATATTTTCACCCGCGATGTTTTTTTCAGGTGAGATCATTTTCATTAGGTGAAATAAAACATCGAGTGTCATACGTACTCCATAGACATGCAGGTGTATTTATTATTTGAGTTTCGCTCTCTGTTCCAGGTCAGGAAGAGACCGGGAATGAAGGGATGGTATTTCAATGAGATTACGTTTGAAAAACGAGAAATAGTGGGAATCAATGTGAGTTTTACTCAACATAGGTTTTATTATTCAATGAGATTCTCCAGATGTGATGATTAACTTACAATGAACAGCAGAATATCTATCCGACAAGCGTCTACAGAGGCGAGCAAACATGAGATTAGAGAGTGCGTCAGTTTTAGAAGAACTCCGGACCAGGCTAAGACCCGCATCGGTCGCGCAGGTCGGTGGGTTCCGGCCGCCTGAAGATCCCATTACGTCATGGTTTCTGAAGGGCGTTTCTCGTGCAGATGAAGGATTACCCACCTGGAAGGGCAAACCAATGTTTCCACTTCTTCAGATAAGGGTCGACGAGCTTCCTGTTATTCCTGACCAGTTGAAGGGCATAGCCCTTCTGGTGTTGTTTCACAATTTGGAACAACATCCCTTTGACGAACCGCACGGTGAAGGATGGTTAATTCGCGAGTATGCCAGCCTTGAAGGGCTTCAGCCATTGCCTGAATTGGACACACCGTATCGGCCGTTTCCAGTTCAATGGCTGAGTGTCATTGACGATGCTCCTGGATGGGAAGATGCCTGGGATATTATTGATCTCTCTTGCGTATATGATGATGAGCAGGCCAGTGATAGTTTTTTTGAAGATTTCAATCGCTACAGGGGAACCAAGGTAGGGGGATTTCCGACTGAGATACAACACGGTGTGGGAATGGAAGAGTTTGTTTTTCAGGTTGGGTCAGAAGAAAAAGTAAACTGGATGTGGGCGGATAACGGTATCGGTTACTTTCACCGGTCATCAGAAGGGGAATGGCGGTTTTCATGTCAGTTCTACTGATGAGCTTCCTGCCGGGGGATTGACCACTCACCCGGCAGTGATTTGTTTCACAAATCCCATCGCTCCTCGACCGTTCAGGATGGTATAACGTCTTGCGGCAATCGGGTTGCCGTAGACAGCCCACATTCCTAAAGGTGTATATGAAACAAATTACTTTCAGTGACCTGCAGCAGCAAAGCGAGCAGGCCGCAAATTCTCCTCGCTTACGCGCCCATCGTAATTTGCACCCTGAACTGAGCGACCCGGTGCAGCGCCTGGCCATTGCAATGGAGCCCGGTACCTATGTTCGCCCCCATCGCCATCCTCACACCTTTGAACTGCTGACGGCGCTGAGCGGTCGCTTTCTGGTGCTGAATTTTGACGACAGCGGCAACGTGACCCGGCGTGTGGTGTTAGGTGAAGAGTGTAAAGTGCTGGAGATGGATGCCGGAACCTGGCATGCCGTGCTGTCGCTGGATAAAGGTGGCGTCATTTTTGAGGTTAAACACGGGGGGTATCAGCCCGTGCCCGAGCATGATACCGCCCCATGGTCACCGGCAGAAAACGAGCCCGGCACCGAGAAGCTGATGCAATGGTACGCTCAGGCACAGGTGGGTGACGGTGGTTTTACCCTGTAATTATTCTCTTATGTGCCCGGCGCGCGGAAAGGCGAGCCGGGTAAAGAGATAAGATCTCGCCGATTCAACTTACGCGAGCCGATTTTATTGAAGGTTCCCGATCTCGCTCAGGAATTCTTCTACCTGCTCAGGCGTCGCCGTATCTGCCTGGTAAAGGATATCGAGCTTAACGTTCTTCAACCCGCAGAAACCAAATACCCCTTCGATTATCTGCGTCTGAATCGCCGTCGAATAGCCGTGTTTATCAAATCCGGTGAGATCGCTACCGCCAGTGGCAATCAGGCGAACGGGAACATCCCGTAAATTACCCACGATCCGGCCGTCGTCAGCCACCTTATACGCCCAGTTCAGGGTCAATACGCGGTCGAACCAGCCTTTCAACAGCGCGGGAACCGACCACCAGTACACCGGGAAGACAAACACCAGCATATCCGCACGCTCGACGCGCTGCTGCTCGCGCAGAATATCGTCGGGGAGGGCGCTCGGATCCCCGTGATACAAGTCAAGATCGGCGCGAGACATGGTCGGATTAAACCCTTCAGCATGCAGATCGGCGAACTCAACCTGCATACCTTCCTCGCGTAATTTTCCGGCAATGCGGGCGGCCAGTGAATGGGACAAGGACGTGTCGACAGGGTGAGCCGTCACGATCAGCGCGTTACTCATGGCGTTTGTAGCAGACATAGCAACCTCAAAATGGGGGAGAAGAGACACCTATGTTACTATTGGTAACTTAGGTGTCAATCCACCCCCGGCGATCATTTTGTGCTATTCGCGTAGGTCGCAAGCACGCCGGTCATGGCGCCGCTGAGCGTATCTTCCGCAACGTTTCGGGCGAGCACGCCGTTGCCCGCCGCGGTGCTGAGCGCCTCCGCCGCGCCAATGATGGCCGTCAGTACCGCTTCCCCCTGAACGCCTTTTAAGACGATAAAAGGCGAAAGCGCGGTGCGCAGGCAGTCGGCACATTCGGCCACACATGCTTCCCGGAACGTCTGCAGCGCGCGAGAACCGGACAGCGCCGCGGCGATTGGCCCGGTTTCAGGCCCGGCGGCAATGGCACAGTCGATATAGGCCGCGCTGAAAAAGCGGATCGTCTTCTCCAGCGTTTTGCTGTCAACCGCCAGCGTCTCGCGGAATTTCGCCAGCTGCCGATCGCTATAGTCCTGATACAGCGCCATCAGCAGCCCTTCGCGATCGCCAAAGTGGTCGTAGGGGATGGGCTTGGTCACGTTGGCCCGTTCTGCCAGATAGCCAAGGGTCAACGCCTCGGTGCCTTGCTGACGCACGATTCCACGCGCAACCTCCAGCAACTGCACGCGGCGGTCCTCTTTTCTTAAGCGCTTAACAACCATGCTTTCCTCAGATTAGTTATCTACCAATGGTAGTTTACACGTTTTCCGTGCCGTGCTGAACGCGTTGTTCAACCGGGCGGATCCGGAACCAGATCGCATACATCGCGGGCAGGAAGACGAGGGTAATGATCGTCCCGCCCAGCGTACCGCCGATCAGCGTCCAGGCCAGCGTGCCCCAGAACACCGAATGTGTCAGGGGAATGAACGCCAGCACGGCCGCCATGGCGGTGAGTAAGACCGGTCGCGCTCGCTGGACCGTCGCCTCGACCACCGCCTGGAACGGATCGAGGCCGTCCTTCTGGTTATGATCGATTTGACCGATCAGAATCAGCGTATTGCGCATCAGAATGCCGGAGAGGGCGATCAAACCGACCAGCGCGTTGATGCCAAACGGCTGATTAAATATCAGCAGGGTCGGCACGACGCCAATCAGCCCCAGCGGCGCGGTTAAGAACACCATGACCATTGCGGAGAGTGAGCGCACCTGCAAAATGATGATCAGCAGCGTCAGGGCAATCATGATCGGGAACAGCGGTAACATGGCCTGCGTGGCTTTACCCGATTCCTCAATCGAACCCGCCATGTCGATACGGTAGCCGGCCGGCAGCGAATCAACGATCGGCTGGAGCTGCTTCATGATGGCGACCGACACGTCCGGCGGCTGAAGATTGTCGGCGATATCGCCCCGCACGGTAATCGTGGGGGTGCGATCGCGGCGGCGCAGGATCGGGTCTTCCATGCCGATCTCAATCCTGCCGATTTGAGACAGCGGCACGCGCTGTCCCGCATTGCCGACCAGGGTAAAGCCTTCGATTTTTGCCGGGTCAAGGCGGATATCACCCGCCGCGCGGGCAACGACGTCTACCGATCGAATATCTTCCCGCACGGAGGTGACAGGTACGCCTGATAACAGGAACTGAAGCTGCTCGGCAACGGCGTTGGAGGTTAAGCCGGTCGCCTGCAGACGGTTCTGATCGAGAGTGAAATGCAATACCGGAACGCGTGACCCCCAGTCAGTGTTGACGGTTCGCATCATCGGGCTTGCCTGAAGCACGGCTTTCACCCGTTCGGCGATGTCCCGTACCTGTTTGACGTCCGGCCCCGACACGCGCCAGGCAACCGGGAAAGGCGAGTAGGGGCCAAACACCAGCTGTGTCACCCGCACGCGGGCTTCGGGCGCAAGGCCGCTGGCAACGGCCTCCCTGAGCCTGAACTTAAGCGCCTCGCGTGACGTCTCGCTGTCCGTCAGGATCACGATTTTCGCAAAAGAGGGGTCGGGCAGCTCCGGAGCCATTGCCAGATAGAAACGGGGCGAGCCCTGACCAATATAGGCCGTGACGATTTTGGCTTCCGGCTGCTGGCCCAGCCACGTTTCTATTTTTGCGGTTGCGGCGCTGGTTTGCGCAATCGAGGTGCCATAAGGCATCTGTACTTCAACCAGCACTTCCGGGCGATCGGAGGTCGGGAAAAACTGTTTTTTTACCAGCCCCATGCCAAGCACGGCCAGAATGAAAATGGCGACCACGGACCCGGCCACGCGCCATTTTCTGGCGATAACGCGGCCAAGCAGCTGGCGAAAACGGTTATAGCGAGGCGTGTTATAGATGGCAGCATGGCCCCCTTCCACTTTGGGGATCGCCGGCAGGATCTTCACCCCAAGATACGGTGTGAACACCACCGCCACAAACCATGAGGCAATCAGGGCGAGGCCGACAATCCAGAACATATTGCTGGTGTATTCCCCGGCGGTCGACTGGGCAAACCCATTCGGCATAAAGCCAATGGCCGTCACCAGGGTACCGGCCAGCATCGGCGCGGCGGTGTGGCTCCAGGCGTAGGCCGAGGCTTTGATTCTGTCGTAACCTTCCTCCATCTTCACCACCATCATTTCGATGGCGATAATGGCATCGTCAACCAGCAGACCGAGGGCGAGGATCAGGGAGCCCAGCGTGACGCGGTCAAAGTTTATTCCCGCGGCTTCCATCACCACGAAAACGACCGCCAGCGTCAGCGGTACCGCCGCCGCAACCACCACCCCCACGCGCCAGCCCATGCTGACAAAACAGACCACCATGACCACAAGCAGGGCGACGAAGAATTTGATCATAAACTCATCGACAGACGAGCGGATATTGACGGACTGGTCGGTGACTTTGGTCAGGGTCATGCCAAGCGGCAGGCTATCGTTGATTTTCGCCGTTTCCGCATCCAGCGCTTTACCCAGCGCCAGGCCGTTCCAGCCCTCACGCATGACAATGCCCAGCAGCAGGGCGGGTTCATGCTGATTGCGTATCAGCATCGTCGGGGGATCTTCGTAGCCTCGTTCAACCGTTGCCACATCAGACAGCGTGAGCGTTTTCCCCTGGGCGACTAATGGCGTATCGCGGATTTTCTGCAGTTCATCGAACGCGCCGTCCAGGCGGATAAAAATCTGTGCGCCCCGGGTTTCAATGGCACCCGCCGCGGCCAGAGCGTTCTGGCTATTGAGGGCATTGAAAATATCCTGCGGTGAGAGGCCCATCGTGGCCAGACGGTCATGGGAGAAGGCGATATATATCCGCTCGGCCTGTTCGCCGATAATGTTCACTTTCTTCACGCCGGGAACGTGCAGAAGCTGCTGTCGCAGGCCTTCGGCATCGCGTACCAGCTGCCGCTGCGGTTCGCCTTTTGCTTTCAGGGCAAAGAGGGCAAAGGTGACATCCGAGAATTCATCATTGATCATCGGGCCAATGACGCCCGCCGGAAGACGCAGGGATTCATCACCAAGCTTCTTACGCGCCTGATAGAACTCCTCCTGCACTTCAGAAGGCGGGGTTTTGTCCTGCAGTGACAAGGTGATATACGCCATGCCGGGGCGGGTGTAGGTTTCCGTACGGTCATACCATTTGAGCTCCTGCAGGCGCTTTTCCAGCGGTTCGGCCACCTGATCCTGGATCTCCTGCGCGGTTGCGCCCGGCCAGACGGCGATCGCCGTCATCTGCTTCACGGTGAAGGGCGGATCTTCCGCGCGCCCGAGCCCAAAAAAGGCGTAAATACCGGCAATCGTCACCAGAACGATCAGAAACAGCGTGACGGAACGCTCGCGGACGGCCAGCGCTGACAGATTGAAGCGGCTTCCGCTCATGGTGCATTCTCCGCCGGAGCGGCATGGCGCTGTTCTGCCAGCCTGACAACTTCACCTTCGTGCAGAAGATGGGCGCCTAACGCAACGATCTTCTCCCCAGGCTTCACGCCACCCGTGACCTGGACCGCATCTTCGCCCACGCTCAGCACCTTAACCGGCGTCCATGTGACCTTTGCTGGCTGGGCGGAAATGAGCCAGACGCCGGGCCCTTTACCCGCATCGTAGAGTGAGGCCAGCGGGACCTGCATCGCCTGACTTTCCGTTTTCGCGTCTTCAATGCTGAGCGTGACGGTCGCCCCCAGCGGCGCGTTCGCCAGCTGACCATCCAGCACGTAGCGGGCTTCATACGTGCGGGTTGTGGCATCCGCGGAGTCAGACAGCAGGCGCAACGTCGCGGTGACCGGGTGTTGTTCACTGCCATAAAGCGTGGCCTGTGCTTCGCTGCCCACGGCAGGGCGCAGCGTCTCCGGAAGCTGGACGAGCGCTTCGCGCTGTCCCGCTCTGGCAAGGCGGATGACGACCTGTCCGGCACTAACGACCTGACCGGGTTCGGCGAGCGTCTCCATCACCACGCCGTCTGAATCCGCCAGCAATACGGCATAGCCCGTGGCGTTTTGCGCCACGTTGGCCTGCGCGCGGGCAGCGCTGAGATCCGCCCGGGCCGTATCGGCCGCCGCTTTAATCTGATCGTACTCCGAGGCGGACACTGCGCCGGACGCCACCAGGCCGCGATAACGCGACTCATCGCTGGTGGCTTTTCTCGCCCGTGCCTGGGCAGCATCCACCGCGCGCTGCTGCGCCTGGGCCTGTAATTTCAGGTCAACAGGATCGAGACGCAGCAAAGGCTGTCCCTGTCTGACGGTCTGCCCGGTATCCACCAGGCGTTCGAGGATTTTTCCCTGAACCCTGAAGCCCAGGTCGCTTTGCGTTCTTGCCACCACCACGCCCGTGAAGGCGCGGGCGGCAGGGTTCGCCATCTCGACAGAGGCGGATCTGACAAGCGGTGGCTTAGTGCGCGGATCGTCACTCGCGGAATTATCGCCGCACGCCCCCAGGGCAAACGGCAGAAGACATACGGCAACGCGGGCTGAAGTGAGCCTGAGCATGGGAAACCTTATTGAAGTAACAGGACGGTATCCGCATTCTCTGACTAGTGACCAAAAATGTCAATGGTCACAAATTAGGGGGCCAGGCTTCTTAATATCAGTGAGGAGAGAAGCACCGCGGCAGCGGGGGCCATTTCAAGGTTGTACTGCAGCTGAACGGGATTAATAAAAGGACACATCACCATGTGGATGGCCTGCGTGACCTCATCCAGCGGCGTTTTTCTTTCAAACTCTCCGGCCTGCCTGCCCTCAAGAACGATGCTCTCAATCAGCTTCATCAGGCTTTCAGCATACCGTTCAGTCGACGGCCACTGCTCGCGTGCGGCGACGGCGGCGATGTCGTAAAGCTTGCGATCGTGGAAAAACAGCTCGCTTCCTGCCTCGGTAAGCGCTTTGAAAAGCCGGCGTAATTTTTCGCTTGCTGACGGTGCACCCTCAAGGGCGGAAAGCACTGCCGCCATGATCAGCTCCAGGCGGTTAGCGCAGATCACCTCGCCGATAGCCTGCTTGGAATCGAAGAACTTATAAATGTAGGACTTTGAAAAACCGATCGATTTCGCCAGCTCGGCGACGGTGGTTTTTTCATAGCCGTAGTGACCGAAGTGCTCAAAAGCCGCTTCGACGATTTGCTCTCTGACAGAATGGTCAAGTGGACCACGTATTGATGGGGCGTTCATAGTTTTAGTCATTATGTAAGCTTAGCGTGACAGGCGACGATTAACAACGAGTGACCATTTCGTACTTTGGTTACCGTCATTGATCATGAGCCCTTCAGATGGGACGATCAACCCGGTGGGGTAAGTGTATCACTGTTTTTCACGCACGAAGGCATCTATCTGCCGACGATAAGCGAGGGTTTCAGCGCAGTTCCCTTGCGCTGAACAAAGACGTTTTTTGCTTAAGCCGAGAGTGGACGCAATATGATAAGAATGTCCAGGGAAACCGTGTTTTGATCGGCGGGTGAGAGGAGGCCGCAGAACCGATGCGGCCTTATATTTCAGGCAGCCAGTTCAGGCATCTGTTCCTTTACGAAATCCAATACCTTCCTCGCGTCCAGAGAGGCATAGGGAAGACTCTCAACGATGGCGAGTGAACGCGTATTACCCACCGTTTCTTTTATCTCATCGAGTTTGTACTGAATGTGCGGTGCGATGAGAAACCCATCGAACGCGGGAGCGACGCTGGCGAAGTTATCCAGCCCTACAGCGCTAATCATCAGCGGATAGCCTTCGCGTTCTGCCAGAGACTGCATCTTTTTGGCGAGCGAGTTTGCGGTATTACCAAACAAACAACATATCAGAAGCTTTTTCATGTTTTGTTCCTCCTGAAAACCGCTCTCAGGGTAGTCCTGAGGGTGTCACCGAAATGGGCGCTGTCTCTTATTTTGGCGACAAATTAATGTTCTTTTAGCCAGTCGAGAAAAAACTGGCTGAACGCCGTAACCTGAAGCGGCTGCAGCCTGCGCTGCGGATAAACAAACTGCAGCCCGACATCTTTGCGATCGTATCGGCTAAAGCCGGTGAAGCTGTCGGCAAACAGCACCGTGAGTCTTCCGGCCTCAACGTCGTCTTTGACGTCCCACCACGATTTCCCCGCGATGCCGGCCCCGCTGAGCGCCCACTGACGAAGCACTGCGCCGTCGTCGCACACCATGGCGGGCTCGACGCGTACAATGTTTTCCTCTCCCTCTTTTTCAAAACGCCATTCGTTCATCACCACGCCCTGAGACTCTAGCGCCAGGCACCGGTGTCCGGCTAAATCTGCAAACGTGGCGGGGATGCCGTGGTCGTTAAGATACTCCCCGGAGGCAACCAGCACCCGATGGTTCGGGCGGATGTTTCTGACGACAAGGCTGCTGTCCGGCAGGTTACCGAAACGCACGCTCATATCCAGCCGGTTAGCAACCAGATCCTCAACGTGTTCTTTTAGCGAGATGTAAAATTTTACGGCAGGATGGCGTCGGGAAAATTCAATGACGGCAGGGCTGAGATACTGTCTGCCAAAGTCCGAGGGAGAGGAAAGGCGAATGTTGCCGCTGAGCACGCCTTCTTTTTGCGTCAGCAGCGACTCGGCGTGATGCACCTCTTCCAGCACGCGCAGCGCGGCGTGGTAAAACTCTTCGCCTGCGCGGGTCAGGGTGAGGGAGCGCGTAGAGCGATGAAACAGCCGCGTCTGGTAACGCTCCTCAATCGCCTTCAGCCTGGCCGTCATGGTGGCAGGGGAAAGCGACAGGCGTCGTCCGGCGGCGGAAAGACTTCCGGCCCTGGCGACTTCCACCAATAAGGCCATGTCTTCGAGTTTACCCATTATTCATTTTTTCCGAAAAGTGCATCTATTTTTAGCTTAATTATCAAAATCAGATGCCGACTGTAAAGTGATTTCATCCAAACCATAAGGGATGAAAACATGAAACCTACCTCACTCTTTGAACGTTACAGGCTGGGTCAGTTAGAGCTGAAAAATCGTATCGTCATGGCACCGATGACCCGCGCGCGCTCCCTTCAGCCGGGCAACATTCCCTCCGCGCTGATGGCCGAGTATTACCGGCAGCGGGCCAGCGCGGGGTTAATCATCACCGAAGCCACGCAGATCTCGCCTCAGGGTCAGGGATACTCCTGGACGCCCGGCATCCATTCGCCGGAGCAGGTTTCAGGATGGCAGCTCACGACGGGGGCCGTGCATCAGGCGGGCGGCGTCATTTTTTCTCAGCTCTGGCACGTTGGGCGAATGTCGCACGCCAGTTTTCACCCGGACGGTCAGCCGGTCGCCCCGTCTGCCCTTGCGCCAGACGCGCAGGTGTGGGTGGTGAATGAGCGTGGGGAAGGCCAGATGGTTGACTGCCCGCAGCCGAGAACGCTCTCACGCAAGGACATTCAGAACATCGTCGCGGACTATCGCCAGGCCGCATTGAATGCCGTTCAGGCCGGGTTCGATGGCGTGGAGGTCCACGGCGGAAACGGCTATCTGATCGACCAGTTCCTGCGCCAAACCTCCAACAAACGCACCGACGAGTACGGCGGCACGCTGGCGAACCGGATCCGCTTCGCCCAGGAGGTGTTAAGCGCCATTGCGGAGGCCATTGGTCATGAGCGCACGGGCATCCGTCTTTCGCCGTTTATTACCCAGCGCGGGATGAACGACCCGCAGGTCTCTGAAGCCATACTCGCGCTTGCGGCCTGGTGCGAACAAAAGGGGATTGCGTTCATCCACCTGGCGGAAGCCGACTGGGACGACGCGCCGCAGATACCCGAGCGTTTCCGTCAATCCCTTCGCGAGACCTTCAGCGGAACGCTGATCGTCGCGGGCAACTATGACCTTGCCAAAGCCGAAGAAATTCTGGCGGCGGGCTATGCCGATTTGATTGCCTTCGGACGACCGTTTATTGCCAACCCGGATTTGCCTCACCGGCTGTCGCACCGCTTGCCGCTGGCCCAGGTGCGCGACCCCGCCACGCTGTTTGGCGGCACCGCCACGGGCTATACCGATTACCCAACGTACACCCTGCAGGAGGAAACGTTATGACCCGTAAAACCTTAATTATCGGCGGCGCTTCCGGCATCGGTTTCGCCGTGGGCACCCTGCTTGCCGGGCGCGGCGAGGAGATTATGCTTGCTGGGCGCGACAGCGCGAAACTGGACGCGGCACGGCAACGACTGAGCGCTCATGCCGCGTCTGTTAGCACCCTCGTGCTCGATATCAGCCGTGAGGAAGAGCTTGTTGCGCTCAGTGAAACGCTGGGCGAGGTCAATAATATTGTCGTCACGGCGGGTTCACAGGCGCCGGGAGGGCTCCTTTCCGGACTGGATCTCCGTGCGGCAAGACATGCCTTTGATACAAAATTCTGGGGAAGCCTCAATGTCGCCCGCTATCTCAGCGGGAACATCGCTCCCCGCGGTACGCTGACCTTCACCAGCGGCTTTGTGGCGCGCCGCACCGTGGCGGGCGCCATCGTAAAATCAACGATGAATGCCGCCATTGAGGCCGCGATAAAAGTGCTGGCGAAGGAGCTTTCCCCGCTGCGCGTCAACGTCGTGAGTCCGGGGCTGACCGACACGGAAGCGTATGCGGGGATGGACGCCGCCGCGCGGGAAAAAATGCTCGCCGGCGCGGCGGATACCCTGCCAGCCAAAGCCTGGGGAAGGGCGGAGGACATCGCGCAAGGATATCTCTTCGCCATGGACAATCCCTTTGTCACGGGGTCGGTCATTGATATTGAGGGCGGGGCGTTAATTAACTGAATCCCCGCCGGTTTGAACCGCAGGAAATCGTCTGCGGGTAACGTAATACTCTGTTGAGAGACATCATGAAATATACGACGTGTTTTCGTCCAGCTGTGGCGATGCTTATTCTTGCCGGTCTGTCCGGCACCACATTTTCGGCGCAGCTGGAATGGCTTCAGCCGAAACAGCTTATTGTTGATAATAGCTTGCCCCAGGCGCAATTAAGGGCGAATGAAGCCGTTGCCAGAGAATATGCAACGTTCTGGAATACGGGAGAAGAATCCCTGGCGCGTGATGCGCTGGCGGTGAATTTCATCGATAAAACGCCCCCGGAAGGTCGTAAACAAGGGCCTGAAGGCGCTATTTTAGCCTCCCGGGCGTTTCGTGCCGCCGTGCCGGACTTACGCTGTGACGTTGAACAGATGATTATTTCAGGCACTCGCGTGGTTTCGCATTTGCATTTTTACGGCACATTCACCGGGACATTTGGCAAGCTGAAAGGAAAAGGGCAGAAAATAGATTTCATCGCTACGGATATTTATGAAGTCCGCGACGGTAAAATTGCGGCAAACTGGCATATTGAGGACAACCTGACGCTGATGAAACAGCTAGGCGCACTCTAAACCCATCACTCCGGGGCGCCCCGGAGTGATGTAAAAATCCTATAAGCCCAGATCGCTCAGCGACGGGTGATCGTCCGGGCGTCTGCCCAGCGGCCAGTGGAACAGTCGCTCGGATTCTTTTATCGGCATATCGTTTACGCAGGCAAAACGGCGCTTCATCAGCCCGTCCGGCTCAAACTCCCAGTTTTCATTGCCGTACGAGCGGAACCAGTTGCCTGAATCATCATGCCATTCATAGGCATAGCGGACCGCGATGCGGTTATCCGTAAAGGCCCACAGCTCTTTAATCAGACGATAGTCCAGCTCTTTTTTCCATTTCCGCTCCAGAAACGCCCGGGCCTCTTCACGGTTGGTGGCGAACTCTGCGCGGTTGCGCCATTGGGTATCCAGCGTATAGGCCAGCGCGACTTTCGCCGGGTCGCGACTGTTCCAGCCATCTTCTGCCAGCCTGACTTTTTCGATGGCGCTTTCACGGGTGAAGGGCGGTAAAGGAGGACGTGTGTTCATGGCGGTTACCTCAGTGTGATTTTATGTAGACAGATCTGTCTACCTGGGGTAATCTATGCCTGAAAAATAACGCTGTCAACACCCTTTTTGAGGCTGTCGAAAAAATGAAAACTGAACACGCAGGCAACGAAACAAAAATTAGCGTCCGGGATAAAATATTACTGACGGCGCACGATCTGTTTTATTCCACGGGCTTCAGGGCGACGGGGGTGGATACGCTGATTAAAGAGGCGAAAGTGACGAAGGTGACGTTTTATCGCCATTTTCAGAGCAAAAGTTTACTTATTCTCGCCTATTTGCACTATCGGCATGAAATATGGATTAACTGGTTTGAATCCACGCTGCGCCGACATCTCGATGAAGGCGAAATACCTGCTGATGCGATTTCTGCAACGCTCTGTGAATGGTTTATTTCGCCGGAGTTCCACGGCTGTGCGTTTATTAATGCCAGCGCCGAAGCCAAATCCGAAGATATTGAAAGCGAAATAAAAGCGATATGCCGCGATCATAAAATCGAAACAAAGAATATTATTGCGTCGCTGACGACCATCGCGGATGAGCGCGTCGTCAATGAAATCATGCTGCTCATTGACGGCGCCATTATTCATGCGCAGATGGGCATGGAGACGGATGAGGTCATCACGTCGTTGAAGAGGGCATTAGAATCAGCGTTTTTAGGAAGCAAATAATGTTTACACCTGCGACGACTGACAAACGCCAGCAACACAACAACACTAAGCGTTGAATAACCTTCACACCGGAATGAGCAAATGGCCTATAACCGTACTTTCGCTCTCGATATAAGCTGGAAAACGCTGCTGAAAGACGCGGGGCTTGAGCCAGAACGCATCCTCCGCAGGGCAGGATTACCTGACGATCTCTTTTTACAAAAAGCGCGGGGACTCGATACGAATGAATACATTCGCTTCTGGAATGCGCTGGAGGCTGAAACGAACGATCCTGCCTTTCCCGTCCCGCTCATTGAGTTGATCTCTGCGGATGTGTTTGATCCGCCCCTTTTTGCCGCACTGTGTAGCAGCAATATGATGCAGGCTGTCCAGCGTCTGGCCAGATATAAACAGCTTATTGCTCCGATGGTTCTGGAGACAACGGTCGACCAAAACGGCAACCTTACCGTCTCACCGCGCTGGCTTTTTGCGACAATTATTCCGCCGTTTCTCCAGGTGGCAGAGTTGGGCTTCCTGCTCAAGCTTCTGCGGCTGGGAACGCGCGAACCGGTTAACCCCTTACGGATCTGCGTTTCTGCGCTACCGTCATCGGTTCAGAACAGCCACTTTTCGCGTTTCTTTGGTGCTGACGTGCAATACGGAGAACAGCCCGCCATCAGCTTTTCCGCAGCCGATGCGCTTCGACCCTTTTTAACGGTCAATGAGGGAATGTGGCAGGTATTTGAACCGGAACTGCAGCGTCGTCTCGGTCAGTTAAATGAACGGGCTTCAACCGCCGAGCGCGTACGAGCGGTACTCCTGGAGCTAATTCCCGGTAACGAAGCGACTATTGAAAAAGCGGCTGAGCGTCTGGGAATGAGCAAACGCACGCTGCAGCGAAGGCTTGAGCAGGAAGGGGAAAACTTTCGCAACCTTGTCAACGCGTGTCGTGAACACCTGGCCCGTCATTATCTTCGTAATACGCGTCTTTCCGGGTATGAGATCGCGTTTTTGCTGGGTTTCGAAGATCCTAACTCATTCTATCGCGCATTTATGACCTGGACGGGTCAGACTCCTGAAGCGGCCAGGACAGCCATGCGTCTTGAGTAAACACGTGCGTATTTATCGCTCTGATGGCGCAGTTTGCGAGTCAAATGGCGCGATACGCTAGTTAACATGAGGTCAAAGGAGAGCAAACTAGCCACAGTCTACTCACCGAGGTATCTATGTTTACTCAGGACAAAAAAACTGCGCTGGTCACCGGTGCATCGTCAGGTATGGGCAAAGCCATCGCCCGTCGTCTTATTCAGGATGGCTATCAGGTTTACGCTGCTGCCCGTAGCGTTGAGAAAATGCACGATCTCGCCCAGCTTGGCGCGTACCCTCTGCGGATGGATATCTCACGTGATGAAGACATTGTGGTTGCCGTGAATACCATCATGTCGCAGACAGGTGGGGTTGACGTACTGGTCAACAACGCGGGTTTTGGGCTCTATGGACCGGTAGAAGAGATCGGTATTGATGAAGCTCGCTATCAGTTTGAGGTTAACGTGTTTGGTGCGGCCCGCCTTACGCAACTGCTGATCCCGGCCATGCGCGCCAGACGCAGCGGTTACATTATTAATATCACCTCTATGGGGGGTAAGATTTACACCCTTCTGGGAGCCTGGTATCACGCAACGAAACATGCGCTTGAGGGATGGTCTGACTGTCTGCGTCTTGAAGTGGCTGAATTTGGCATTAAGGTTGTGATTGTTGAACCGGGTTTAATCGAGACAGGCTTTGGTGATGTGGTCAGCGGCAATATAGTTAAACGTTCAGCAAATGGCCCTTACGCTCGCCTCGTGGAGAAGGTGGCTAAATCGGTCAAAAATGCATACGGGAATGGCAGAGGCAGCGACCCGAAGGTGATTGCGGACGTGGTTGCCCGCGCCGTTAAAAGCCCTCATCCGCGTACACGTTATGCAGCCGGCAAGTATGCAAAGATGCTCATCCGCATGCGTCTCTGGTTGGGAGACCGTCTGTTCGATCGCGTTATCCTTGGCCAGACGCTATGACCCAAGCGCCGAGGATGAAACAATCCTCGGTGTCAGTATGTGCCCTTACACAAGGCTGTAAACCCCCGCTCCCCAGTAACCGGTTACCGGGGAAGTCTGTTCTTTCCAGCCTGATGCGATCAGTTCCTTCGCAATAAACCGATTGATCATTCCGTGCCCCATGAGCAAGACGGGGCCGTCAGAGTCCTTCGCGACATTCACCAGGATTTCTGCCGCCTTAGCGGCACGTTTTTTTACGGCGCTTACGCGCTCTGCCTCCCCAGACAGGCCGCAGAGCCAAAGAACGCGAAACAGCGCTGCCCAGTAAAAAGGCGATAGCCGTAACCCCGGAATACGGAACACCGGCAGCTCTGCCTCCCGAAAAACCTCATCAATTAAGCCAGGTTCACACCCCAGCGTTTTCAACGATGAAAGGGCTCGCGGGAGAGGGCTGCTGAGAAACGTCAGCGCGCGGTACGCGAGGATTTGAGCCATCTCCGAAGGTCTGTCGCTGCCCGTTGAAGAGCGGTTATAGCTGTCGATCCATCCCGCCATTTCCCTGTACGACACCTTTCCCGCGCCCCTGTATTCGGGTTCGCCGTGGCGCATCAAAATAATTTCCATATGTTTTTTATCACCCATCATCCCTTCTTCAGGGGCAGATTAGCGCGATCGAAAGCGGTCTTTCACCCACCCGTTTTAGTGTGTCTGAGCCTGGAGCGTACGTAGCAGACTGATCAGTCTGTAAAATATTTTCACGCGCGCGTATTCTGTGGAAAAGCACTGAGCATAACCATTTAGAGTAAAGGTAACGGAAATGAGAACACAGAAACGATGCCTCGGCTGCGTGGCTATTGTGGTTGATGACTACGATCGTGCCATTGAATACTACACCGACAAGCTGGGGTTTACCCTTGTAGAGGATACGCCCCAACCGGGGAAACGCTGGGTAGTCATCTCACCCAACCCGGAAAGCGACTGCAATATTTTGCTGGCTCGTGCGTCTAACGAAAGGCAGGAAGGTTTTATCGGTAATCAATGCGGTGGCCGAGTTTTCCTGTTCCTTCAGACGGATGATTTTTGGCGCGATTACCATGCCATGAAAGCAAAAGGCGTTCATTTTTGTGAAGAACCTCGTGAGGAAGAGTACGGTATGGTGGTGGTGTTTGAAGATATTTACGGCAACCGCTGGGACCTCTATCAACATGCCCAACGCGGGTGATGACCAGGGATACCTTCCATGACTCTTCGAATTCGACAGGCCACCGGGGCCGATTCTGCGCTCTTAAGCGAACTTGGATACCGCATTTACCCCGCCCATTTTCAGCATCTGTGGGTATCAGACGCCGAGATGAAGGCCTTTCTGGACGGCGAGTATGCCGTTTCTGTACTTGAACAGAGCCTGATAGATAACACTGTGTCCTGGTATGTTGCAGAGACCGATCGGCCTGTGGGGTTTATGAAAGTGACCTGGGACGCCATGCTTCCAGAAACGGACAAGAGGGGCGTTCTCCTCAATAAGCTCTACCTCGATCCTGCCGAAACCGGCAAGAACTATGGTCAGGACATGTTCAATAAAATTATCGACATGGCCCGGAGCAGGGGAAAGGACTATCTCTGGCTGGAAGTGCTTGAGCAGAACGCAGGAGCGTACCGGTTCTACCAGAAGCAGGGCATGCTCTGCATTAAGAACGTCCTTTTTGAAACAGCCTCACAGCAGAGCATACTCAGAATTATGGGGATGTCTCTTTAGGGCCTGGGCTCTCGTCCCGCTGTGCCAGCGACAGCGCGCTGGCGCTGGCGGGATCGAACAGCGAGATGCTCTCAATCTGATTGAGTAAAATCACCTTGCGGAATGACATGGCGCTGCGGGGTTCCGAGTCGAGCGTAATGTCATGCTCGGCGTACCACCGGCTGTAATTATTCTCTATGCGCAGGTTCATCGTCTTCTCGTCCCGGTACCCGCTCAACATCGGGATCAGCACGATATTGGCCGTTTTTTCATATTCCAGCGTCGCGGTGTGGATCATACCCACGTATATCCGCCTCGAGCGGAGCGTGACCTGCGCCAGCTCGCCTTGCTCCATACACTGATAGAGCAGTTGCTCGATCCCGCTCGCCTGCGCAAGCCGTTTGTAGAGCTTTTTCCGGCTCTCGCCGTCCAGCCTGGCGCTGCCTGCCCAGTTAGACCGGTAGAGACAAAACAGGATGGCAAACGCCAGCATTACCACCACCGGCGCCTGAATGCCTAAAAAACTCCAGTTCATAAAGTCGATTTGCCAGTCGGTGTATCTCGGTGAGGCAAAGTGGAAAGCGTTGTTGGCGGCGGAAAGGCTAAGCAGCAGCAGCCAGAGCAACCCCGTAGCAATCACCCCCTGAAGAACGAAAATATAGCCGTAAAGCGCAACGAGAAAATAGACGTCCCAGCCAAAGGAACGCTTGATTTTAAAGCGGGTCGACAGGTCGCGACTGGTGTACCAGTACCCGCAGACCATCAGCACCATAAATATCGCCGTTCCCATATCAGGCCCTCTTCAGCGCGTTAACGTGACGCAGAAAGTCCTGCCGCACCTCGTTGCTCTTGTAGTTCACCGAGGCGTTCCCGTCCTGGTCGATGATGATGCGATCGCCATCTTCCACGGCTTCAATAATTTCCTGCTGACTCATCACCTGCAGTAAGGATTCCGGGCTTGAGAATAGGGAGA
The DNA here is from genome assembly GCF_047531125.1 of Enterobacter sp. HK-058-C-ECC. Lineage (NCBI taxonomy): Bacteria > Pseudomonadati > Pseudomonadota > Gammaproteobacteria > Enterobacterales > Enterobacteriaceae > Enterobacter > Enterobacter sp. HK-058-C-ECC. The sequence goes on from NZ_JBLKCH010000001.1 coordinate 728,720, forward strand.
GAAAGAAACGTTTCATGTCAGGCATCCTTATGAATAAAAAGGATAAGCCTGGAAGATGACCGCTGAATTTGCCTTAAGGATAACCTGAAAGTGAGTGAAAGCCGGGTGGCGGCTACGCCTTACCCGGCCTACAAAACCATCAAACGAGTGAATGTTCAAATTATTGATATTTATGACCAATAAAAAATAAACCCTCACAAACTTGGACAAATAACGTTAATTGTGTAAGTTTTAATTATGCGATTACGCCACGTTGTTTACAGCCAGGATGTGACCCATGAGCACTTTGCCCTCTGTCGTGAGTCGGTTTGTCGAGTACTACGCTGCACTGGATAGCCAGCCGCCGTCCGCGCTGGCGGGGCTTTATCATTCGAATGCCACGCTTATCGATCCCTTCGGTGAGCACAACGGTATTTTTGCGCTTCAGCGCTATTTCACCCATCTGCTGGCCAACGTCGAGAACTGCCGTTTTTCTATCGATCCGCCGCTGTGCAGCGGGAACCGGTTTGTTGTCACCTGGGTGATGCACTGGTCGCATCCGCGCATTGCCGGAGGCGAACCGCTCGATCTGCCGGGGTGCTCGGTGGTGGAGACGGAAAACGATCTCATCACGCGCCAGCGGGACTACTACGATGCGGGAGAGATGATCTACGAACATCTTCCTCTGCTGGGCTGGGCGGTTCGCGGCGTGAAGCGGAGGGTGAAATCATGAAGACGGTGTTGATTACCGGCGCAAGCTCGGGGATTGGCGCCGGGCTGGCGAAATCCTTCTCTGCTGACGGCTACCATGTGATTGCCTGCGGGCGCGATCCGGCGCGTCTGGAAGCGCTGCATCAGACCTGCCCCAATCTCACCGTGCGCCTGTTCGATATGACGGACAGGGACGCCTGTTGCCAGGCGCTGACCGGCAGCTACGCCGACCTGATCATTCTCTGCGCGGGTACCTGCGAATACCTCGACGGTGGCGTGGTGGATGCGGCGCTGGTGGAGCGGGTCATTAACACCAATTTCCTTGGGCCGGTGAACTGCCTTGAGGTGCTACAATCGCAGCTGGTTGCCGGTAACCGTGTGGTGCTGGTGAGCTCAATGGCGCACTGGCTTCCCTTCCCGCGTGCAGAGGCCTACGGCGCGTCCAAAGCGGCGCTGAGCTGGTTTGCCGAGAGCCTGCGCCTGGACTGGGAGCCAAAAGGGATTGCCGTCACGGTTGTCTCTCCGGGCTTTGTCGATACGCCCCTGACGCAAAAAAACGATTTTGCCATGCCGGGCAGGGTGACCGTCGACGAGGCGGTGAAGGCGATCCGTATCGGACTGGCGGCCGGGAAAATGCACATCGCGTTTCCGTCCGGGTTTGGCTTCATTTTGCGGCTGCTCTCCGGGCTGCCTGCGTTTCTTCAGCGCACGCTGCTGCGCAGGATGGTGCGTTCATGAACATTGCGATTATCGGCAGCGGCATTGCCGGGCTGACCTGCGCCTGGCGGCTGGCCGGACACCATCAGGTGACCCTGTTTGAAGCGGGATCGACGCCGGGCGGCCATACCGCAACGGTTGACGTGACGACGCCACAGGGTACATACGCGATCGATACCGGGTTTATCGTCTACAACGACCGTACCTACCCGCGCTTTATGGGCCTGCTCAGCGAGCTGGGCATCAGCGGGCAAAAAACGCAGATGAGCTTTTCGGTGCACGACCCCGCGACGGGGTTTGAGTACAACGGCCACACGCTGACGTCGCTGTTTGCCCAGCGTCGAAACCTGGTGAATCCGGCATTCTGGCGGCTGCTGGGCGAGATCGTACGCTTTAACTGCCTGGCAAAACAGGCGCTGGACGGGGAAGTGGATCCGAACGCCACGCTGCAGACGTTTCTGGACCAGCACGGCTTTACGCCGTTTTTTGCGCGCCACTATATTCTGCCGATGGGGGCCGCCATCTGGTCATCGTCGCTGCAGGAGATGACGCGCTTCCCGCTGCCGCTCTTTTTACGTTTCTTCCAAAACCACGGTCTGCTGGATATCACCCATCGCCCGCAGTGGTACGTGGTGCCGGGCGGCTCGCGGGAGTATATCCGCGCGATGCTGGACAAATTGGGCGATCGGCTGACGCTGCATCTCGATACGCCGGTTCAGCAGGTGAGCCGCCACGAGCGCGGGGTCACGCTCCAGCTCGAAAACGGCAGCCATACCTTCGATCAGGTGATATTTGCCTGCCACTCCGCTCAGGCGCTGGCCATGCTTGACGACCCGACCACCGCAGAGCGCGAGGTGCTGGGCGATATCGGCTGGCAGCGCAACGAGGTTGTGTTGCACAGCGACCCGCGCTGGCTGCCGGTGCGGCCGCGCGCCTGGGCCAGCTGGAACTACCGCCTGAGCGAGCAGGCGCAGGCCAGCGCCTGTGTCACCTACAACATGAATATCCTGCAGGGGCTGCCTGCGGGCAGCCCGCTGTTCTGCGTCACCCTGAACCCGGACGCGGCGGTGGATGAGCGCTTCGTTCTGCAACGCTTCGTTTATGAGCATCCGCTGTTTAACCCGCAAAGCTGGCGGGCGCAGGCGCGGCGCGGCGAGATCAACGGCAACCGGCGGAGCTGGTTCTGCGGAGCCTACTGGTACAACGGTTTTCATGAGGACGGGGTGCGCAGCGCGCTGGACGTGGTCAATGCGATAGCGGCCGGGGAGGGGAACTGAGATGAACAGCTGCCTTTACCACGGCGTATTACGCCACCGCCGCCTGCAGCCGAAAACCCATGAATTTCGCTACAGCGTGTTTATGGCCTGGCTGGATCTCGATGAGCTGCCGCTGCTCGCGTCCGTCGGCGTGCGGCGCAATCGCTTTGCTGCCGCCTCTTTCCATGACGCGGACTATCCGCTCGGCACGCCGCTTAAAGAGAACGTGCTGAGCAGGCTGGAGAGCCTGACCGGGGAACGTCCTGACGGGCGGGTCATGCTCCTGACGCAGCTGCGCTATTTCGGGTTCCATTTTAACCCGGTCAACTTTTACTACTGCTATGACGGGAACGGTACCCTGCGCTGGCTGCTGGCGGAGGTCCGCAACACGCCGTGGAACGAGCGTCATTATTACGCGGTCGACGGGCAACATGCCCAGCCTACGGAAAAAGCGTTTCACGTTTCCCCCTTCAACCCGATGGACATGATCTACCACTGGCGCTTCAACGACCCGGATAACACGCTGCATATGCACATTGAAAATCATCAGGAAGCGAAGGTGTTCGACGCCACGCTGGCGCTGCGCCGGGAGCCTCTGACGCGCCCCGCGCTGCGTTCGCTGCTCCTGCGTATCCCGCTTATGACCCTGAAAACCGTTTTCGCCATTTACTGGCAGGCGCTGCGCCTGTGGCTCAAGCGCGTGCCGCTGTATAACCATCCCGTCAGCAGGAGTGAACGCTCATGACCGATCCCGTCTTTGCGTTAGAACCCGATATCCCGCGCAACGTGCGCTTTGCGCGCTGGCTGCTTTTTCGTCTGTTAAGCGGTATCCGCGGCGGCTCGCTCACGCTGCGTGAAGGGGCGCAGACCTTTCATTTTGGTGAGTCATCCTCCGCGCTGCATGCCGATGTACAGATCCTGACGCCCGGCGTCTACTGGCGTGTCTTAACGGGCGGGAGCCTTGCCGCGGCAGAAGCCTGGATGGACGGCGAATGGGAAACTACGCACCTTACGCCGCTACTGGAACTTCTGGCGCTCAACGGCGAGGTGCTTGGCCGTCTGGAAAACGGGTTCCGTCTGTTCGGCAGGCCGCTGGAGCGGCTACGCCACTGGACGCGACGAAACTCCCGCGCGCAGGCGCGTGAAAATATTGCCGCCCATTACGATCTGGGTAACACCTTCTATGCCCATTTTCTGGATAAGGAGCTGCTCTATTCCAGCGCCTTGTTTACAGAGGACGAGCAGGATCTCACGGCGGCTCAGCAGGCCAAAATGGCGCGTCTGTGCGAACAGCTGGCGCTGAAGCCGGGCGATCATCTGCTGGAAATTGGCACTGGCTGGGGGGCGATGGCGGAATACGCGGCCCGCCATTATGGCTGTCGGGTGACCACCACCACGCTATCGCAGGAACAATACGTCTGGGCGACCGAGCGGATTGCCCGCGCCGGACTGCAGGATCGGGTCGAGGTGCTGCTCTGCGACTATCGCGACCTCACCGGGCAGTACGACAAGCTGGTCTCGATAGAGATGATCGAAGCCGTCGGGCAGCGCTATCTGCCCACATTCTTCCGTACCTGCCAGGCGCGGCTGCGCCCGGGAGGACGCATGGCGATTCAGGCCATCACCATTCAGGATCAGCGCTATCGCGACTACAGCAAAAGCGTCGATTTTATCCAGCGCTACATTTTCCCCGGCGGCTTCCTGCCGAGCATCACCGCGATGAACGATCTGATGACGCGCCACACCGATTTCGTGGTGCGCAATCTGTTCGACATGGGGCCGGACTACGCCCGCACGCTGGCGCACTGGCGACAGCGCTTTGTCCACGCCTGGCAGGAGATTGAAAAGCTCGGCTTTGATGAGCGGTTCCGCCGCATGTGGCTGTACTACTTTGGCTACTGCGAAGCCGGGTTTAACGCCCGCACCATCAGCGTGGTGCAGCTGACCGCCGAGCGCGTATGAAACGATATCTTCAGGTCTTTCTGCTGGCCGTCGCGTTCGATCTTTACTGGACGCTGGTGGTGCTCTTTCGCGAAAAGGGCCTGATTATCTGGCTCGCGCTGGCGATCCTGGCGTGCCTGCTCTTGCCGTCTGTATACCGTTTTTACGCCATCGGGCTGGCCGCGGCGGGCAGTTTGCTGGATACGCTCTGGGCGCTGACGGGACTGATAGCCTTCACGGGCGAGTCTCTGATGCCGCTATGGATGGTGGCATTGTGGCTGATGTTCGCCACCGTCTGGACGCAGCTTACGCGCACCACCACGTTGCCCGGCTGGCTGCTGACCCTGCTGGCCGCCGTGGGAGGCCCGGTGGCGTACCTGATTGGCGAGCGGCTGGATGCCATCACATTTCTGGAGCCGACTTTTATCGTCGTCAGCTGTATGGCGCCGGGTTGGCTGGTGTTGATGCTGTTTTTCCACCTGCTGATGGGGAGACATAAATGAGAGCTGCGATTTTGCTGCTTTGGCTGATCGCCATGCCTGCGGCCCAGGCCGCCGACTGGCTGGCGTGGCGTAAGGTGGGTGATGCCACGCTCACCTGGGGGCCGTTCACCGTCTATACCTCCCAGCTGCGTACGCCGGACGGGCGTTACGGTCGGGAGAACCAGGATCAGGCGCTGATAATTACCTATGCGCGCGACATCGATCGCGATGAGCTGGTCGAGGCGACCCGCGACCAGTGGCAGGCGCAGGGGATCCTGGCGCAGGAACCGCAAAGCGAAGCCTGGCTGCGGATGCTCCGGTCGCTGTGGCCGGATGTTCGACCGGGCTCACAGCTGGCGTTTGTCCTTGATGACCAGCAGGGGCAGTTCTGGTACCGCGATCCGACCCTTCAGAAAACCTTTATTCCCCTGGGACCACGCCAGTCAGAAGCGTTCAGTACCCGTTTTCTGGCCATCTGGCTGGCTCCCCGTACGCAATATCCTGAGCTGCGTCAGCAGTTAATCGGAGGCCAAAAATGAAACGTTTCCTGATGATGGTGCTGGCATTAACGATGCTGCTGGCGGGCTGTAGCACGGAGGTGACCGAGTACCGCCACCAGCAGCCGCGGCTGGATATCTTCCACTTCTTCCAGGGCAAAACCGAAGCGTGGGGGATGGTGCAGGATCGCAGCGGCAAGCAGATCCGACGTTTTCACGTTGAGATTGCCGGGGACGTTATCGGCGATACGCTGACCCTGAACGAGCACTTCGTTTACGACGACGGCGAGAAGCAGCAGCGGATCTGGCATATCCGGCGCCTGGGGAACGATCGCTATGAGGGCACGGCGGGGGATATCGAAGGGGTAGCGACGGGGCAGGCCGCAGGCAACGCGTTCAACTGGCATTACAGCATGAACGTGAAGGCCAACGGCAGCACCTGGCTACTGAACTTTGACGACTGGATGTACCTGCAGGATGAGAACCATCTGTTTAATAAAACCGAGATGAAGAAACTGGGCGTCACCGTCGCCACGGTGACGCTGTTCTTTACCCGTAAAGAGTGATGATACGAGCAGTGAACAATCCCCTCGCCCCTATGGGGAGAGGGTTAGGGTGAGGGGAAAATGAAATGAAAATTTCGTTACGACGGAAAAACTTAATACTGACGGGCTTTTTTCACCTGCGCCTGCGTTTGCTCCGCGGCTTTACGCACGGCAGACGATTCCGCCACCTGCGCATCACCGGTTCGCCACCAGGAGGCGTAGTCGTGGGTCATGGTCTTCGGCAGCACCTTGATGTCCAGCAGCGTGGGGCCAGGATGCGCGCGGGACGCCTCCAGCGCCGCCAGCAGGGTTTGCTCGTCGTGCACCCGCCACGCGCGACAGCCGTAGCTCTGCGCATTTTGCGCGAAGTCGACCTTCACCAGCGGACCGTCAAGCCGTCCGGTTTCCGGATTGCGATGGCGGTTTTCCGTGCCAAAGCTGCCCATGCCGTGCCCCATCTGCAGGTTGTTAATGCAGCCGAAGCTGGCGTTATCAAACAGCAGAACGGTGACCTTAATGCCCTCCTGAACGGCGGTTTGCAGCTCGGAGTGCAGCATCATGTAGGAGCCATCCCCCACCATGGCGTATACCGGCTGCCCGGGTCGGGCAAGCTTCGCGCCGATGGCTGCCGCAATCTCATAGCCCATGCAGGAGTAGCCGTACTCCAGGTGATAGCTGTCCGGCGTTTTGACCTGCCAGAGGCGCTGTAAATCGCCCGGCAGCGAACCGGCCGCGCCCACCACGATGGCGTTATCTTCAATATGCTGGTTGATCAGCCCCAGCACCCGCGTCTGGGTCAGGCGGGTGTTGAGCGTCTCGCCGTACTCCGCCAGCTGCGCGTCCAGGTGCCCCGCCACTTCGGGCGCGTCGTCCGGACGCCACTGGCGATCCCACAGGCGACGGCACTCGTCGCGCCAGGCGGATTTCGCCTCAGCGATCGCCTCTCCCCAGCCGCTGCGGTAATCACCAAGCGCGTGGGTCAATGCCTCGAGCCCGGTTTGAGCGTCGGCAATCAGCGCCGTGGCGTCCACCTTCAGGGCATCAAACTCGGCCACGTTCAGCAGCAGAAATTCGACATCCGGATGGGAAAAGAGCGCCTTGGAGCCGGTGGTAAAGTCGGTCAGGCGCGTGCCGATGCCAATCACCAGATCAGCCTGTGGCGCGAGCTGGTTGGCCGCCATTCCGCCCGTCACCCCTACGCCACCGAGGTTAAGTGGGTGGTCACTTACCAGCGCCCCCTTTCCGGCCTGGGTTTCGGCAAACGGCAGCTGCAGCGTCTCGACAAATTCGCGAAACGCCTCATGCGCGCCGGAATAGCGCACCCCGCCGCCGCACACCACCAGCGGACGACGCTTGCGGGCGATCAGCGCCCGCGCCTGCGCCAGACGCTGGGGATCGGGCGGACGGCGCTCGATGTGGTGCACGCGACGCGCGAAGAAGCTCAGCGGGTAATCCCACGCTTCCCCCTGCACGTCCTGCGGCAGGCAAATCGTCACCGCACCGGTATCTGCCGGGTCAGTAAGCGTTCGCATCGCGCTGAGCATCGCGCTCATGAGCTGCTCGGGGCGGTTAATGCGGTCCCAGTAGCGGGAGACCGGACGGAAGCAGTCGTTGGTGCTGATGCTGAGGTCGTGATACTGCTCAATCTGCTGCAGCACCGGGTCGGGCTGGCGGCTGGCATAGATATCGCCCGGCAGCAGCAGCAGCGGAATACGGTTCGCCGTGGCGGTTGCCGCGGCCGTGACCATATTGGCGGCGCCCGGCCCGACGGAGGAGGTGACGGCAAAGATGCGCTGACGACGGTGCTGTTTGGCAAATCCCGTCGCCATATGGGCGATGCCCTGCTCGTTACAGCCCTGCATCACCTGCAGATGGCCGGGATCCTGCTCCAGCGCCTGGCCGATACCCAGCACGTTGCCGTGTCCAAAGATGGTGGCGACGCCCTCCACGAAGGGCGTTTCGTGACCATCCACGCTAACGTACTGTTGATTAAGGAACCGGACCAGCGCCTGAGCCATGGTCATACGTTCGGTTTGCATAACGCCTCCTGTCAGCCCAGCGTCGGCATGGAGAACGCAGCGCCTGTCTCCTGCTGCATTTCCGGCCAGCGCGCGGTGATGGTTTTCATTCGGGTGTAGAAACGCACGCCGTCGTTGCCGTGGACGTTGAGCGCCCCGAAGATGGAGCGCTTCCAGCCGCCGAAACTGTGGAATGCCATCGGCACCGGGATTGGCACGTTGACCCCCACCATACCCGCCTGCACCTCTTCGCAGAAGCGACGCGCGCAGCCGCCGTCGCGGGTGAAGATTGCCGAGCCATTACCATATTCATGGCGGTTAATCAGGTCCACCGCGCTGGCGTAATCTGCTACGCGCACCACAGAAAGCACTGGACCAAAAATTTCTTCTTTATAGATGGTCATCTCCGGGGTGACGTTATCGAACAGCGTCGGCCCGACAAAATAGCCCTGCTCGTGGCTCTTCACGCTAAAGCCGCGGCCGTCCACGCGAAGCGTCGCCCCCTGCGCTTCCCCGCTGTCGATGTAGCCCAGCACCTTGCTGCGGTGCGCGGAGGAGATGAGCGGCCCCATTTCGTTTTCCGGCAACTGGTCGAGCCCCGGTCCGACGCGCAGCGCGGCAATCTGTTTTTCGAGCCGGGCGCAGAGGTCATCGGCGGTGTTATCCCCCACTGCCAGCACCACCGAGAGCGCCATGCAGCGCTCTCCCGCCGCGCCGTAGGCCGCGCCCATGATGGCGTTGGTCGCCATCTCCATGTCGGCATCCGGCATTAAAATGCAGTGGTTTTTCGCACCGCCCAGCGCCTGGCAGCGCTTACCGTGGGCGGACGCGGTCTGGTAAATGTATTCCGCAATCGGCGTGGAGCCGACAAAGCTCACCGCCTGCACGCGCGGGTCGGTCAGGAGCACGTCAACGGACTCTTTATCGCCCTGCACCACGTTAAAGACGCCGTCCGGCAGGCCGGCCCCTTTCAGCAGCTGCGCCAGCGCGAGCGCCAGAGAAGGGTCTTTTTCCGACGGTTTCAGTACGAAGGTATTCCCGGTCGCCAGCGCAATCGGGAACATCCACATCGGCACCATCGCCGGGAAGTTAAACGGCGTGATCCCGGCGCAGACGCCGAGCGGCTGCATCAGCGAGTGGCTGTCGACGCCGGTCCCGACGTTCGCCGAGTGTTCGCCCTTTTGCAGATGCGGAATACCGCAGGCAAACTCCACCACTTCCAGGCCGCGGGTCAGTTCGCCCACCGCGTCGGAGAAGACCTTGCCGTGCTCTTCGCTGATGAGGCGGGCCAGGCGATCCATGTTCTCTTCCAGCAGCGCTTTGAAGCGGAACATCACGCGCGCGCGCTTAAGCGGAGCATGACGCGCCCACGCCGGAAACGCCTGCTGCGCGGCGGCGATCGCCTGCTCCGTTTCCTGTGCCGTACTCATCACCACCTGGCGGATCTGCTCGCCGGTGGCCGGGTTGAAGATCGCCTGAACGCGCTGGCCTGAACCGGTGACACATTCGCCGTGAATAAAATTCGCTACCGTCTCCATCCTTAACCTCTCGCTGTTGATACGTGACTGTGACCTGAACACTGTGTACTGACCACTATATATGAAACAAATATTCCATTTTAAGTTGAAATAAAATAAATGATGATTATTGTGATCAAGGATGGATTTTTATGTTAACAGCCAGCACCACTGACGCCGCGTGCGCTATTAAGGGATTTCGGGCGAGGAAATGACTGAAGCTTCTGTTTCATTTTTGCTGCCAGATGGATGGCCGACATTTAAAAGACGCGGTTTTGCGTTTAGAATCATATGACTGTATTTGGGGGATAAGATGACGACAGCAACCAGCCTGAACGAACTGCAGCAGCAAATCCGCGATCGCTACGATAGCCTGAGCAAGAGGCTGCAGCAGGTCTCCCGCTACGTGCTGGACAATACCAACAGCGTGGCGTTTGATACGGTTGCCGTCATTGCCGAGCGCGCCGACGTGCCGCCTTCGACGCTGATCCGCTTTGCCAACGCCTTTGACTTCACCGGTTTCAACGAAATGAAACAGCTGTTTCGCATGAACCTGGTGGAGGAGACCGCCAGCTACAGCGACCGCGCTCGACTGTTCCGCGAGATGGAGAGCGAGGCCGTGCCGGAAACGCCGCTCGATATCCTGCAGGAGTTTGCCCGCTCAAACGCGCAGGCGCTGCAGCAGCTGGCCGCCCGCGCCGAGCCGGAAATGCTGGAGCGCGCGGTACAGCTGCTGGCTGACGCCGACACCATCTACATCGCCGGACTGCGTCGCTCCTTTAGCGTCGCCGCGTACCTTACCTATGCCCTGAGCCATCTGGAGTGCCGCCCTATCCTGCTCGACGGCATGGGCGGGATGCTGCGCGAGCAGATCAGCCGCATTAAGGCACGCGACATTGTGGTGTCGATAAGCTTCTCGCCGTACGCGGAAGAGACGGTGATGGTCAGCGAAACCGCCGCCAGCGTTGGCGCGCGGCAGATTGTGATTACGGACAGCCAGATCAGCCCGCTGGCGACGTTCAGCGATCTCTGCTTTGTGGTGAAAGAGGCGCAGGTGGACGCGTTTCGGTCTCAGTCGGCGACGCTGTGCCTGGTGCAGTCGCTGGTGGTGGCGCTGGCGTATCGGTTGGGTGGTGGGGATAAATAGCCCACGGTACCGCTCAACAGGCCGGGTAACATAAACCCGCTACCCGGCATAATCGCCGTTTCCGGTGAACATCCGCCCGATCTTAGCGGTTTTCGATCTCAGGAGACTCAGGATAGCTGACCGAAGCGAGGGCATTTAGACGCTGCCCCGTAATCTGTAATACGCGCAGCAAAAGCATGATGCCGCGGCGGGTATCAGGGTCGTTGAGCATAGTAAACACCTGCCGAAGTGAGATATCCCCTTCCCGGTTAACCTGCTCTCCCCACGCCATGCGTAGCGCGGTTCCCCCTTCCCAGCCGACGGTCACGACATCTTCAAAAACGCCAGCCAGTTTTTCGACCATCGCGTTATCGGCCATTTCCAGCAGGTCTGCGACGACGGCAAGCAGATCAACCAGATTATTCAGACGATTGCCCGCCATAAGCGGGGCAAGGCTTTTTAGTAACTGTTCCTGGTCACTCATCAGAACATCCCCCTCACGACGCCCCAATACAGTCCACGGTTAAAACCGTTTCGCAGCATGCCGCCGAGTTTTGTCGCCGGCATGGGGGTCACGTCATTGCGATAGTCATATACCAACGGCATGCCGGCCCAGAGCCCCATCTGCGCGACGGCCTGAACCCGTCCATCATAATGGTTACCGCTTCCGGGCGGTCTGCCATACAGCTCCGCCACAATGTTATCCGCGATTATGGGCGCCTGGTTGTGGCACGACCCTCCCGCTTTACTGATCGGCAGATCGACGGTATCGCCGATCACATATACGCCTTCTAAACCGTAGACGCCCAGCGTCTGGTGATCCGTCGGCAGCCAGCCTTCACCGTTCTGAACCTCACTAAGCCCGGTATCACGCACCGCGTCGACTGCCCGAATGGGAGGCGTTGCCATCAGGATGTCGAAATTCTGTGAATCGCCCTCGGCGGAATAGGCAATTTTGCTGTCAGGATCGACATGGCTTAAGGTAAAACCACGCTGATGCTGTATTCCTTTGGCGGCAAAAATATCGCCAAGCGCCTCCCCCACCGGTCGTTGCAGGAACAGGCAGTTTCGCAGCAGCTGCGCGACGGTCGGATAGGTATAAACAATCTCAACCTGATTACGCACCCCACGCTGGCGTAGATAATCGTCAACCATCAGCGTGGTTTCAATAGGGGCAATGCCGCACTGGTGGGGCACATTCGGCGTTTCCGGGAAAGAGACGGTAATAAATATTCGCCCCTTTTTAATGGTGGAGAGCTTATGCGCTAATTGTCTGGCCGCCGCGTATTGATAAAAATGATCGCCCGCGTCGGCAAGGCCAGGGATTTTTTGTGTAAAAGGTGTGCAGCCGGTGGCAATAACCAGCAGGTCCCAGTCGTAATGTCGCTTACTGGCCCCGTACAGTCGACGCTGCTTAAAATCGAAAGATTCAATCCTGTCGGTAATAAATTGAATTTCCGGACTCAGTAATTGCCGTTCAGGCCGGGCCAGTTCATGGTGATGGAAGAGGTTAAAGGCGACGTACATAAAGGCGGGTTTGTAGTAGTGCACTGGTGATTCGGAAATCAGTACCAGCTCTACCTGACCGGCAGCAATTTCACGTCGTAATTTCCTGGCCAGCAGGTTGGCAACAATGGTTCCTCCCGTGCCGCCGCCGACAATCATTATGCGGTTTTTCATTCCTTTATTCGCTCATGGTAGTGAATGGGAATTCACGTAACCAGACCGCTTCACTGTTACGCTCAGCTAAAGCGTAGTAACAGAGTAATATTCCGCAATGTAACCCTTAATAAGAAATTTAATTTTGACAACCAGATCATCATTTATAATATACACTACAAAATATAATTTATATCTCCGAAACATTGCCTTTTACTGTGGTCTCTTTTCATCAGCATTATTCGCCAAACAGCAGCGTTGTGTACTTTTTAGATACCGCCCCGGAGCGCTGTCCGTTCGCGCCATAATAGCGATCTTCACGGCACAGTCGCTCCTTCACATCGCAGAAAATACCGTTGGCAAAGGTGAATTCAGTCAGATCGACATTGCTCGACGTGAACACCTCGTTTGCAGCAGCCTTCTTACCGAGATAGGTCTCTGTCAACGCGCGGGATAATCCATTGTCATTGGCGCATACATATCGGTCGCAGAGCACGCCCGATACTGGCGACTTGAGCCTGGCGGGGGTCCTGGCCTGGGCGGACATGGCGGACACGGCAAGCAGCGCGGCCACAGAGCATGCGAGTATTGACTTGTTCAAGATGATAATCTCCGTTGGTTAATGAGTGTCGGCTTTACGCCGGGCGCGGTGGAACCATCATGAGGGTGAAATGTCCTGGGGTTCTGAGTCTCAACAGGAAACGGTCCGTTTAGCTTTTTGTTGACTTAAACAGTCGTCTAAAGTTCAGCTCGGAGGCAATTGTAAGGGTCCTATCCCGGTGAGTCATGCGATTTTAAAGAGCTGAACTAATATGCTGTATACGGAGTGGGTTTGTGGGGCGGGTTAGGTCCGCTCTGAGCGAGGAGTGGACATTAACGCTGAGTTAATGGACTGCTGAAAATGGTAACGTTTTTGTTTTAGGATGTCTTAATCAGAAAGTATACAGGCTTATATTGACTTCCATACATCCTGTCAGGTTGAGTTTCTTTTGCATATCGAAAAAAATCTTCAAAAGACTCTAAATTAAAAATAGCACTATTTCTCACAAGAAATAGAATGTCCTCTTTCTCTAGCAAGCATCCATTTTTTTTCAAATTACTTACTGGGTTTAAATACTCATAATGATTAATTTGACTAAGATTTACCCATGCATAATTATTACAATTCGATAAGTCCCAAATATTTACAGCCCTAGGGCAACCAGCTATCACTGGGACCCCTTTTTCTTTCCCTGCTTTATTAAAAGCATCTAGTTCTTCATTAATGGTGAAATATACTTCCCAATCATCAGTGATATTTATTTTTGGCCTGCGCGGAAACATTACCAGCACATGAAACCGGTCCTCTTTATGAAGATATTTTGATATATTGCTAAACTCTCGAGATATCCACGGAAACACCGGGGCGATATGGCTATATTGTTCCTGTAAAATGTTTTTGAGCGCCGGTACTAAATAGTATTCAGCACTGTGTTCACTAATGTAACTAGTGGCCATATATTTCCTTGCGATCTAACGCCCCATCCACCGAGATTTTACTCATATCATACACCTGAGGGTTTAACCAGTAATTTTGTTTAACAAATTAGCATGGCTATCAAAATCGTGGTGACTCACACTATCTTGATCCGGGTTAGCTCAACAAGAGAGCGAAACTGCGGATATTTGATTTGCAGATCACGTGAATACATAAGTTGAAAGTGTATCTTCTATCATTGCCTTACAACGAGAGAAAACGACAAGTCAAAAAGGATTCATGATGCTCAGCAACGAGTTTTTGCGCTTTTTCCAAACTTTAGACACAGCAGATGTACCCGGCGATGTTAGAAAAATGGCGAACCTAGTGTGGGATAATATGGATAGTATTATCCCGTTAGGTACCGCGCAGGGCCAGCGAATTCGTCGCATCGTCGATCTGGCGCAGTCTTCATGGGATACCCTCAGTTCGGAAGTCCTGCCACTGCCTGAGCAGAACTCCGAACGTGTCCCCACGTTCAGTCGGCTAAAAAGGCTGTCCGTTGGACCGTTCAGAGGATTTGCCAGACAGGAGGAATTTGATCTGGATTCGCGTCTGGTGCTGATTTATGGGCCTAATGGTACCGGGAAGTCCAGTTTCTGCGAAGCACTTGAATATACATTATTGGGTAGCGTTGCTGAGGCTGAAAGTAAACGCTTTCGTAATCAAACCGACTATTTTAGAAATGCATACGTCAATCAGTTTTCTGCGCCTGTGATTACTGGTGTTGGAGCTCAAGGGCATGATGTGGAAATTGAGAATAACGAAGCACAGCACCGCTTTTGCTTTGTTGAAAAAAACCGCATCGACAACTTTTCAAGAATTGCGGCGCTAGCCCCGGCAAGGCAGACCGAACTAATTTCAACGTTATTCGGGCTGGATGTATTCAATGATTTTGTCCGCAATTTCACTGCGGAGATTGATGGCAGATACATCGATCTGATAGGCGTAAAAGCCGTTCAACTGGCAGAAAAACGCCGCACACTCGAGTGGGCCATCCAACAACTGGAAGCGGGTAAGACGGATCTTGAAGGACTGGTTTCTGAGGAACAGACGCTGGCCTCTGGCTACCGCGAGGGCTTTTCTTTTCAGCAGATGATGATTGAATTAAAAGGGGATGAGCAAAATATCGGGACTATCCGGCAGCTTGAGGCAGAGTTACAGAAACCTCTTCCGAACAAGAGTCACCTGACCTGTGCGCTGTTGAAGGACTTAAATGGCTCTGTTGAAACTGTATTGGCGGATCTGTCTGGCAAACAGAAGCAACTGGCAGAGGCGAGTCTGCAGGTTTCGTTTAAAAGTTTATTCGAAGCAGTCGTCCAGTTACAGAGCTCCAGCCCAGAACAGTGCCCTGCATGCCATACTCCACTCCAGCAAGCTACGAAAAACCCCTACAGTCATGCCAGTGAAGAATTGCTGAAGCTTGAGTTTTTGTCAGCCTTGCAGGGTGAAATAGCTCAGTTGGAACAATCATTCAGCCAGCAGATGTACCGCGTCTCACAAGTTGTCGGCACCTGTTGCCAGTTTCTTCCTCATGAAAATGTTCTCGAAAGATTCCGAGAAGACAATGGCATCGCTTTGTGGCGTGATCTGCATCAACCAGCAGGCGATGGTGTCACTCCTTGGTCTCTTCTGGAGAAACAGGTGTTGCAGTTGGAAGAAGAAGATAAAAAAACAGAAGCAGCTGCTAAATTGCGGGAATCCTGGCAGCGTGATCTTGTGGGGCTACGTGAGTCAGAACGCCAGATAACAATATTACAGACGAGAAGAAGTACGACAGAAAGGGCCATCGCAGCGGCTCAGTTGTTGATTGGTAACTTTGATACGGAAAACAGGCAGCTTATTGAAGAGGTTGTACTTGAGGAATCCGTTGTAATAAAAAATAGAGAAATATCAGGAGCCTATGCCCGGTTCGTATTGCAGTTGAACGCCTATAAAGATGGTTTGCCTCAGCAGTTGGTTGCGAATCTCGGAGACAGCATTGTTACTTTGTACAATGCATTCAACCGTAATGACCCTCCAGGAGAAAAGCTCGCTGGTATCAAACTCCCCCTGATGCAGAATCAGCGGCTGGAGGTGGCATTTCAGAACAATCCCGCGCAATATTTTGATGCTTTGCATGTGCTCAGTGAGGGGCATGTACGCTGCATAGGGTTGGCTATTTTGTTGGCAAAAAACATCAGTGAGCAATGCCCACTTTTGATATTTGATGATCCGGTCAATGCTATCGATGACGATCACAGAGAATCTATTCGAAGAACACTGTTTGAAGACGCCTTCTTTGCAGATAAGCAAATCATCCTAGCCTGTCACGGAGAAGAGTTCTTCAAAGACATACAGAATTTATTGCCAGCGCCAGTGGCTGCACAATCCAGAACTTTCAGTTTTTTACCACGTCTTGACGAATTGCATATCCGTGTGGATTTTAACTGCGCCCCTAGGAACTATATTCTTTCAGCGCGAAGTCATTATGGACGTAATGAAATCAGGGAGGCGCTGACTAAATGCAGGCAGTCACTTGAATCGCTGATGAAGGGGAAGGTCTGGCGTTATGTAAACAAACACGGTGACGGTAATCTCAGTCTTAAACTGAGGTCAGCAACTGCACCTATTGAGCTGCGTAATCTCTCAGATCAATTGAAAAAACAAATTGGTCGTGCCGATTTTAATGACCCAAATAAAAATGCCGTGTTTTCTCCCATCGAGGTTTTGACCGGCTTTAGCGGAGAATCACGTGAATGGCGATACCTCAATAAAGGTACGCATGATGAAAACGACAGGGCAGAATTTGACAGGGCAACTGTAGAAGCCATGATAGGTGCAATCGAGGCGCTCGATCAGGCCGTGTGATAAGATTAGTACTAAATCCCCGTGTGATGTAGCTCTACAGAGATGAAGTGGTCGATAAAAGTTGGCCACTTCATGAAGGAGGCTTTTAAAATCACGACAGATCCACTTCTAGCACGAAGCGGTCATCTGAGAGACTGAAGGTCCGTTGTGAGCGAGGAGCGGACGTTAATACTGATCTACCTACGATGAAAAATGGCTACGAAAGCCGTGGCTATCCCTGCTAAAATCGAAGTTAACTGACTGACGTGACTGCGCAATTGCTTAAGCAAGAATTAAGAACGAGAAATTATTCATTTATATTCTATTCTGACGTAGTCTAGTAAGAACTACGGAAACGATTCTTAATCGCAACTTGACGAAGATTCGTGATGATGTAGTAATTAGCCTACTTTATGAACAGGAGTTTATTTTGACTAACGAATTTATAGATGCATACTCTGATGACCAAATATATCTAGAAATGATAGAGAAATTAGTCAATGAGCATTCGTCCGAAGGATTGGTTCCAGACAGTATAAAATACTCTTCTTTCTGTCGGCTTTGGGTAGTTATGATGGTGGGAAGTATAGAGATGATGATTAAAGTATGGACTAAGTCAAACTACGCAATGGCTGACATAGCCTCTTATTTTGAAGAAGGTTCAAATACAGAAAGGATTGATAGATTATTTAAAGCATTTGAAATAAGAGGTTTTTCTCCTGAAAGAGAGTGCTTTGATGATTTCCTTGCCTGTAAATACATAAGAAATGCTTACGTTCATGGCCAATGGAATGAAAAGCAGCGTGAGTATGTAGAGTCTATTAATCTACCTTCTGTAATTATGAAATTTTCTCCTGAAGATTATGTAAGAATAAAAAAATGCTATTATCACATAATGAATAAACTAGGCATGGCAAAATGTTTGAACACCTTGATTAATAATCTCTAGCTAATTTCTGGTGTTAACTGTATATTCTGACGAAGCGCAGTAGGGATCCCTTGCGCTGAGTAATAAGCTATCGATCAATTTCGCAGATTACATCCAATTTTGAATAAATTTTAATAATGCTGAAAGCCCCCGCGATTAGGGGCTTTATTTATTTATTTATTTCACTTTTAAATACTGTTAAGAACAAATTTAAGTTGTCATTAATTGATTGGGTTGCAGTCTTGATGTCAATAGTATTAAATTGCCTATAAAGGAATACCTCTAAAAGGTGAATATATGCCACATGGAATACAAAATAAGCATGAGAATAGGTCTTTAATGTGGCAGCGCTTGATCTAAAAGGAGGTGTCGTTAGACCATGAAATCGCTCATTTCTGAACTGAGGCATGGTTACTGCCGTCAAAAAAAGAGCCCTATCTTGATCCGAAAGTTGAAACTCGATTGTTTCAATTAATAATTTCTTCCCCTTTAGCAACTTTTGGATCAAAAGTCCCGCATCACGTTGTGTGTTAGCTTTATTGGATGCCCACAATGTCTCGTATTTATCAATAAAGACGTTATAAAGACTTTGACCGAAGCTTTGGATTATTCTCTTCCTAAAACTTTGGAAGTCGTTGTTTCTCGGGCTAGCTTTATATGAAATGTTATTTTCTAATATTCTCTTTGCCACAAATTCACATGTTTGTAATGGTATTACTTCTGTTAACTGTGAATATGAGTTACAAGTATATGTGCTTTTGCTTATGTGTTTATAGAAAAGACTAAATCTACCTTCTTTGCTTCCATTCTCTTTCTGAAGTCGGACAAACTCCGCATCTAATGCCTTCCAAATACAATCAAAAGCAATATCTGGTCTCAAGGGTAGTTGATCTAGAGCCTCTAAATAATGACTAAGCATATCATGAAAATTTTGGTCTTTTGAGTATTGTAATTTCGCCGGTTGGAAAACTTGCTCAATGCCAAATTTAGCCATTTTATCAATTAGAGACTTTTCGGCTGGAAATAATGACTTTGTAGGCCAATTGTTATTTAGATCTACCCTTTGCTGTTTTGTACTAACCATCTGGAAAATAACCCCTTTTATTAAATTATCCCTCGTAATGGTAGCATCGATGAAAACATATACAACCCCATTTTTTTGATAGGGCTACAAGAAACCAGAACCATTAGGGATGATTAACCAAACCATACATGATTAAGTTTAACAGCGCATTACGCTTTAAATTCGGGTCGTCTATGACATCAACGAGCAATCAGCCCCACATGCGGTGCTAACCTAGGGCTTGAGGTGATAGCCTTTGTGGAGTTTAAACGCTGATAGCCCTCCAGTTAATTGAAAAGGAGATTGTAGAAAGATTCACCTAGTATCACTAATAAAAAGGCTTTAGCTTTTGGCCTGAGAAATTAAAAGTTAATCCAACGTCCGCTCCTGGCACGGAGCGGACACTGGGTTTACCCTTTCGGTAAAACTTAACTGGAAGATTTCGATACGACACCAGACCCGCTAAACAACATGCGGATACCGAGGCCTATCATGACAACACCTGTAAATCGTTCCTGCCATTTGATAAAGCCAGGGTGTTTACTTAGCCAGTTTCCAAATGTCCCTGATGCCATCGCGACTGACCCCAGGGAAATAATTCCTGCCAGCTTCTGGATACTACCCAGAACAAGCAATTGCAGCCAGACAGGACCCGCGGCAGGATCGACAAACTGAGGAAGAAAAGCAAACATGAACAGCAGGGATTTTGGGTTAGTCAGGCTGTTCAGGGCGCCTTCCTTAACGGCACTCCAGTCAGAAATTTTGGCCGTTTTTCGCAGCCGCGTATCTGTGCCTGAAGTCGCAATCATTTTTATGCCCAGCCACATCAGATAAGCCGCACCAGCCCACCTTAACAGATCTAGTGCAACCGGCCAGGCATGAACAACGGCTACCAGCCCCAGGACAAGAAAAGAAAATTGCACAAAACCCGCTACAAATACATTACCCAGTACCGTAAACAGTGCAATACGTCTTCCCTGACCGACGCCTCTGGCGATAGTTAGCATCATGTCTGGCCCCGGAGAAATCTCCAGAAGCGTCAGCGCGAGAAGAAAAGTGATAAACGTTTCGATGGAAGGCATCTTGGTTGAGTGCGGATAAATATTTCTGCTACGTTACCTCAGTCCGATTCGAGCCGAAAGTGGAATATACTGCAGCGTCTGCTGCAGGCACAGAGCAGACAGAGCAGATACAGAAGCATGATGTCCACTGTAAGCGAGATGCGAACGCTGACCTTTCATCTTTGTACAATTTACACTCTGGCCTGATCTGACATGTATCATAGATACAGGAACTCACTAGCATGATCGGAGATTGCATATGCTGATATATAACGTTTTTGGACGGCATATTGGCGTTCAACGTAAGCATGATCGGTGGCTGGTATTTCGTGCTGACCTGACGGAGAGAAAGTTTTCTCGACTCTATGACATCGCTATTCCTGACGATATGACTGAAGGCGAGATTGCCGGTTGGCTGGGTGACATTTTCCATGAAGCCGCAACCGATCGTCATCCAAATGTGGAACGCATCGAATAAGGATTTAATGGATAGCCTTACGTTGCGCCCGCTCGTGGCACTCACCTGACATGGTATTGCCAGCGATGGCCCCAAAAAAAGCCCGCAATCCGCGGGCTTAGAGATAATTTAGAACCTGTTAGTACCAGACGTATCCGGTTGGGAAATCATTCCCACTCAATCGTAGCCGGTGGCTTACCGCTGATGTCATACACCACGCGGGAAATACCGTTCACTTCGTTGATGATGCGGTTAGACACGCGGCCCAGGAAGTCATACGGCAGGTGCGCCCAGTGCGCGGTCATGAAGTCGATGGTTTCCACCGCACGCAGGGAAACAACCCAGTCGTACTTACGGCCATCGCCCATTACGCCGACAGAGCGAACCGGCAGGAACACGGTGAACGCCTGGCTTACTTTGTTGTACAGGTCAGCTTTGTGCAGCTCTTCGATGAAGATCGCGTCCGCACGACGCAGCAGGTCGCAGTACTCTTTCTTCACTTCACCCAGCACGCGCACGCCCAGACCCGGACCCGGGAACGGGTGACGGTAGAGCATGTCGTACGGCAGACCCAGTTCCAGACCGATCTTACGCACTTCGTCTTTGAACAGCTCGCGCAGCGGTTCAACCAGACCCATCTTCATCTCTTTCGGCAGGCCGCCCACGTTGTGGTGAGATTTGATGACGTGCGCTTTGCCGGTGGCGGAGGCCGCAGACTCGATCACATCAGGATAGATGGTGCCCTGCGCCAGCCATTTGACGTCGTCCAGCTTCAGCGCTTCTTCGTCGAACACTTCCACGAACACGCGGCCGATGATCTTACGCTTCGCTTCCGGATCGTTCTCGCCTTTCAGCGCGTCCAGGAAGCGCTGCTCGCCTTCCACGTGAACGATGTTCAGACCGAAGTGGTCGCCGAACATGTCCATAACCTGCTGGGCTTCGTTCAGGCGCAGCAGGCCGTTGTCCACGAAGACGCAGGTCAGGTTTTTACCGATGGCGCGGTGCAGCAGCATCGCGGTCACGGAGGAGTCCACGCCGCCGGAGAGGCCGAGGATCACTTTGTCATCGCCAACCTGCTGGCGGATACGCTCAACGGCGTCGTCGATGATTTTTGCCGGGGTCCACAGGGCTTCACACTGGCAGATGTCGCGCACGAAGCGCTCCAGCATGCGCATACCCTGACGAGTGTGGGTCACTTCCGGGTGGAACTGCACGCCGTAGAAGCGTTTTTCTTCGTTCGCCATGATGGCAAACGGGCAGCTTTCGGTGCTAGCAACGGTCACGAAGTCAGACGGGATAGCGGTGACTTTGTCGCCGTGGCTCATCCACACGTCCAGCAGCGGTTTGCCGTCTGCGGTCAGGGAGTCTTCGATACCGCGCACCAGCGCGCTGTCGTTTACCACTTCAACCTGCGCATAGCCGAACTCGCGCTCGCTGGAGCCTTCTACGTGGCCGCCCAGCTGCATTGCCATGGTCTGCATACCATAGCAAACGCCGAATACCGGCACGCCAGCTTCGAACACGTACTGCGGCGCGCGCGGGCTGTTCTCTTCGGTGGTGCTTTCCGGGCCGCCGGACAGGATGATGCCGCTTGGATTGAATTCGCGAATCTGTGCTTCCGTGACATCCCACGCCCACAGTTCACAGTAAACGCCCAGTTCACGTACGCGACGCGCCACCAGCTGAGTGTACTGCGAACCGAAGTCCAGGATGAGAATGCGATGTTTATGAATGTTTTCCGTCATTGACGCTAATTCCGAGGCAAGTGAAACAGATGAAATAAATCGCCCGACACGAGGTCGGGCGAAGAAAAATCAGGAGCCCAGACGGTAGTTCGGGGACTCTTTGGTGATCGTCACGTCGTGAACGTGGCTCTCCTGGATACCCGCACCGCTGATGCGTACGAATTCCGCTTTAGTACGCAGCAGGTCAATGGTACCACAGCCGGTCAGACCCATACAGGAGCGCAGGCCGCCCATCTGCTGGTGGATGATCTCTTTCAGACGGCCTTTATAGGCAACGCGACCTTCGATACCTTCCGGCACCAGTTTGTCAGCAGCGTTATCGGTCTGGAAGTAACGGTCGGAGGAACCTTTGGACATCGCGCCCAGGGAGCCCATGCCGCGGTAGGATTTGTAAGAACGGCCCTGGTAGAGTTCGATTTCACCCGGGGATTCTTCGGTACCGGCCAGCATGGAGCCTACCATCACAGCAGCGGCGCCAGCGGCGATGGCTTTCGCGATGTCGCCAGAGAAGCGGATACCGCCGTCAGCGATAACTGGAATACCGGTCCCTTCCAGCGCTTCAACCGCGTCAGACACCGCAGTGATCTGCGGAACGCCCACGCCGGTCACGATGCGTGTGGTACAGATAGAGCCAGGACCGATACCCACTTTGACCGCGCTGCAGCCAGCGTCAGCCAGCGCGCGAGCGCCTGCGCCAGTGGCCACGTTACCGCCGATGATCTGCAAGTCAGGGTATTTGGCACGGGTGTCGCGAATACGCTGCAGCACGCCTTCAGAGTGGCCGTGAGAGGAGTCAATCAGCAGGACGTCAACGCCCGCAGCAACCAGCGCGTCAACGCGCTCTTCGTTACCGGCACCTGCGCCTACCGCAGCGCCAACGCGCAGACGGCCATGCTCGTCTTTACAGGCGTTAGGCTTACGTTCTGCTTTCTGGAAATCTTTAACGGTGATCATGCCGCGCAGGTGGAAGTTGCTGTCAACAACCAGCGCTTTTTCGACGCGTTTTTCGTGCATTTTTGCCAGCACCACGTCGCGGGTTTCACCTTCGCGAACGGTGACCAGACGCTCTTTTGGCGTCATGTACACGCTGACAGGCTGGTTCAGGTCAGTCACGAAACGCACGTCACGACCGGTAATAATACCGACCAGCTCGTTCTCTTCGGTCACCACCGGGTAACCGGCGAAGCCGTTACGCTCGGTCAGGGCCTTCACTTCGTGCAGGGTGGTAGTTGGCAGAACGGTCTGTGGATCGGACACGATGCCGGATTCATGTTTCTTCACGCGGCGAACTTCTTCCGCCTGACGTTCGATAGACATGTTTTTGTGAATAAAGCCAATGCCACCTTCCTGTGCCAGGGCAATAGCCAGGCGCGCTTCAGTCACGGTGTCCATTGCCGCAGAGAGCATAGGAATGTTCAGGCGAATGGTTTTCGTCAACTGCGTGCTGAGATCGGCAGTATTCGGCAGAACAGTGGAGTGAGCGGGAACGAGGAGGACGTCGTCAAACGTCAGTGCTTCTTTAGCGATACGTAGCATGGGCAATATCTCTGACCTGGGTGGTTAAATATTGCCGTGGCATTATACAGAGCGTAACCGATTGCATCTACACTTTTTTATAAAAAAGCTTGCGATTGCCTCTCAGCAGGTTACTATCGACTGAATAACTTGCTGATTTAGAATTTGATCCCGCTCACATGTTATCCTCTCAATCCCCCTCAATTTATACCGTCAGCCGCCTTAATCAGACGGTGCGTTTGCTGCTTGAGCAGGAAATGGGACAGGTCTGGATCAGCGGTGAAATCTCTAACTTCACGCAGCCCTCCTCCGGCCACTGGTACTTTACGCTAAAAGACGATACCGCTCAGGTGCGCTGCGCGATGTTCCGCAATAGCAACCGCCGCGTGACGTTCCGTCCTCAGCACGGCCAGCAGGTTCTGGTGCGCGCCAATATCACCCTGTATGAGCCGCGCGGTGATTATCAGATTATCGTCGAGAGCATGCAGCCTGCGGGCGAAGGCCTGCTGCAGCAAAAGTACGAACAGTTAAAGGCGAAGCTCTCGGAAGAGGGACTTTTCGACCAGCAGTTCAAAAAGCCGCTACCCTCGCCTGCCCACTGCGTGGGTGTCATCACCTCGAAAACCGGTGCAGCACTGCACGATATTTTACACGTTCTGAAGCGTCGCGACCCTTCCCTGCCCGTCATCATCTACCCGACCGCTGTTCAGGGTGACGATGCGCCGGGCCAAATTGTGCGCGCCATAGCGCTGGCGAACGCGCGTCAGGAGTGCGACGTCTTAATCGTCGGACGCGGCGGCGGCTCGCTGGAAGATCTGTGGAGCTTTAACGACGAGCGCGTGGCGCGGGCAATCTTTGCAAGTCAGATCCCCGTGGTGAGCGCCGTCGGCCACGAAACGGACGTGACGATCGCCGATTTTGTCGCGGATCTCCGCGCGCCGACGCCGTCCGCGGCGGCAGAGGTGGTCAGCCGCAACCAGCTGGAGCTGCTGCGTCAGATCCAGAGCGGCCAGCAACGTCTTGAGATGGCGATGGACTACTACCTCGCCAACCGGACCCGTCGCTTTACCCAGCTTCATCACCGTCTTCAGCAGCAACACCCGCAGCTGCGTCTGGCGCGTCAGCAAACTGTGCTGGAGCGTCTGCGCCAGCGCATGAACGTGGCGATGGACACGCAGATCAAGCGCGCGGTGTCGCGCCAACAGCGCGTGACGCAGCGTCTGAACCAGCAGAACCCGCAGCCGAAAATTTATCGCGCGCAAACGCGGATTCAGCAGCTGGAGTACCGTCTGGCGGAAACTCTCCGCGCGCGACTGAGCACCACCCGCGAACGCTTTGGCAATGCGGTGACCCACCTTGAAGCGGTCAGCCCCCTCTCCACGCTGGCGCGCGGCTATAGCGTGACGACGGCAACGGACGGCAAGGTGCTGAAGCAAACTAAACAGGTGAATACCGGCGATGTGCTGACGACGCGTCTGTCAGACGGCTGGGTAGAAAGCGAAGTGAAATCAATTAAACCGGTGAAAAAGACGCGTCAGCGTAAAACCGGATAATTCTTCGCCGGTTACTTACTATACTGCTGCTATTCCCTTTTTTAATAAGGAGAGCAGCATGTCCCATCTTTATAGCGTGATCCCCCCGTATATTCTTCGTCGTATTATCGAAAGCGGTTCCGAACCGCAGCAGCGCTGTGCCCGCCAGACCTTAACCCACGTCCAGACGCTGATGGCCCATATGCCGGGCAAACCCGCCGCGCCGCACGTGAATAAAGCCGGACAGCTGGAGCGGGATATCTACGACGCGAAGCAAACTCAGGAGCTACCGGGTACGCAGGTACGTTACGAAGGCCAGCCGTCAAACGGCGATGTGGCGGTAGACGAAGCCTACGAGTATTTGGGTATTACCCATGATTTCTTCTGGAAAGAATATCAGCGCGATTCGCTCGATAACAAAGGGCTTATTTTAACCGGCACCGTTCATTACGGTCGGGAATATCAGAACGCCTTCTGGAACGGTCAGCAGATGGTATTTGGCGACGGCGACGGGGAAATATTTAACCGCTTCACCATCGCCATAGATGTCGTGGCGCATGAGCTGAGCCACGGCGTGACCGAGACCGAAGCCGGGCTTATCTATTTTGAGCAATCCGGCGCGCTGAACGAGTCGCTGTCGGACGTGTTTGGCTCACTGGTGAAGCAGTACCATCTGAAGCAAACCGCCGATAAAGCGGACTGGTTGATTGGTGAGGGATTACTGGCGAAAGGCATCAATGGCAAAGGGCTGCGCTCGATGTCTGAACCGGGCACCGCCTACAACGATCCGCTGCTCGGCAAAGACCCGCAGCCTGCACACATGAAGGATTTCATCAAAACGCGTGAGGATAACGGCGGCGTACATCTGAACTCCGGCATCCCCAACCGGGCATTTTATCTGGCCGCGACGGCGATCGGCGGCTACGCCTGGGAAAAAGCGGGTTATGCCTGGTACGACACGGTTTGCGATCGCAATCTGGCGCAGGATGCAGATTTTGAGGCCTTCGCAAAACTGACGATCGCGCACGGAGAGAAACGCTCCGGCGGCGACGTTGGGGCGGCCATTAAACAAGCCTGGGAACAGGTGGGAGTGTTGTAAATGCAGGTTCCGGAACTGACGGATGACGCCGTGGTTGAGCTGGCCCGGGAAGGCGGCGTCGCCTATATTCCCAAGCTGAGCGGCCAGCGCACCATCGCGCTCTCCTCGCTCAATGAGGCTCAGCGCCAGCGCCTGGTAAGCATCCTGGAGCAGGCCTTTCCGCGCGGTCAGCCGCCGGGACAGGCCTCGTCACCCGGCAGCGGCGACCAGCGCTATTTCCGCATCCAGATTATCTGGACCGGGCAAAATCAGGCGCACTACGCCGATATCATCGTGCTGGTACCGGAGCAGGAAGCGCCCGAGTCGCTGGTCGAGCTGTGGAAGAAAGGCGAAGGCTGCGTGTGCGATTAACCTTCGGCCCGAACAAACTCCACGCGTTTTTTAGAGATAAGACCGTGGCCGTTCTGGCAGAAATAATCCACCGCCCCGCAGGCTTTTAAGACCTGGAGTGGCTGATGGCACTCCGGGCAGCGGGCTTCAAGCGCAATATCCTTATTACAGCTCTCGCAGTGTGCCACCCCGTTCAGGGGCTCAAGCGGTGCCTGGCAATCCGGGCAGGTAATCGTCATGGTGACTCCTTAAAGCATTCTGGTCTGCAATAATTTTACCACGTTGCGTTCAGTGCAGGCCACGCAGCTGTTGCTGCAAGGTCAGCAGCAGCTCAACTTCCTCGATTCGGCGACACGTTGTGCGGCTCACCTCGTACGGATCCCGTTCAAACAGGCTGTTCGTGCCCAGAATGTGTCCGGTAAGACAGTGCTCGTAGATTGTCCCGGGGATATGCCAGCGCTGAATGTTCTGACCCTCAATCAGCTCCAGCACATCCTCCGCACCGCGCCGGTCGTAGCTAATGATGCGCCCGTCGCGCAACCAGATCCGTAAGCCTTTTTGCCCGCCAGCGGGTCCCGCATATTTATTAAGCCAGATATCCACCGGCACGCCGCTGATGCGGCCCTGCAGATGCGCCTCGCCCTCCGCCGTGGTCAGGTCGCCTTTGGCAATAGCGCGGCCCAGGTGGTCTTTAGCCGTCACCACCTGCAACGTCATCTCATCATTCCCGCCCAGATAACGCACCGTTTCGCGCAGCATCGCCAGCACGTGCGTACCGATATCCAGAATCACGCCGTCAGGGTGACGAAGCGTACGGGTGTCCGGTTCGCCGGTAGCAAAGTTAAGCGCGATGGGTTCTCCTGCGGCGTTAACTCCGCTCGGCTCCTGCAAAAAGCCGTCGATTTTGACGATGTCAGAGACGCTGCCCACCAGCGACCGCTTCACCGTTTCGAGGCGCGCCATCCAGTGATCGAGCGCCAGCACGCGGGGTGCAACGTCGGGGTTTGCCAGCAGCGCGTTGAGCTTTTCGATTTGGGCAAGCGTGGCAACGATCGGTTTTTCAACCACGATGCGGGAAACCGATGAGGCGAGAGCGTGTTCAAGCACCTCAAGATGGTGCAGCGAGGCTGTGGTAATAAACAGGGTATCAAGCGGCCGGGAGAGGAGTTCAGCCAGTGTGGCACAACGCGTTACCCCCTCCGGCTGTTTTACGGGCTGGATATCAAAGCCTAAACAGTGAGGGAGATTATCATAGCATTTTCGTATTGCGGGCAGGTAAGCTGTTTCAACGACTGCGCCAAGACCAACAAACCCTAACAGCATGTTCTTACCTCGTTGAGTAAATTGCCGGGGCATAACGCCGCCCCGGCAAGCCAGAGGTTTATGAGGCGTTAGCTGCCGGTTTAGTCTGCGCATTTTCCAACATGCGGCGTACCGGAACAATGAGGACGATCAGTACCGCGGCACAAATCAGCAGCGCGACAGAGCAGCGCGCAAAGAGATCCGGCAGCATATCCAGCTGGTCGGCCTTCACATGGCCGCCAATCAGACCCGCCGCCAGGTTACCCAGCGCGCTGGCACAGAACCACAGCCCCATCATCTGACCGCGCATT
This sequence comes from Enterobacter sp. HK-058-C-ECC, assembly GCF_047531125.1. Classification (NCBI taxonomy): domain Bacteria; kingdom Pseudomonadati; phylum Pseudomonadota; class Gammaproteobacteria; order Enterobacterales; family Enterobacteriaceae; genus Enterobacter; species Enterobacter sp. HK-058-C-ECC. The sequence goes on from NZ_JBLKCH010000001.1 coordinate 756,856, forward strand.
CTCTCCGGCGCCAGCAGCGTCATGGTCGCCAGGCCAATCGGGCTCAGACACAGTTCGCCGAGCGTCAGCATCAGGATGCTGCCCACCAGCCAGAACGGCGATACGCCCGCCCCACCGCTGCTCAGCACGTTCTGTGCCGCCAGCATCATCAGGCCAAAGCCCGCTGCGGCACACAAAATACCGATAACAAACTTGGTGATGCTGCTCGGGCGAATGTTCATGCTCGCCAGCTTCGGCCACGCCCAGCTGAACACCGGTGCCAGCAGGATGATGAACAGGGCGTTGATTGACTGGAACCACACCGCCGGGATTTCGAAATCGCCGATCATGCGGTTAGTGTAGTCGTTGGCAAACAGGTTGAACGAGGTTGGCTTCTGTTCAAACGCGGACCAGAAGAACGCCGCGGAGATCAGCAGAATAAAGCAGACCAGCAGTCTGGCGCGCTCTTTACGGTTCAGGCCCGCAAAGACAAACAGATAGATAAAGTAGAGGGCCACGGACGCCGCAATCACGTAGACCAGCACGCTGGCTACCGCGACCGGGTTAATCACAATCACGCCCTGCGCAATCAGCGTCACGAGCGTTGCCACGCCTGCCGCCAGCGCCAGCAGCCAAACGCCCACTCCGTTACGCTTCACCACCGGGCTGTTCCAGGTGGAGTCGAGGCCGACTTCGCCGTCATAGCGTTTCATGGCCGGAACGGCAAACACGCGGAAGATAATCAGCGCCACCAGCATCCCGATACCGCCAATACCAAAGCCCCAGTGCCAGCCGTGGGTTTTAATCAGCCAGCCGGAAATCAGCGGCGCGATGAGCGAGCCCATGTTGATACCCATATAGAACAGCGAGAAACCGCCGTCGCGACGCGCGTCGCCTTTTTTATACAGGGTACCGACCATGACTGAAATACAGGTCTTGAACAGCCCGGAGCCGAGCACGATGAACATCAGGCCGATAAAGAACAGGTTGTTGCCCATCACCGCCGAGAGCGCAATCGACAGGTGACCGAGCGCAATCAGGATCGAACCGTACCAGACGGCTCTCTGCTGACCGAGCCAGTTATCCGCCAGCCAGCCGCCCGGCAGTGCAGCCAGGTACATGGTACCGGCAAAGATACCGACAATCGCCGAGGCGTTTTCACGCGCCAGGCCCATCCCGCCGTCATAGACGGTGGCGGCCATAAACAGGATCAGTAACGGACGAATGCCGTAAAACGAGAAACGCTCCCACATCTCGGTGAAGAACAGCGAACCGAGCGGATACGGGTGGCCGAAGAACGTTCGGCTCTCTTTTTGATTAACAGTGGATTGCATAATTCTCCCGAAAGGTATGTCGTCGTGCTTGTAAACACCAGCAGGTACGCCGGCCAGTTACGTATCTGGCCGATTTTTTACATGCGGCGAAAAGTTAGTTAACCATTTGATAACCAGGCGCTAGTTTTGTCTAGTACCGGACCCTGGACTTTAAGATGAAAATTCGACGATTGTCTACTTTCTTAGATTTAAACATGGTTAAAAGTGAATAGTGATTGACTTCACACAGGGAAAACCGGCGGTATGATTGGGCAAAAAAAAGCCCGCGATCATCGCGGGCTTTCGTGAGAGCAGCAAAGCTTATTTGCTTTTCTTAATGTGAAAAACCATTAAAACAACAAACTATTATTTTTAATGCATTTTTAAATTCTTATCACATGTATGTGTACACCCTTGGGTACACAAAAAAGGACCATCGATAACTTTTAGAGGTCTAGTTGACCGATGACACCGTCAGTCCGTTAAGAGCGAGGAGCGGAAGTTCGCAAGGCATTACTTATATCGCACCGTCTTGATCAACTGGGAGCAGGTCACATGCAAAACAAGCACGACAATGCTTTCAACTCCATAGCTTAAACAGGGGAAAGGGTATGGTGGTTATGAAAAAGATGCGACAGGCAGAAGCCTCAAGAACAAATCCCCGCCGCAGCGGGGAACAATACATACTCTCGCGGAAAACCAGGGCGGTTAACTAAATCCTCCCTGCTCACGTTAATCAATATTCAGTTCAATGGGCAGAATGCGGAAACTTTTGCTGGTCGCATCGTAGCGTGCTACCAACCCACGCCAACGCGCAATAACGTCACTCAGATACGCTTCCAGGCGCGGGCACTCCACCGAACGTTCATACGAACGGTCTTCATAAGGCACCAGCTTATTGAACTGCAGCTTACGCCAGCGTTCACCGTCGTAGATGCTGGCAAGGTAGTAACCCGAATAGCCCCAGTTGGTATGACCGCCCCAGCGCGCTTGCTTGCCCGCGCGGTCATCGCGGCGATAGACGCGAATCGCCCCTACTGCAGTATGAAATTCATCGCGAACCATCTGGCCACTGACCACAATGCTGTCAATTTTATTATTCATGTTCACTCCTTATTGACTGAAAGAAAATGCCTTTATTGGCGCCTCGCTTTATAGTGGTAGTTTTATCCATCTGGGCCGATGCGTCTGCCGCGAAATTGGGGTAAGCGATGTTCAAACCACCTAGCATGCTAGAAATTATTGCCGCGCTATATGACTCTCTGGATGTGGCACAGAAGCTGCCGCGTCATGAAAAGCTGGCATACAAAGATCACCGTACGCTGCCCAGGCATCAGTTGTCCTACGCTACAATGACGCCACGTCTGCTTTCTTACCTTGTGCATGAGGAACATGCGGGCTTAAAAAATTATCTTGGCAACGTGCAGCGTTTTTTCTGCACGCTGAATGAAGCCGCCTATGAAACCGATCTGGAACCGGCTAGGGCGTTGGAGGTTTACTGGCAGTGTGTTTTCGGGCCGATGCTTGCCGCGCTGCTCTACCATTTTCGCAACGAACGCAATCAGCCTTATGCCATCCATCATATCGGCACGTTATTGTTGAGTTGGGACGTGCAGGAAGCGCCCGCGGAACGTGCTCGTTGGGCAAAAGAGGCCATAAAATCCCAATATGAAGTGAAGGTGCCGCAGTTCACGCAGGCGGTAAACAATATTCGTGGCGATAACATTCAAAGCCGGAGGGTGATTAACAACAATCTGGCGATCCTTGACTTGGAGCTGCAGGCTTTATCACATCCACAACACGAACAAATTCTGGCGGCGGTCTCTGCCCGTTATAACGCGGTGATGATCATCAGGCGTCTCGAAGAGGAAGGGAAAAGTGAATATCTTTTGCAGGTTAGTGAGCTGTTGCAGGCATGTAGCCAGAACCCAGCCAGTGATTTAATGGTCCTGCATAACCGTATCGCGGCTGTTTTACTGCAGGATCACAGCACGAGTTTCTTCCAGTGGACGGGGCATGAGCTGTTATTAGCGCTGGATGAGCATATTGTTCCTAACCTGCAATCGCTTTATCCGGGTATTTTGGATGTCGCCGCAGAGTTTGGCGTCGATGCAGAGTGGCCGGAAATCGAAGCACTCGATGACTTCCTGTTTGAAATCGAGATTTTTGCCTCCGATTTGTCCCTGCTGGGTCATGGATTTATGCATTACTGGTTAATGCATCATTATATTGAACATGGTGATTTAGAAACGGCATTTCGCTTCAGCCAGAAGTTTGAACAGATTGCTGAACAGGTGCATACGGGGCGTTTCCGCGCCTACAACCTATTACATAAAATTGTCCTGCATTGGGCGATAGAAAGAAAAATGCAGCATAATCAATTTGATAATGATGTCTCGCAGTTGATAATGACGCTTCCTGATGAGATATTCTTCCTGTCGTTAAAGAGTGAGAAAGGATTCACATTTTTTTCCCGGCTGGATGACAATGAGCAAATGCTATTACGCCTGTTCAGGGAGTTTAACCTGCACCATGTCAACCATCAGGTCGACCCGTTACAGAAACTGACGGAAATAATGCAAGTGGCGCTGACTGTCTGCGAAGACAATCGCAGCACCACAACGGAGTTATTCCCCGCTTTTAAAAAAGGGTTGAGTAAAAACATCCTACGTACGCAACATGCCCTGCCTTTCACCAAGCGGTTAACCTATAGCGATGCGGTTGAGATACTGGAAGATCTTTATTTCCTGGCGGGGTTAAACCTTGATGACACGATCATGAGATTTCAGCGCGATCCCCGCTGCAAAGAACTGGTTCTGGCATTAGGTAGTCAGTAAATGCGCGATTTTATATTCCCCTTTTGTGGCAATCAACTGCTTATTATTTGGAAATTTAATGACAGGATTTTATGCGGCCACTGAAATTCATCTCAGCATCACTACATCCAATCCCTAAATATTGGTAAAGATGGGGTCAGCTTGGAAAATGGAAAATATCCTATGTTAAGCATGTTTCTTAAGCAGGAATAACAGATCGGTTTGAGCGAAGAGCGGAAGTAGTCACTTTTATGGTCTGCTCTCACGAAAGTGACTACAGAAACAGTTGCAATTCATAGTGACTTATCAATCAGTTGTTGTATTATCGGGTCACTCAAAGCTTCATTATGTAAATAGTTATTGTATTCATTAGATTTCTCTATTTCTGAGAACATATCCCCAAAGATCAAGCCTGCTGTATCCACATTTGGTAATAATTTATCTAGGTACAACTTCGTAATCCCCATACTATTTGTTATCAATTTTTGAGTTTCAATTTTCAGATGAGGATACCCATCTGAAATAAACACAATGAAGCTATCCAGCAAGTTGAGTGCTCTAATCGTGGGATGAGGATGCCAGTTCTTTTTGGTATAAAATTCCATCGGGTTAGGTTTAAGAGGTTCTTGCCATTGCCCAACTAAGCCATAATTGAACAACACTCTAGTAATAAATAAACTACCTAATGCACAATATATTAATGCTAAAAACTCACCATCACTTCGAAAGCCAAACTTTCTAAGAATACTTGCAGCATATAGCACAACTTTGTTAGCGGCACTTTTATCAGCATCGTATTCTAGAATATGTTTTTTAAGATCGAAAGGTCGTTCAAAACAATTCTCTGTAAGATGATTGTCTGTTTTATCTTTGATTGCATTAAACTGGAGTAAATGACGAAATTCATGATGGAACGTAAAGTGAATTGAGCAATCAAGCATGAACTTACTAAATGAGAAGTTTTCGTTTTTATATAACGATGCAAAGCCATCTGAAACACTTTCATTATTTAAAAATGCAGCAAATATTAAACTATCAAAAAAGTCTTTCTTGAATTTATTTCCAATAAGAATAGGATAACCTTTAGTGATTCCCATAATATTATAACCATTACGTTTTGTAGCAAAAGCGTTACATGTCGTAGAGTTATCTATATAAAAAATGACAGGTTCTATCCCATAGAGTTCAGCATTTGTACTGATAAGTTTCTCAAACTCACCTTCGAAATACTTGTATACTTCGAAATTGTTGCCTTCATACTCATTGATATTTAACGTATCCAATCCCAACCCTTCGATAATTTCATTTTTGCTCTTAATCAAAGTTTCACCATTTGAATTTGTCAATAAAGAGAACAGTTTGTTCGTCAGTGTGCGTGTCTGTCTCATTATATCAGAGATCACGAAAGCAGTTAACTTTTTGCATCAAGAAATCGTCAGACCTCTATAAAGCATACTGCTTGAAAATGAATGGTCAGTTATTTCCTTTACTAACTTAGCATCGCACACATATATATGTTTAGTAATACCATTAAATATAATGATAGCACTATTTCTGGCCCCCTCGGATTTCTTGACACTAGTTCTGCGACACGTGCTATCAGTGCATCAATTCAAGCCATTAACGCCTCATAATGTAGCGCTGACCAGCTACCCGTTGATTAACATATTGTGATGCCTGCAATGTCTGCTCATGGCACAGAGCGGACATGTGCATTCCAGCAATCTAAACTAAGCGTTAACAGGTGTTGAAGACGTTCTGTTCCTGTTTGAGACGTTCCGGAACGCAAACTTCAGGTCCCACGATCAGCGGGTTGAATCCGAACCCGTACGGAACGGGTTCTGAGAGATGAACGGAATAGGACGAGGGCAAACGAGAACCACCTTCTTTTTCTTAGCTGCCCGCCCGACCCGACATCAGCTGTCTCTGGATTCAGTCATCAGCACTCTGACGATTTTGTCCACCAGAAAAGGCATCGCCTGATTCAGCTCCGGATCGCTTAAAAGCTTCCCGGCGACCCTTAATGCAAAATGGCGAACGGCATCGTTGTTTTTGCTGCACGGTGTGCGGCTGTAGTCTTGATGCGAATCCCGTAAGCCGGGAAGCGTTTGGCTGTTGTCCTTTGGTACCACCCGCTTAACCCTGTCAGGAAACGGAATCACCGCCATGCACACTCTCCATGCAGGAATAGACTTTGAATTTCACCCATCCTAGTAGTAGGATGGGTGCATGTCAATCCTGCCAGCCGCCTATATCGGGGTCGTGGTCCTCCGGGCCTGTGATTTGACCATCTAGCGTCTTGTCTGCAGGCCATCCCGGCAGGATGCTATCAGACACTGCCCCCCTGTTTCACAGGGTTAAAGACTGGAGACTGAAATGAGCGAACGTTCGCCGAAAGCGCGAGAAATTATGGCAAACACCCGGCAACTGCTGACAGCCGGAGGGTATAAAAGCTTCAGCTATGCCGATCTTGCTGAGCGTGTCGGTATCCGCAAAGCCAGTATCCACCACCATTTTCCCGGCAAGGAAGATTTAGTGAAGGCGGTTGTGCAGGAGTACCGCGCAGAAGCCCTGGCGGGTATGGCGGCCATGGATCGGCAAATCGACGATCCCCTGGCCAAAGTGAAAGGATATGCCGACTTCTGGTCAGCGTGTATTAAGGATGGCACTTCGCCATTTTGCATCTGTGTAATGCTTGCCGTTGAGCTTCCCACCTTGCCTGCTGAAATAGCCGCCGAAGTCACCGGCCATTTCAGCGATCTCTCTGACTGGCTCGCCACCTTACTGAGGGCCGGCGAAGCCCGTGGCATTTTCCTGCTAAATGAAACGGCGGAAGCCGAAGCCCGGACGCTGATGGCGGGCATTCATGGCGCCATGCTGGCCGCACGCGCGTTCAATAATCCGGCGGTGTTTGATCAGATTGCCTCGCCGCTGATTAACAAGGTGGTCAACGTCGCCTGACGGTAGCCCGGTTTACCTGCCGGGCCGCTTTTATTTCAACTCGTCCCCTCCTCTTCCGTCCCCGGACGATCCTTTTACGAATTCACAGACTCGCACGAAAACAGGTTGATCTTTTACCTACCTACTAGTAGGTTTACTGACAAAGAGAAGCTCACGCCGATGCTTCGTTTGTTCAGCCTGCCGGGTTGAGAGGGTTAACATGTCCGATAATCATTACTATGTGCACCAGCAGCACTGGCTCCAGCACTATTATTTTATCCGCACCGCCTTCTCCGTTTTATGGGTGGTTGCCGTGTTTTCCGTGGGCCAGTCTTCACTTGTCTGGACGTCGGTACTGCTCATTCTTTACCCCGCCTGGGATGCAATGGCTAATTATATGGATGCCCTTAAAAGCGGTGGATTCGGCCGCAGCCGGATGCAGACCGTCAATATTATCGTCAGTACCCTCACCACACTGGCCGTGATGGTGAACATAGACAGCATGTATGAGGTGATCCGTATATTTGGTGGCTGGGCAATACTGTCCGGTCTGCTGCAACTGGGGGCGGCGGTACAGCGCTGGAAACATTATGGTGCGCAGTGGAGCATGATTTTAAGCGGCGCGCAGTCTGCACTGGCGGGCGCCTTCTTCCTCGTTCAGTCCCGGCTACCGGAACCCCCGTCGGTAAACACTATTGCGGGCTATGCGGCGTTTGGCGCCGTCTATTATTGTCTGTCCGCCGCATCGCTAACGGTTCGAAAACAAAATGAGCTCACCCAATGAAAATCACATCGCAGATAAACAGAAAGACGCTGGTGCGCCTCGCACTGGTAGGCCTGATCCCCCTGATACTGTGTTTATTATTTCTGTGGACTGGCGGCTGGTTTACGCCCGAACGGCTGACGTCGGATAAGCTCGTCAACGTGTTGGAACAGTCGGGTGGAATTCATGAAGGCTATCGCCGAAATCACGCGAAGGGCATGTGCGTGCTGGGCACCTTTGTCTCGAACGGCAATGCCAGCACGCTGTCGCGAGCTTTAGTGTTCAGCAAAGGTGAAACTGCCGTAACAGGCCGATTTGCGATTGCTGGCGGTAATCCGGGGGCGCCGGATTATGCCGTTCCCGTCCGGAGCATGGCGCTGTCCTTTCAGCAGGCTAATGGTGAGCAGTGGCGTACCGGCATGAACGCCATGCCCTTTTTCCCCGTCAGCTCCGTTGAAGGTTTCTATGAGCTCCAGAAGGCCACCCTGCCGGATACGGCCACCGGAAAACCGAATCCGGAGAAAATGGGGGCCTTTGTCATGAAGCATCCGGAGATAAAACCGTTTTTTGCCTGGGCCAAACAAACCGTTCCCTCTTCCAGCTGGGCCAGCGATCGCTTTAACAGTCTGAATGCGTTTCGCCTGATTGATAAGGCCGGCAATGCACACCTGGTACGGTGGAGTATGGTGCCGCATGCAGCGTTTACGCCTGTTACCGATCCCGATAAACAGAACAAGGATTTTCTGCAACAGGATCTTCAGCGTCGTCTGGCGCAGGGCCCGCTGAAATGGGATCTGGTGTTCACGCTGGCTCAGGCGACGGATAACGGTAACGACGCCTCAAAAGCCTGGCCAGCCGACCGGAAGACGATGACGGCCGGCACGTTAGTCCTGACCAGCGCTGTCCCTCAGCAGCAAGGGCCATGCAATGACATCAATTACGATCCGTTAATTTTGCCCGACGGCATCGCGGCATCTGATGATCCGATACTTAACGCGCGCTCATCGGCTTATGCCAAATCCTACAATCTGCGCACCCATGAACAGGCACAACAGTCAGGAGAACATCTATGAAAAAGGTCGATTATTTTCATCCGGTCCTGCGCGTCCTGCACTGGCTGATGGCCACCGCGATCTTCATCATGTTGTTTATTGGTGTGGCGATGGTATCAACCGTTTCCTCCCTGCACAGCCTGCTGGTGTCGATCCACAAGCCACTGGGGGTGATGATCCTGCTCCTGGTCGTCGTTCGCGTGTGGGTACGCTTCACCACACCGGCCCCCGCTTTACCCGCCTCACTACCGGCCTGGCAGCGCGGGATGGCCCATCTTTCGCACTGGGCGCTCTATCTGCTGATGCTGGCCCAGCCGCTGACTGGCTGGGCCATGCTCTCAGCTGCCGGGTATCCCGTCACACTGGGTTACGGAATCGTCCTGCCCCCCATCATGGGCATGAATAATGACTGGTATGCGGTACTGCGGCCGCTTCACACCTGGGTTGCGCTGGCGCTGTTCGCGACCGTAATGCTTCATCTTGCAGCCGCGCTGCTCCATGCTTTTGTGCTGCGCGACGGCGTGTTCAGCAGTATGGCAGGCATCCGCAAAAAATAGATTTACGTCGCGGCCGTCGCCGGATCGGCAAACATCGCATCGGCGATATCCAGCATGACCCGGAGTCTGTCCATGTGCCGGAGGTCGGAGTGATACCCCACCCAGATATCTTTGGAAGGCGGGGGTTCCGGCATGCTGATGGGCTGCAATCCGGGGATGGCATCGCCAAGCGGGCGTGGCAGCACGGCAATGCCCATGCCCCGCTGACACATTTGCGCCTGGACGGCGCGGCTGGTGCTGGTGAACACTCGTCGTGACTGCGGAAACCTGTCGAGCAGCCAGGCGACGTCAGAAAAGTGGGACTGCGCCGTGTTCATCAGAATCAGCCCCACGGCGGCCGGGTCGCGCTGCGCGACATCGGCGATTTCCGGTACGCCGTACAGCGCATAGGGAATTCGCATCAGACGACGCTGAACAATATCCGGTTCGGTAAAAGGAACAATACGAAACGCGATATCGGCATCGCGGCGCGACAGATTGAGCAAGCGGTAGCTCGCGATGATTTCCGGTACAATCGCGGGATGACGTCGCGTCAGTTCGCTCAGAACAGGCGCCAGAACGTAGTTAGCAAACCACTCTGCGGAAGAGATCCGCAATAACCCTTCAAGACGGTCGTGATTCCCGGCCAGACGACGCTCCATCGCCAGCGCGGAGTTTTCCACGGCCTCTGCCAGCTTCAGCACCCTGTCGCCAGCGTCGGTGAGCACGAGCCCCTCCTTTGTCCGGCGAAACAGGGCTTGCTGCGCCTCATCCTCCAGCGCCTTTATCCGGCGTCCGACCGTCGGATGGCTCACGCCGAGACTGCGGGCCGCCTCCCCGAAAGACCCCTTACGCATCACTGCCAGAAATACCCGCACGTCGCCCCATTCCATACTGTCGCCTCACCGTACAAAAATGAACATCCAATATACAAAAGTGTCAGTTCCCAAACAACTTTGTCGGCTTCACTATAGCGTTCTCAACCCAATCCGCCCCCGGCGGGGATTTCAGGAGGCCTGCGCCATGAAAAAATTACACGACAAAGTTGCCATCGTAACCGGTGGATCCAGCGGTATCGGAGCCGCCATTGCCCGACAGTTGGCGGCTGATGGCGCAAAAGTCATTGTCAATTACACCTCCGGCAACAGCCGTGCCGGTAAGGTTGTCGCCGACATCGAGGCCGCTGGCGGGCACGCCGTGGCGTTTGCAGCGGATGTCACTCGCCAGGCGGACGTCAGGGAACTGATCGCCTTTGCCATCGACCACTACGGACACCTGGACATTGTGGTGAACAACGCCGGTGTCTACGAGTTCGCCCCGATAGAAGAAAGCACCGAAGCGCGCTACCGCAGGCAGTTTGACATCAATGTCCTGGGCCCACTGCTGGTGGCTGGCGCCGCCGCGCCGCATCTGACGAAAGGCAGCAGCATCATTAACATCAGTTCGTTCGTCACCCGCGTCTTTATCCCCGAGAGCGCCATCTACAGCGGCACCAAAGGCGCGATGGACGCCATCACCGGCGTGCTCGCGCGCGAGCTCGGGTCACGGGGCATTCGCGTTAACGCCGTCAACCCGGGCCTAATCGAAACGGAAGGGAGTCACAGTGCGGGCGCGATGAACTCGGACTTCCAGACATGGAATGAAAAGCAGACGCCACTCGGCCGCATCGGGCAGGTGCAGGATGTTGCGCCGATCGTTGCCTTTCTCGCCTCCGAGGACGCGGGGTGGATCACCGGCGAGGTGATTGTGGCCGCTGGCGGCATGCGCTGACATTCTCTGCATGACCCTCTGCCCAAACTGACCGAATACGTTCCTTACCCGGGACAGAACCGTTATCTGGAGTGTTCTATGTCAACACAACATCGCCCAGCGCCGAGCCCCGTCGCTGGGCGATGTTTATCATCCTGCTGGTGGGCGCGTTTTTGCCCCCGCTCGATTTTTTTATCGTTAATGTGGCGCTGCCTGCCATTCAGGGCGAGCTAGGTGCCTCTTCGTCCGCGCAACAGCTTGTCATTTCATCCTATGCTGCCGTCTACGCGGTCACGTTAATCACCGGCGGTCGACTGGGTGATATTTACGGCCGGGGGAAGATGTTCTTTCTTGGACTTATCGGTTTTGCTGCAGCATCGTTGTTGTGCGGCGTGGCCTGGTCGCCGTGGGTGCTGATTGCCGGGCGCGTGTTACAGGGTGCCACCGCAGCCATTATGGCACCCCAGGCACTGGCCTCCGTACAGGCGATTTTTCCGGAAGCGGAAAAACCGCTGGCGCTGAGCCTCTATGGCGCCGTCTTTGGTCTGGCCTCCGTTATCGGGCAGATACTGGGTGGCATTCTGATTTCTGCAGATCTGTTTCATCTGGGCTGGCGTGCGATTTTTATCGTTAACCTGCCAGTGGCGCTGCTGGTCATTCTCTTCGGTCTACCGCTGCTGAAAGAGACGCGGGCGCAGTCGGCACAGCGACTGGATCCCGTCGGCATGCTGCTGGCCACCGTCACCCTTAGCGCGCTGATTGTGCCATTAATTGAAGGCCGTGAAGCGGGATGGCCCTGGTGGACATGGGGATCATTTCTTGCGTTCCCGCTGCTGGTGCTGGGGCTATGGCGTTATGAACGTCGCCTCAGTCAGAACGGTGGTTCGCCGCTGCTCGATCCGACCGTCTTACGCGCGCCGGGACTGGGTCAGGGTCTGGCGATCGTATTGCTGTTTTATTCCATCGGTGCCTTTTTTCTGTTGTTTTCTGTTTATCTTCAGGATGCGTTGCATTTAAACGCCCTGACCGCAGGCCTGATTTTTCTGCCCTTTGGCATCGGCTTCCTGATTGGGCCGTTGCTGACACCCTACTTCAGGCGGTTTGCCGGAAATTACCTGAGCGCAATCGGAATGGGATGTGAGACGGCGGGTCTGGCGGGCCTTGCCGGGCTGATTGCCAGCACGCTGACGGGCACTCCTCCGGCCACGCTGCCGCTCGCGGCACTCCTTTTTATCACCGGTCTGGGTCAGGGGCTGGCGATGCCAACGCTGGTGAGAATGGTGACCGGCCGCGTAGCGCCCGCTTTTTCAGGCATGATTGCCGGCGTGACCAGCTCGACGCTGCAAATCAGCACTGCGCTGAGCGTCGCCGTCATCGGCGGCATTTTTTACAGCATGCTGGGGGGCGATAAAAGCGGCGCAACGATCACGCATGCCTTTATTGTCTCGCTGCTGACAATGGCGGTATGCCTCGCGGCTGGTGCCGGACTGAGTATCCGGCTTATCCGACGCGCCTCCGGAATAATTTCTGCTGCGGCCCGCCTTTCCATCAAGTAACGTAACGGGCGGCTGGCCGACCTGGTCTGCACGACATGGCTCATGTGCTTCCCCGGGTATGAGATGTGGCCGTTGCCTTTTTCCCGTGCTCATCCATTTGAGAAAAAAATATGAAAAAATCGATCGTTCCAGAAGCCTTTCAGCATTATTACGATGACTGGCACTTCTCTCCTGTCATCGATGCCGATGGCACCGTGTATCTTTCGGGCGTTACGGCAGCCCGAAAGGACAAACCCATCAGCAAGGATCCTGAAGAACAGTTTCACGATGCGTTTTATAAGCTGGGTGTGTACCTGAATGCCGCAGGCTTAGGCTATGACAATATTCTTGAGATGACCACGTTTCATATTGACCTTAAAACACATATTGACGTTTTTTCTCAGGTAAAAGATGCGTATATCAAGGCGCCCTACCCGGCATGGTCTGCCATAGGCGTATCGGCATTCATCCCGGAAAATGCCCTTGTGGAGATGCGGGTTGTGGCCAAAAGGTAGTCTTTGCCACATGTCTCAAAAGGATTATAACGTCCCCTACCGATAAAGAGCGGCCTGCCCTGCATGCAGTCAGGCCCGCTGCGTACGCATAGCGGACGCTGGCTTATACCCTTCCCCAAAAAGCCGGAATTATCCAGATGTAGGTTTGGGTAAAAATGGTGTCTCAGATTTTGCCAGGTAGAATATTTCAAATGCGGCGCAAGGAGAAGACGGGTTGACCCGGAGTAATAGTTTGTGATCTTCAGACTGAAGCAACTATAACTTAGACTGCCCTGCTCCGTTCCTCCCACTCATCCTGCCTTTGTGGGGGTAGCAGGAGCTTTAGACCAACCAGGCTAATAGACTGCTGCCATAGGTCAGCCTGGTCACCACACACTTTTGCTTTTTTCCCCGCTAAAACCTTAACATGCCTTAACATCACCACTTTACACTTTTCCACTAAGTCCTGACTTAATGCGGCTTTCAGCGTGGTTTACACTTTTCATTTTTTTGCGCAAAAACCTTAGCATTCCTTAGCATGCCCACTTGACACTTTTCTCCTGAAAGCCGCCTTTGACCTAAATAATTCTGTATATTTTAGGTTCGTATTTTTCATGGAGACCGCGATAGCAAGAGTAAAAGAATAGGTTTACCACTTTGGATGGGCGTTTTGATTGAGGCTACTCAGAGTTAAAACCTTTCCCCCTGGGTAATGGCTTACAGCGTACATTTCAACACTAACTTTCATCCTTCCCCATGTGTTCGTGGAAGCGCTTTAAACGAGCTTCATCTGTTTCAGTCGGCGTACACAATGCCTTCAGCCCCTTCAGTTTGACGAGAGTAATACTCCGCTGTAAGTTTTGAAACGTGCATAGCGTTCTTTTCAGCTTCAATTTTTGCTATCGCCTCAGCCTTGCGTTGTTGCTTCTCTGCAGCCACGTCATGCCTAAGAGCGACACGTGCTGCAAGTTCTTTAGCAATCTCCCTTGCTTTAGCAAGCGGGATAACACATAAGAACCAATCATCAAGGTCCGAGGCTTGCCGGTAAGTTTGTATCGAAAACACCAGTATGGAGTTTTGTCTTCTTTGCGAAAGCGGAGATAAAGTCCTTCGCCATCGGACCTCCCCTCGAATCGTTCGCCACTCTTGAACCACGCTCGGATCTGCATATCGGTAAGTTTTGGCATGCACGTATACCTGGCAATCTACTCGTACATCTAAAAGTGTACCCAAAACGACATAACAGAATGCTGGGTACACCTAAAGGATGCACTTTCTTGTACTTTTATGACAGCTCCTGAAAACAAAAAAGCCCGAAATATTCGGGCTTTAGGATGCTTATAATAGCTAGCAAATCACTATGAAAGCTTATTTGCTTTTCTTAATGTGCTTAATCAGGCGCTTACGCTTACGCATCTGGTTTGGCGTCAGGGTGTTGCGCTTGTTGGCGAACGGGTTTTCCCCTTCCTTGAACTGAATACGGATAGGCGTGCCCATCACGTCCAGCGATTTACGGAAGTAGTTCATCAGGTAGCGCTTGTAGGAATCCGGCAGGTCTTTCACCTGGTTACCGTGAATCACCACGATTGGTGGGTTATAACCACCGGCGTGGGCGTATTTCAGCTTCACGCGACGACCGCGCACCAGCGGCGGCTGATGGTCTTCCGCAGCCATATTCATGATACGGGTCAGCATGGCGGTGCTCTGACGACGGGTGGAGCTGTCGTAAGCTTCGCGGACGGATTCAAACAGGTTACCTACGCCGCTGCCGTGTAGCGCAGAGATGAAGTGCACGCGAGCAAAGTCGATAAAGCCCAGACGGAAGTCGAGGGTCTCTTTCACCTGCTCACGAACCTCGTTGCTCAGGCCATCCCATTTGTTGACCACGATAACCAGTGAGCGCCCACTATTGAGGATAAAGCCGAGCAGAGAGAGGTCCTGATCGGAGATCCCTTCGCGTGCGTCGATAACCAGCAGCACGACGTTGGCATCTTCGATCGCCTGCAGGGTTTTGATAACGGAGAATTTTTCCACCACATCGGTGATTTTCCCGCGCTTACGCACCCCGGCAGTGTCGATGAGGACATACTCACGCTCATCGCGCTGCATCGGGATGTAGATGCTGTCGCGGGTGGTGCCCGGCATGTCGTAAACGACCACGCGCTCTTCACCCAGAATACGGTTAGTAAGTGTAGACTTACCTACGTTTGGACGGCCCACGATAGCCAGCTTGATCGGCAGATCCTGCGGGTTGAAGTCATCTTCAGGCTCTTCTTCTTCGCCCTCTTCTCCGTCTTCAAACTGCGCCCAGTATTCAGCGTCTTCGTCCACCTCTTCCGGCGGGTTCACTTCGTCAACCCACGGCAGCAGAACGGTTTCCAGCAAGCTGGTAACGCCACGGCCATGCGATGCCGCGATAGGGTAGATTTCACCCAGGCCCAGAGACCAGAAATCCGCGATGGCCTGATCGGCATCGATGCCGTCGGTTTTGTTCGCCACCAGGAAGGTTGGCTTTTCGCGTGAACGCAGGTGTTTAGCGATAGCGGAGTCCGCCGGCATCAGGCCAGCGCGTGCATCCACCATGAACAGCACCACGTCCGCTTCTTCAATCGCCAGCAGCGACTGTTCCGCCATGCGGGTTTCCACGCCGTCTTCTGTGCCGTCAATACCACCGGTATCAATACAGATGAACTCGCGTCCTTCCACCTCTGCACGACCGTACTTACGGTCACGCGTCAGCCCCGGGAAATCCGCAACCAGCGCATCACGGGTGCGTGTTAAACGGTTAAAAAGAGTGGATTTTCCAACGTTAGGGCGCCCGACAAGCGCGACCACAGGTACCATGTTTGAAGCCTCATAAAATTCAAAATAACGTCGCTTTCGCGGCGTTTTTAAAAATGTCAAAACGGCTCCTGAGTGAACAGGAGCCGTTTAGTATACTACAACCGCCGGGTAATTAACGCGTGATCGCGTACAGCGTGCCGTCTTTTGCCTGAATCAGCAGTTTGCCGTCGGCCACAACCGGGTCGGTCAGGAAACCGGAGCTGTCGACTTTTTGCTGCGCAACAAAGCGGCCGTTATCCGGATCGATCCAGTGCATATACCCTTCGCTGTCGCCCACAACCAGGCTACCGTTGTACAGCGCTGGCGCAGTCAGCAGACGGTGCAGCAGGTCGCTTTGCGTCCACAGCGTCACGCCGCCTTCGGTACTCAGGGCCAGCAGACGGTCGTTCTGGTCAACCATATAGATGCGGTTACCCTCAACGATGAAATCATTTACCGAGCCCAGCTCACGTTTCCACATGATCTGGCCGCTGCGCAGATCCAGCGCGGTCAGGTTGCCGTTGTAGGCCAGCGCGTAAACCACACCGTTAACGATAACCGGTGTTGTGTCCACGTCGCTCAGACGGTCAATTTCCGTTGAGCCAGTGGCCTGAGAGATACGCTGCTGCCAGATCATCTGGCCCTGCTGCATCAGCACGGCACTCACGCGACCGTTGTCACCGCCCACAATGGCAGCACCAAATGCGGTAGCCGGGGCAGATTCGCCACGCAGAGAGAGCGCAGGCATATCCAGGTTAACGGTCCATTTCACCAGGCCGTCCGCTTCGTTCAGCGCCTGCAGCTGGCCGTTGCTGGTATGAATCAGCACCAGGCCGTCGCTCACTACCGGACGCGACAGGGATTCACCCGCCACGGTTGTTTGCCAGGCAATGGAGCCGTCGCTGCTGTTCAGGGCATAAACCTGCGCTTTTTCGCTGCCCACGTAGACGTGACCACCGGCAACGGTCAGGCCGCCAGACAGCAGTGCAGGCTTACGGGAGAACCAGCCGTCTTTTTCCGCCAGGTTAACGGACCACACTTCTTTTCCGTCATCCGCGTTCACCGCTTTCACGGTACCTTTGCGGTCAGCCGCATAGACAACGCTGTCTGCATACGCTGGATGAAGGTTGGAATAGAAATCACCAATCCCATTGCCCACGGAGACATCCCACGCGGTGGATGGGGTAAACTGGTTTTCAACCGTCGGCAGTGGGGACATTTTCACAACGTCTTCTTCGCCACTGAACAGTGAACAACCACTCAATAACGTAACAGAAAGCAGTCCTGGCAGAAGTAATTTACGCAATTGCATCGGGTCCCTCTCAGACGGACAAATTATTTATTTTCATCTGCATCATTTCGCTCAGCGCAGGTGAAGCATTGCTCTCTACGCCAGCTTGCCACGCTTTACGCGCGCCCGCTTTGTCACCTTTGCTCAGCAGTGCTTCACCGCGGAGATCGGCAACGATGGCAGCAAAACCTTCGCCTTTGATGGTATCGAGCGTTTTCAGCGCATCGTCAGCTTTCTTCTGCTGAACCTGAATACGTGCCAGGCGCAGATTGATCACCGCTTTCAGGTTTTCATCACTGGCGGCAGCAAGGCCCTGAGACAGCTGTGCTACGGCTTTATCCAGTTCGTTCTTATCAACGTACTGCTGAGCCACTTCCAGCGCAGCCAGTGCACCGTAGGTGTTTTTGTTGTCAGCCGCAAATTTTTCTGCCGCCGTCAGCGTTTGCGGCTGATCGGCACGAATTGCGCTCACGGTATTTTCATAGGACAGGGACGCGCCGCGCGCGGAATCCGCCTGATGATTGTTCCAGTAACGCCAGCCTACCAGCGCACCGACACCTAAAATAACCCCAACAACCAGCGCTTTGCCGTTTTCAGCAAAGAAGCGTTTAATCGCGTCGACCTGATCGTGTTCGTTCTCGTAAATTTCCACGCAGTCCTTCTCCTTAGCCCAATAGAGTGCGCAAGTGCGCCGCAACGCCGTCCTGCGTTACCGTTGTCTGCTCACCAGAGCGCAGGTCTTTCACCACCACTTCGCCGTTGGCCACTTCGGACTCACCCAGCACCAGTGCGATACTTGCGCCCCACTTATCGGCACGAGCAAACTGTTTTTTGAAGTTGCCGCCGCCATGGTTGGTCATCAGCTTAACGCCCGGCAGCGCATCGCGCACACGTTCGGCAAGCTGCATTGCCGCAGACTGCGTTTCCGCGCCTGAGGCCACCAGGTATATATCGACAACGGAATCTGCTTTAAATTCCGGATTAACTGCCTGAACCAGCAAAACAAGTCGCTCAAGACCCATCGCGAAGCCTACAGCAGGTGCTGCGCGACCGCCAAGTTGCTCAACCAGACCGTCATAGCGACCGCCCGCGCACACGGTGCCCTGAGAGCCGAGGCTCGTGGTCACCCACTCAAACACGGTACGGTTGTAGTAGTCCAGACCGCGTACCAGGCGCTGGTTTACGGTGTAGGCGATGCCAGCCGCTTCAAGCAGCTTGCACAGGCCCGCGAAGTGTTCGCGAGATTCTTCATCCAGATAATCACCCAGCGCAGGCGCATCGTTCAGCAGTGCCTGAACATCTGCGTTTTTGGAATCCAGCACTCGCAGCGGGTTGCTGTACATGCGACGTTTGCAGTCTTCGTCCAGCTTCTCTTTATGTTGTTCCAGGAACGCCACCAGCGCATCGCGGTAGTTAGCGCGCGCTTCCAGAGAACCGATAGAGTTCAGCTCGAGGGAAACGTGATCGGCAATACCGAGCGCACGCCACCAGCGGGCGGTCAGCATAATCAGTTCAGCGTCGATGTCGGGGCCCTGCAGGCCAAAGACTTCCACACCCAGCTGATTGAACTGGCGATAACGCCCTTTCTGAGGACGTTCGTGGCGGAACATCGGGCCGATATACCACAGGCGCTGCTCCTGATTGTACAGAAGACCATGTTCGATGCCGGCGCGTACGCAGCCCGCCGTACCTTCCGGACGCAGGGTCAGGCTGTCGCCGTTGCGGTCCTCAAAGGTGTACATCTCTTTTTCAACCACGTCGGTAACTTCACCAATCGCGCGTTTGAATAACGGGGTCTGCTCTACAATCGGCAAACGGATTTCGCTGTAACCGTAGCTGCCGAGCACCTGCTTCAGCGTGCCTTCAATGCGCTGCCAGATGGCGGTTTCGCCAGGCAGATAATCGTTCATGCCGCGGATGGCTTGAATGTTTTTTGCCACGTTTATTCTCTTTCTATATACAAAAAAAACCCAAAGAATGGGTTCAATCATACATGGGAAGCTCGCGGCTTCCCATCACGTTATTTTTCAACCTGCTGAACGTTAATACGCTGTGTCTCGTCCATCATGGCGGCTTTCGCACGGATGCGGGCTTCAAGCTGGTCGATCATGTCGCTATTATCCAGACGATCTTTACGAACGCCATCTTCATAGAGACCACTTTTCTTGTTACCGCCGGTCACGCCCAGGGTTGACACCAGTGCTTCACCCGGACCGTTCACCACGCAGCCGATGATGGAGACGTCCATCGGGGTGATAATGTCTTCCAGACGTTGCTCCAGGGCATTCACCGTCCCGATCACATCGAACTCCTGACGCGAACAGGTTGGGCAGGCAATGAAGTTGATCCCACGCGCGCGAATACGCAGCGACTTCAGGATATCGAAACCGACCTTGATCTCTTCGACCGGATCGGCCGCCAGCGAGACGCGCAGGGTGTCACCGATCCCTTCAGAGAGCAGCAGCCCCAGACCGATCGCGGATTTTACCGAGCCGCTACGCAGGCCGCCCGCTTCGGTGATCCCGAGGTGCAGAGGCTGATCGATCTGCTTTGCCAGCAGGCGGTAAGATTCTACGGCCAGGAACACGTCGGAGGCTTTTACGCTGACTTTGAACTGATCGAAGTTAAGACGATCGAGATGATCGACGTGACGCATCGCGGATTCGAGCAGCGCCTGTGGCGTCGGCTCACCGTATTTTTCCTGCAGATCTTTTTCCAGCGAACCGGCGTTAACGCCGATACGGATAGGAATATTTTTATCGCGGGCGCAGTCCACAACCATGCGGATACGCTCTTCGTTACCGATGTTGCCCGGGTTAATACGCAGACAATCGACGCCGTATTCGGCCACTTTCAGTGCGATGCGGTAGTCGAAGTGAATATCCGCCACCAGCGGAACGCTGACCTGCTGTTTGATCAGTTTGAACGCCTCAGCGGCATCCATGGTCGGGACGGAGACGCGAACAATATCCGCGCCTACACGTTCTAATGCTTTGATTTGATTGACCGTCGCTTCCACATCGGTGGTGCGCGTGTTGGTCATCGACTGAACGGCGATAGGTGCCCCATCGCCGATTGGCACATTCCCAACGTAAATCCGTTTCGATTTTCTACGTTGAATCGGAGCCTGGTTATGCATGAAAAATCTCCCGCGTTGCCCGTCTGTTACTGTGCTGCTGATTGTTCGGCATTAACGGTAAGACGTGCAACCTGGTTAGTTCTGATAAAGCGGCTCAGGTCGACAGGTTTTCCTTGATACTGGATCTGTACCGCTGCCGGAGCGCCGATTTTAAGTTTATAGGGAGCCTGGCCTGTTAGGTTTAACGTGCCATCTTTGCGCTGCAGGCCGCTGAACAGTTTTTTACCTGTCGCGTCAGTCACTTCCAGCCAGCAGTCGGCGCTGAAGTTCATTACCAGCGCATTAGGGTCGGCTGCTGCGGTCGCCGTACCCGCCGGGCTGGTTGGCAGAGACGCTGCGGTATTGTCTGCAGGCTGAGTAGCTGCAGGCGCGTTCGCCGCCGTATCAACATTTGCCTGAGAAGGGGCAACCACCGCGTTTTGATCCTGAGCCTGCGGCGCAGCGGTGTTAGCCGTTGCTGCCGGGGCCTGTGCTGCACCAGTCGCCGATGCGTCTGGCGCTGCGGTCTGTGGCTCGCTGGAGGACGCCGCACCGTCGGTATTCAGCGGCACGCTCTGGGCGTTATCATTTCCGGCCTGGTTGAGTTCGGCGGAGGATTGATCGGCCATGGTGGTGATCTCTTCCTGCTGCGCCTTGTGGTTTTGCCACCACCATGCACCGGTCAGACCGACCACCACAAACAGCACCAGCCAGGTAAAGCTCATCAGCCAGCCATCACGTTTTTTACGACGTTTCCCCAGGGAGAAGGTCTGCATCGGCGCAACTTTTGCTGCACGGACCGGCGCCTGCTTCTCCATCATTGGCAGTAATTCGTTTTCGGGGATGTGCACCAGTTTTGCGTAAGAGCGGATATAACCGCGCAAGAACGTTGAAGCCAGATCGGCAGGCGCCTTATCTTCTTCAATATCGCGAACCGTGGAAACCTTCAGGCACAAGCGTTCCGCAACGGCTTGCTGGCTGAGTCCGAGTTGTTCACGGGCGTTGCGAAGACGAACGCCAGTGGAGAGTGCTTCATGTTGGTCGTGAGTGGCTTCAGTATTCATTCGCTACAACTACTGGTACGTGAAAAATAAGGGTTCAGGCGCCGGTGAGTCACAATGCCACCCGCACCGCGAAACTTCTGGTCAGTTAACCTTGAACAGAGAGTATAAGACTGTCAGCCCGGAGATGACAGTACAGCCCTGCCCGTACGGCTAAACTGTTGTTACGTCGTTACATACTGCCCGAAAGTCGGATGAAACGCACCGTAATTATTGATCAGTCTTCACGAATCTGACTGATTATTCAGTAAGGTTATGTCTCACGGCGCAGATAATGCGCCGCGAGTGCATAATAATCAAACAGCTTTAACCGCGATCGTCTCGCCCTGCATGCGTTTACGCAGAGTACGCTTGGTACGGTCAATGACATCACCAGCCAGCTGTCCACATGCGGCATCAATATCATCACCACGCGTTTTACGCACGATGGTGGTGAAGCCATACTCCATCAGCACCTTGGAGAAACGGTCGATACGGCTGTTCGAGCTACGGCCATACGGCGCGCCCGGGAACGGGTTCCACGGGATCAGGTTGATTTTGCACGGCGTATCTTTCAGCAGTTCAGCCAGCTGATGCGCATGTTCGGTGCCGTCATTGACGTGGTCCAGCATCACGTACTCGATGGTCACGCGGCCCTGGTTGGCGTTGGATTTCTCCAGGTAACGACGTACGGCGGCGAGGAAAGTTTCGATATTGTACTTTTTGTTGATCGGCACAATTTCGTCACGAATTTCATCGTTTGGTGCGTGCAGGGAGATCGCCAGCGCGACGTCAATCATGTCGCCGAGTTTGTCCAGCGCAGGCACAACGCCTGAAGTCGACAGCGTGACGCGACGCTTGGACAGGCCAAAGCCAAAGTCATCCAGCATGATTTCCATCGCCGGAACGACGTTGGTCAGGTTCAGCAGCGGTTCACCCATCCCCATCATCACCACGTTGGTGATAGGGCGCGTGCCGGTGACTTTTGCCGCGCCCACGATTTTCGCAGCACGCCAGACCTGGCCGATAATTTCTGAAACACGCAGGTTACGGTTAAAGCCTTGCTGCGCGGTTGAGCAGAATTTGCACTCCAGCGCACAGCCAACCTGGGAGGAGACGCACAGCGTCGCGCGGTCTTCTTCCGGGATGTAGACGGTTTCAACACGCTGATCGCCGACCGCAATCGCCCATTTGATGGTGCCATCCGCGGAGCGCTGCTCTTCCACCACTTCCGGTGCACGGATTTCTGCCACTTCTTTGAGCTTATTGCGCAGGACCTTGTTGATGTCAGTCATGTCATCAAAATTGTCGCTGCAGTAATGGTACATCCACTTCATGACCTGATCGGCACGAAACGGCTTTTCGCCCATCTCTTTGAAGAAATCGCGCATCTGCTGACGGTTCAGATCCAGCAGGTTGATTTTTCCATTTTTATTGGGAACCGCAGGAATGGCGACTTCGGAGGTATTCACTAATTCAGACATAATATTTACCGGCCTCGTTGTTACACGTTATGGCCCATGGAGGGTTGAATAGAAACGCCCCGGAAAGCGGTCTGCTCGTCCGGGGCGTTGCATTGTACAAAGTCTGGCGCAGGGATGCCACGTCTGGACGCGGCATTTACGAAAATAATGTGTAAACGAAACCGTTAAATTAACGGGTACGTGGACACACTTCGCCTTCTGCGAAGAAGAAAGCGATTTCGCGTGCGGCAGATTCAACAGAGTCAGAACCGTGGGTGCCGTTCTCGGTGAAGCTGTCAGCGTAGTCAGCGCGCAGAGTTCCTGCCAGCGCGTTGTCCGGGTTGGTTGCACCCAGCAGGTCGCGGTGACGCTGTACGGCGTTTTCGCCTTCCAGTACGGATACCACGATTGGACCGGAGGTCATGAACTCAACCAGGCCGTCAAAGAATGGGCGACCTTCGTGCTCAGCGTAGAAGCCGCGCGCCTGCTCAACGGTCAGGTGCAGCATTTTGGTGCCAACAATTTTGAACCCTGCAGATTCAAAGCGAGCGAAGATACTGCCAATAACGTTTTTTGCCACCGCGTTTGGTTTGATGATGGAAAAAGTACGTTCAATAGCCATGATAACCTCTGTCAATGTTCTGTTGTTTTGCATACCTGAGTATGGTGTGGCGCGGATTATAATGAGCAATGGCGCCATTGCCTATGGATTCAGGTAACATTTTTTTAAAATAAGACGAGTTTTAGCAACAGCTCACATCAGAAAGCTGTTTTCAGGTCACTGAAGCGTAAAATTCACCGTCGCGACCTGCCCGGTCTCATCCATAACGAGTAACTGATAATCGCCCGACTTATCAAGCTCTAATGTGTAAACGCTTCCTTTCACATTCAGCGGTTCACCGTTCAAAAACCACCAGCGCTCACCGCTGTTGCCGGTCGCCTGAAGCGGCAGCGAAACGCGGGATTCCCCCGGCAGACGTTTAATAACGGCCCCTTCACGCACGCCGGTCAGAATGAGTGGCGCAGGTGCGTCCTGCAAGAGTGGAGGACAAATTCTTGATGAAGGCGGAATCCGTACCGCACGACGCTCGGTTGCAGGCAGCCACGGCTCCAGCGGCAGCGGCCATACATCCAGGACTTTTTCAGTAGCATCCGGGCAATCTGCGGCCACGCGTTTGCCGGTTTTATCCAGCCAGACCGGGAAACGGATCCCGCGTATGCCCTCCTGTTCGGGCAGGAGCAGCGTGGGCGGTTCACTGCCTTCCAGCAGCCAGGTCGACAGGCGACGTCGACAGTTTTCGCTGCCTTCCGGTAGCGACTGGCCGCCCGGCCAGCAGATCACGCCCCGCCCGACGCTTGCCGGACGCGGATCGCGCGGCAGGCGGGCTTCGTCTACCGTTGAGCGCGACTGAAGCAGGTTATTGACCTGGTTTAACAGCGGAACCGCGCTGGCAAACCCAAACTGTCCCGCCACGGGCGTGCCGTCCGGTCGTCCGGTCCAGATGCCTATCACATAACGGGCATTCAGACCGATGGCCCAGGCATCACGGTAGCCGTAGCTGGTACCGGTTTTCCACGCCAGCGGCGCAACCTGCGGTAGCGCATTATCCGGTAGCGGCTGCGCTTCATTGGCCAGAATACGGCGAATAATCCACGCCGAGCCCGGTGATAACAGCGGACGTTCAGTCAGCGGATCGCCTGGCTGCAGGCGCAGCCTACCCGCCTTACCGTGTCGGGCAAAAGCACTGTAGGCCGCAGCAATATCTGCCAGCCGCGCGCCTGCCCCGCCGAGGATCAGAGACAGATTCGGCTGCGCCCCCGCAGGCAGGATCAGCGGCAAGCCTGCGTTGCTCAGCATCCCGGCAAATCGTTTTGGTCCGTAGGCTTCCAGCACCTGAACGGCAGGCAGGTTGAGGGAGCGTACCAGCGCTTCACTCATGCTGACCGGTCCATGAAATCCGCTGTCAAAATTCCCGGGCCGATAATCACCGGTTTTTCTGGGAACGTCCTGAAGCAGCGAGGCGGGATGGATCAGGCCATCATCCAGCGCCATGCCGTAGATAAAGGGTTTTAACACCGATCCCGGCGATCGGATCGCATTGACCATATCCACATGGCTAAAACGCGTGTCATCGTTGATATCT
This sequence comes from Enterobacter sp. HK-058-C-ECC, assembly GCF_047531125.1. Classification (NCBI taxonomy): domain Bacteria; kingdom Pseudomonadati; phylum Pseudomonadota; class Gammaproteobacteria; order Enterobacterales; family Enterobacteriaceae; genus Enterobacter; species Enterobacter sp. HK-058-C-ECC. The sequence goes on from NZ_JBLKCH010000001.1 coordinate 781,912, forward strand.
ACCGATCCCACCCAGCCGCGCACTTTCATATCGGTATGATCGACCACGATCATCGCCAGCGAGCTGCGTGCCGGCAGGCGGGATTTCCAGTTCATCGCCAGCTCTTCCAGCTGCCGCTGCAGTCCGGCATCCAGCGTGGTGACAATTTTCGTGTCGCGACTTTTGCCGAGCATCATCCGAGCAAAGAGCGGTGCCAGCTGCGGCATCTGCCGGGGCGCCAGCCATACTGATTCTTCACGGGACTCTTTGACCTGCTTTGTGGACCAGACGCCCTGCGTCGCCATGCGGTCGAGCACTTTATTGCGCGCCGCTTCGGCCCGTTCAGGCCAGCGATCCGGGCGTAAACGACTCGGTGCCTGCGGCAGCACCGCCAGCAGCGCCGCGTCGGAATAGCTGAGCTGCGACGGCGGCTTGCCCAGATACGTCCAGCTTGCCGCTCCCACGCCCTGCAGCGTACCGCCAAACGGCGCGCGGTTGAGATAGAGCGTGAGGATTTCGCGTTTGGAAAGATGCCACTCCAGCTGCATGGCACGCCAGAGCTGGCGAATTTTGCCGCCAAAGGTGCGCGGATGCGGGTCCAGCAGTCGCGCGACCTGCATGGTGAGCGTGCTTCCGCCAGAGATGACTTTCCCGGAACTGAGATCCTGCCAGGCAGCGCGCAGGACAGAAAGCGGGTTTACGCCGGGGTGATCCCAGAACCAGCGATCTTCGTACTGGATCAGCGCCTCAAGATAACGGGGAGAGACCTCTTCGATCGTCACCGGATAGCGCCAGATCCCGTCGCTATCGGCAAAACGCCAGAGCGGCGTGCCCTTCTCATCCACCACCACCCGGGCAGGGTTAACCTCTTTCAGCGGCAACGGCCACAGGCGGTCGGCGGCGACAATCAGCCCCCATAAAACGAGAAGCGCTCCCGCCAGCCACAGCCAGCGGGAGCGTGTCAAACGTGCCATTCTCATATTACGGAACAACAATCAGCGGGCCACTGGCCGCACCCGTTGCCCGCCACTGCGGCACATACATAGACTCGACCATCGGAACCGGCACCTGGTAGGTTCCCGGCGTCACGGCGCGCGCCAGATAAACCAGCGTAACCGGCTGACCTTCATTTACTGGCACGGCCGCCACAAAGCGGTCGTCGCGGAATTCCATATGCTGAATGTCCGCCTGCTGCATCTGGCTGAGCAGGTTCTGCACTTCGCTACCGCTGTCCTGCAGGCTGGCGCTGCTGCTTGCCAGGTTCTGGTTTTCCAGCTCCAGACCCGCAGGGAGGAGATCCACCACCAGCGCGTCCGGCACGTTCTGGCTGGCTTTGACTTCCAGCCATACCAGCACCAGCTCACCGCTCTTCAGCGAAGAGAGCGATTTCGTGCTGCCGTCCGTTGCCAGAATATGGCGTTCAACCTGCAGCACGTTCGAGCTCGGCTGAGGAGCATAGTCAGGATAACCGGTGCTATCAAGGCGTACCCACAGCGGTGAAGTACCGGTATTGGTCACCTGCAGCGCGCCAAGCTGGTCGCCGCTCACGTTTTGTACCTGCGCTTTATCGCCACCTGATGCGGAATCTGACAGGGAGGTTTTCGCCTGCCACGCACCCGACAAGGTTTGCAGCGAACGACCGGCCAGGAACAGCGCATTGCTCTCCTGAGTGGACAACCAGCGCTGGCTGAAGGCCTGCTCAGACAGGGCATTCAGCAGCGTATTTTGCGCATCCGGCAGAAGTTTGTACTCCTCCAGAAGAGAGAGCATCAGCGCGTTATCGCGAAGCTGGCTACCGTAATCGGCCATCCAGCTTTTGCTGTCGTTGCGCGGCGTTTTGAGCGCCAGATCCAGCGCCTGCTGGCTGCGCGGGGCATCGCCCATCAGCTTGAGCGCCATGCCCAGCTGCATCAGCGGCAGGCCGGACGCCGCCTGAGCGTGACGATCCCAGATTTCACGCAGCGCGCCCAGCGGCGCTTTTTGCTGACGTGCCAGCACCAGCGCGGCATAGGCCTGCACGGCGAACTTGCTGGCCTGCGTATCGTCGCTGTAGCGAACAGACATCATGCCCGGGTCCTGCAGGTAGCGCAGCAACCGGCTATTGGCATTATTCACCGCATCGGCAGGCACGCTGTAGCCCTGCTCGCCCGCACGGACCAGGAAGTCGGTCACGTAGGCCGTCAGCCAGTACTCTTCCGGACCGTTTTTATCCCACAGCGCGAACCCGCCGTCTTCACGCTGCATCTGCAGCAGACGGGAAATACCGATATCAATGGCGGCACGGCGTTTATCGTCCGTATCACCTTTGATGCCAAGCGCCGTAAGCTGCGCCGCGTTGGTATAGAGCGATGGGAACAGACCGCTGGTGGTCTGCTCCAGACAGCCATACGGATAGGCCTGCAGTTCGCGAATATAGCGCGCCAGGTTGAGCGGTGGTTTGCCGCTCAGCAGCAGTTGCCCCTGCAGGGTGGCAGGAGAGAAACCATTGCTGTGCTGCGCCGGTGCGGTCCACGATTCGCCAGGGTTCAGCATGGCACCGGTATTGACCGTCTGCGCCGGGAACGCCGGACGCACGCCGATTTTCCAGCTCTTCTGCTGCGGGGCGAAGGTCTCGCCTGGAAGCTGCAGGCCGGTCACCTGCGCGGTCACTTCACCGTCACCATAACCGTCCAGCGCGCGCACCGGAATAAACAGCGTGCTGCGCGCCCCCGCTGGCAGCTGAACCGGCTGAGGCTGCGCGCCTTCCAGCGCCAGTTTGCCTGTCGCGTTCAGGGCGATATTCAGCGTTTGCGGCTGGTCGGTCAGGTTAGTGATATCCAGCGTCAGCCGCGAAGTATCTCCGCTTGCCAGGAAGCGCGGGGTATTCAGCTCGGTAATGACCGGCGCGGCCACGATAATCTTGCTTTCACTGCTGCCGAAATCCTCTTCCGTCCAGGCCTGCGCCATCAGACGCAGCTCACCGTTGAAGTCTCCAATCGGCAATGTAATTGTGCCTTCCCCGTTGGCATCCAGCGTAACCGGCTGTGCCTGCTGGGCAATGATGGTGACGTGGTTCACTGGCGGTTTGCCGCCGCGCTTCAGTTCATCCCCATCGCCACCAAAGCGCAGCGCGGTCAGACGGCCCTGCCCTTCAATGACCTGGCCGTATATATCGTAGATATCCGCGCCGTAACGCTTCTGACCAAAGAAAGCCTGCCACGGATCCGGCGTGACGTAATCGGTAATATTCAGCACGCCGCTGTCCACCGCCGATACCAGGACGTTCACCTTCTGCGGCACGGCCCCCTCTTTCACGCTGGCTTTCACCTTCACCGAGAGCGTCTGGTTTGGACGCATTTTCTGCGGGTTATTGAGCGCAATATTCAGGCGGCGATTTTCGTCACCCATCGGCAGATGCAGCAGGCCGACCGCGCGTTTCGGCGTGGCGGATTTGGATTTATCTCCGGGACGTACCACCAGCGTACTCAGGTAGAGGTCGTGACGCTTCCAGGCCTTGTCGACCGGGATAGCGAGATCCAGTCCGTTTGCCGGTACGTCGATCTCTTTCCACCACAGCGGCCCTTCGCTGGACTCGATCATCGCATAGCCCTTGCCTGCGGCTGGCGCGGCAATGTGCAGGTTGATGGTGTCGCCTGGCTGATAGGCTGGCTTATCCAGTTTCAAGGTCACACGGTCAGGGCGTGCCGCGCCGGTGCCGTCGCTGTTATCCTGCCAGCTGTACCCCGCCCAGAAGCGCACGCTGCTGACCATCTCATCAGGCGCTTTCACCTCCAGACGATAAGAACCCCATTCCACCGGGAAGGTGACTTTACCCGTTTCATCGGCCTTAAGCGTCAGCTCCTGCTCGCCTTCGACCAGATCTTTCTGATCGAACTGAGACTGCCAACCTTCGCTCTCAGACCAGTTCCAGAAGTAGTCCCGACGCTCGCGAATCAGACGAACCTGTAACCCGGAAACGGCCTTTTTCGCGCCGCTGGCATCGGCATACACGATGTCGAAGCTGGCGTTGCCGTTCTCATCAACAATCGGTTGGTTGACGGTCGTATCGGTACGGTAGTCGTAAACGGCTTTACTGGCGAACTGAGGGCGAATACCCGGCAGCTCAGCCGCCGGCCAGATCGCCTGCTCAGCACGACGCGTCACCGGACGACCGCCCGACTCCAGCAGGCTGGCCTGCAGGATCAGTTGCAGCGGAGAGTGCACCTCTTTCCACTGGCTTTCGGTAGAAACCTGCCCACGTCCCTGCTCGTCCAGCGTAAGCTGCACTTCATCCAGGCTGCGGCTCAGGTTCTCTTCGGCGATATCACCAAACTGGAAGCCCGGCAGCGCGGCCACCGCGTCACGCAGCGGACGCAGGAAGAGCTGGCCCTGCAGAGAGTTACCGTTGGCCGGAGCACCATACAGGTAATAGCCGACCACGTTAAAGTCCACGTTATCCTGCGGTGAAACCGGCGTTTTTTGTCCGCTCAGGTTGAGCGCCATACGCTCTGGCATGAAGTCTTCAACGTGGAAGTCCCACAGACGCTGCAGGTTATCGCCCGTGTTGGCGCGGATATGCCACATGCCGGTCTGCGCCCCGCTGTCCAGCGGATAGTTGAAGCGATAGAGTCCGTTCTCCGGCTTGACGACGATCGTACGCGCGACCTGTCCATCCGGACGCAGCACGTCAAGCTTCACGGGCTGATCGGGAAGTGGCTTACCGTCACTGTCGCGCAGCAGGCCGTTGAGGATCACCGTTTCGCCCGGGCGGTAGAGATCGCGTGGGCCAAACATAAAGAACTGCTTGCTGTAGCCCGGACTCCCTGCGATATCAAACTCCGCCAGATCAAGAGCCGGCAGCTTGAGGTCAAGCAGCGTGGTCTGGCCGTCTTTACTGGCCAGGATCAGCGCGGCCTCTTTGTCGGTCTCAAGCTTTGCGTGGCCATCGCCGTCGCTTTTCGCTTCGGCAAGCGTCTGCCCTTTATCGTTCAACAGGGTGACGGTGACGCCAGACTGCGCCGCACCGTTCTCCAGACTCTGGGTGAAGATGTCCAGACGATTATGATAACGGTGAGCGGACAGTCCAATATCGCTTAAGGTAAAGAGTGTCGCGGCGTTGCTGTAGTTGTAGTGCCCGGCCTGGTTCATGACCGCGATATAAACGCCAGACTGCTGGAGCGGTTTAATATCCTTCAGGGGCAACAGTAATTTTTCGCGCGTGTTGCGCGCCGGATTAAGATCGAATCGACCGGTATAAACCAGCTCCGCCATCTTCAGCAGGTTGTCGGATTCCCAGTTGGTCAGCGAGTTACGGTACTCCCACTGGCTGACAAGGGAAGCCAGCGATTCCGGCTTCACGCGGTAGAAGTTGACGTCAACATTGTTGACGTTGAGCGCCATTACCGGCAACCCTTCCACCACCTTCCCCGGCAGCAGCGAGCCGCGGCTGGCAAAACCAACGGTGGGTTCAACGTCCCGGGTGGTCAGGGCTTTCTCATAATCAATGCCGAACGTCGCCTTGTTCAGCGCCTGCAGGCCCCGTTCAACGGTGACGACCAGGTTGCGGTTGGGCTCCAGATGGCGCAGGCGAAGCTCTTTCAGGTTAGGCGCAAGTTCCCACGCCCCGTCAACTTTGCCGCTTTTTTTGTCCACGACATGCACGGTTTTCGCGAAATCCTGATCGGGATTCAGCGGAACCGAGAATGTCAGCACCAGCGTGGCGGCACCGTCGAGCTGAACTTCAGAGGCATCCAGCAGGGTCAGCGCTTTTCCCTGACTCTGGGCGGCGAGCTTAGCCAGCGTTTCAGCATTTGGCTTTTCCGCGGCTTTCGGTGTGGATGCGGTGGATGCCGCGGGAGCCGCAGCCTGAGATTTATCGTCGCTGTTATCACAGCCGACAAGCGTAAACGTGGTAAGCAGCGCAAGGGAGAGCGCGGCTAAGCGAAACGGTTTCATCCTTTGTCCCTGGCCCTGAGGGGGCCTGTTGGTCGTCGTCCGGATAAGTATTATCCGCAAGTTTCATTAATTCAAAAAGTCCAATTTTAGAATCTGGAAAGCGCCTCGCAGAATGGCAACACGCCGCTACGCCGTGATGGAACCGCGATCACAGCCCCAAACGTCACATGTTACCTTTCACGTCATTTGTTTTTAAAACAAGAGGATAGCTGGATAAGCGTCCCTGAAGGCTGCTAGTTTTATAACCATGACGCACCCCGAGTGCGCGGTTCAATAAGAGAGAAAGCCATGAAACGAGCCGTGAACGCCCTACAAAATTTCGGAAAATCATTGTACGGACCGGTGCTTATCTTACCGATCGTCGGTCTGTTTATCGCCTTTGGTAACGTGCTGGGTAACGGTAATCTCGCTGAATACCTGCCCTTTCTTGGCCATCCGCTGATTCAGCATCTTGGTCAGCTTATCGCGAAATCGGCCGTGTCGGTGCTGGTGAACCTGGCGCTGGTGTTTGCCGTTGGTATTCCGATTGGTCTGGCGTCGCGCGATAAAGGCTATGCTGCGTTGATTGGCCTGGTCACCTTTGTCGTATTCATCAACGCCATGAACGTCACGCTGCAGCTGCAGGGCGCGCTGGCGCCTGCAGCCGAAATGAAGGCGGCCGGGCAGACCATGGTGCTGGGCGTCCAGGTGCTGGAGATGGGCGTTTTCGCCGGGATCCTGACCGGGGCGCTGTCGGGATACCTGTACAATAAATATTCCGGCGTACAGTTTAACGGCGCGATGGCGATTTACTCCGGCCACTGTTTTGTCGCCATCGTCATGCTTCCCGTCTCCATGCTGCTCGGCGTAGTGATGAGCGAACTGTGGCCGTTTGCCCAGCACGGCATTAGCGCCCTGGCGCTGGCCATCAAAGGCTCCGGACCGTTTGGCGTGGCCATCTACGGCTTCCTGGAACGCATTCTGGTCCCCACCGGCCTTCATCATCTGGTCTATACCCCGTTCCTCTATACCGAACTCGGGGGCACGCAGGAGGTCTGCGGCACGGTGTATCAGGGCGCGCGCAATATCTACTTCGCTGAGATGGCCTGCCCGGACGTGAAGCAGCTCAGCAGCACGGTGGTGTGGGACGCCCGCGGCATCAGCAAGATGTTTGGCCTGCCCGCCGCGGCGCTGGCGATGTATATGACCGCCAGGCCAGAGCGTAAAGCGGCGGCGAAAGCGATTCTGATCCCGGCGGCGCTGACCTCGCTGCTGGTCGGCGTCACCGAGCCGATTGAGTTCTCCTTCCTGTTCGTCGCCCCGCTGCTGTTCGTGGTGCATGCGGTGCTGACCGGCATTGGCATGATGCTGTTCTCCCTGCTGGGCGTTCACGCCATCGGCGCCAATGGGATTATCGACTTCATCCTCTACAACCTGCCGCTCGGCACGACCAAGTCCAACTGGCCGATGTACATTCTGGTCGGGCTGATCATGTTCGCCCTCTACTTCGTGGTGTTCCGCTTCCTGATCCTGCGCTTCAACATGAAAACGCCGGGCCGTGAAGATGAGGACCAGGAGACGCGCCTCTACAGCAAGCAGGAGTACCAGGCGAAGGGCAATAACGACGGTCTGGGCGAGTCCATCGTGGTGGGGCTGGGCGGCCGGGAAAATATTGAAGTGGTGGACAACTGCTACACCCGCTTACGCGTCACGGTAAAGGACGTCGCCATTATCGACGAGCCGCGTCTGAAGGCGACTGGCGCGAAAGGGATTATCAAACAAGGTAACAACGTTCAGGTGGTCTATGGGCTGCATGTCAAAAAAATGCGAGAAGCCGTTGAGACGTTTCTCTGAAAGGAGCTAAAGATGTTTACACCCCCATTCATTCTGTCGATTGCCGGCGGCGGCAGCACCTACACGCCGGGCATTGTGAAAAGCCTGATGGTGCGCCTGCAGGATTTCCCGCTGGCCGAAATTCGCCTGTACGATATCGACGAGGCGCGTCAGAACACCATTGCGCCGGTCGTCGAGAAGGTCATTCGCGACCACAGTCAGCACATCAAATTTACCGTCACCAGCGACCCGGAAGTGGCCTTCAGCGGCGCCCATTTCGTCTTTGCCCAGATGCGCGTCGGTCAGTATAAGATGCGCGAGCAGGATGAGAAGATCCCGCTGCGTCACGGCGTGGTGGGCCAGGAAACCTGCGGCCCCGGCGGGCTGGCCTACGGACTGCGCACGATCCTGCCGATGGTGGAGCTTATCGATCTGGTGGATCGCTACGCGCATGAAAAAGCCTGGATCGTGAACTACTCCAACCCGGCGGCGATCGTCGCGGAGGGCGTGCGCCGTCTGCGGCCAAATGCGCGGGTGCTGAACATCTGCGATATGCCGGTGGCCGCCATGCGCAATATGGGGGCGATTCTGGGTGTCGATCGCCGCAGGCTGGAAGTGGACTACTTCGGCCTGAACCACTTCGGCTGGTTTACCCGCGTGCTGGTGGACGGCGAAGACAAGCTCCCGGCGCTGCGTAAGCATATCGCTAAGTTTGGCCTGCTGACGGAAGATGCGGCTAAAACCGATCCGCAGCATTCTGACCCCTCCTGGGTGAAAACCTGGCGCAACATCAAGCCAATCATGGACAATTTCCCCGAGTATCTGCCGAACCCGTATCTGCAGTATTACCTGATGCCGAACCAGATTGTGGCGCACCAGAACCCGGACTATACCCGCGCTAATGAAGTGATGGACGGGCGCGAGAAAAAGCTGTTCGCCGCCGCCGAAGAATATCAACGCACCGGAATTTTACCGGATGCCTTTCACGTGGGCGTCCACGGCGAGTTTATCGTCGATGTGGCCTGCTCGCTGGCCTTTAACCTGCGAAGCCGCCATCTGGTGATGGTGGAAAACCGCGGGGCGATTACCAACCTGCCGTACGATGCGGTGGTGGAAGTTCCCGCTTATATCACCTCCGAGGGCCCAGAACCGATCCGTATTGGTCAGGTGCCGCTGTTCCATCAGACGCTTTTGCAACAGCAGCTCGCATCTGAACAGCTGCTGGTGGAGGCGACTATCGAAGGCAGCTATGAGAAAGCCTTGCAGGCGTTTACCCTCAACCGCACCGTGCCGACCATGGAACATGCAAAAGCCATTCTGGATGAGATGATTGAGGCCAACCGCGACTACTGGCCAGCGCTGCAAAAAGCCTGGCAGGACGGCGAACCGGTGAAAAAATAGGGGCCTGCTCGCGAGTTGAACGTGGTTTGCTTGTCGGTGTCAGAAAAAACACCGACAATCCTTTTTTACGGAAAAGAATGGAGGCAACCCATGTCCACCTCATATTTTGTCGCTGCCGACTGGCTGATTGAGCACGGCGACGATCCGGAAGTTCAGATTATCGACGCGCGTATGGCCCCTCCGGGACAAGAGCATCGTGACGTGCCCGGTGAATACCGTGCCGGGCATCTGCCGGGTGCGGTATTTTTTGATATTGAAGCCCTCTCCGATCACACCTCTCCCCTGCCGCACATGCTGCCGCGCCCGGAAGCGTTTTCCGTGGCGATGCGCGAGCTGGGCATCAGCAAAGACAAACACCTCGTTGTCTATGATGAAGGGAACCTCTTCTCCGCGCCGCGCGCGTGGTGGATGCTGAAAAACTTCGGCGTGGAAAAAGTCTCGATTCTTGCCGGCGGGCTGGCGGGCTGGAAGCGCGACGAGCTGCCGCTTCAGCAGGGTGACGTCACGCTGCCGGAAGGTGAATTCGACGCGACCTTTGACACCCACGTGGTAAAACGCCTGACCGACGTGCTGGTTGTGAGCCATGAAAAAACGGCGCAAATCGTCGATGCCCGCCCTGCTCCTCGCTTCAATGCCGAAGCGGATGAACCGCGTCCGGGGCTGAAGCGCGGACATATTCCGGGCGCGCTGAACGTGCCGTGGGGCGATCTGGTATTTGAGGGCGAGCTGAAAACTACCGACGAACTGCGCGCCATTTTTGACCGGGCAGGGGTTGATTTACATCGTCCAGTGATTGCCAGCTGCGGTTCCGGCGTAACGGCCTGCGTGGTCATTCTGGCGCTCGCCACGCTCGGCGTAAGCGACGTCACGCTCTACGACGGCGCCTGGAGCGAATGGGGTGCGCGAGACGATCTGCCTGTCGAACCCGCGAAATAATGGATAACCGCCTGGCCACGCTGTTAACACGCGGAGCGTCATTGACCCGCGCGGAGTATCGCGTCCTCGCCCACCTCACGGAGCATCCGCTGCTGGTGGGCAATATTACGGTTCGCGAGCTGGCACAGGCGACATTCGTTTCTACCGCCACCATTATGCGGCTGTGCCAGAAGCTGGGGTTCAGCGGCTTTAGCGAGTTTATCTGGCACTGCAAGCAGCTGCTCACCGACACGCCGCACATTGCCGTTCAGGGGCAATCGCCCCCTGAGCTCCCGGCGCTGTTTAATCAGTTTATCGCCAACTATCAGCACACCTTTCAGTGGGTCACCCAGGACAAACGCCAGCAGTTTGCTAACCTGCTGCGCCAGAAAGAGAGTTTCTTTCTCTACGGGGCCGGGTTCTCTTATCTGTTTGCGGAGTACCTGACCAAGAAGCTGCAGGTGCTGGGCAAAACGGCGTTTATCTCCGGACCGGGCGACAGCCGGAACATTTTTCTCAGCAATGCCGCCCGCTATCAGGTGTTTATTGCCGTCTCGCGCAGCGGCGAAACGGAGCAGGTGCTGGATAAAGCGCGGATAGCCAAAAACGTCGGCATGACCATCGTCGCGTTTACCCGCGCCTCGGCCAACACGCTGGCGGAGATGGCCGACGTTCACTTTGCGCTCTATGACGAAGCGGTACACTTCGCTGCCGAAGCCGCAGGGGTGACGTCGTTTGAGTCGAATCTGGTGCTGCTGATGGATTTACTGCTGCTGGAAGCAACGGGGTGATATTCACCCCGCTGAAATCAGATGATGCGGTTGGTTTTGAGATCGCGCAGGAAGCCCCCCCAGCGACGCTCATAGAACGGCGTGATGTGCTCGGTAATAAAGTGGCTGATGCCCTTCTCACCGTTTTTCACCTGACAGATATCAATTGGTTCATCGCCCGGTAGCGTGTCGGTCGCCACGCTGCCCGCCGCCTGAACGATCTCGTCGAAATCGCCATCGGCTTCAATACCGATCAACAGCACCGGCTTTTCGTCGGCGCGCTCTTTGATGGAGCAGAGAAACGCGCGCCTGACGGGCTTGAGCGTTTTGAACAACGTCGTCAGGGAATCAATCATCTGCGCGGGTGGCTCGGCCACTTCAGACAGCAGCAGCGTTTCGCCCCCTTCCAGCACTTCCTGCGTGCTGAGCGGGTTGCCCTCTTCGCCAATCAGGTGGCTGATTTCACGCGGCGTAAACTCTTTCCCGGTCGGCAACTTGGCGTTGAGAAACAGCGTCTGGCCGAGCGTCATTTCAAACAAGGTACGCACCGGCATCACCACGAACGCCTGTTCGTCTTCAACCGCTTCCTGCAGCGCTTCCAGCGAGGTAAAGAACGGGATCACCGACGTGCCGTCGTCTTTCTCCCAGTGCAGCAGATCCAGCGCGCTGTCTTCTACGACCTGCTCACCTTCCGCGGCGGTGCCCGGCACCCAGACGGTGGACTCCAGCAGCGTGCGGAAAAATGCAGGACGGTGGGCGGGCTCGGTCGCCGCCTGCTCCAGCAGGGTCTCTAATTCGTTTTTGGTATCTGACATAGTTTGGCTACTTCAAAAAATGCCGGGTGGCGCTTCGCGTACCCGGCCTACAAAACCGTAGGCCCGTGCAAGCGCAGCGCCGCCGGGCAATATGATGACTCCGAAGGGGCGCATAAGCGTAGCGCCACCCGGCTAAAAAGATTACTCAGCCGTCAGCAGGTTCGCTACGGTACGCACGCCCAGACCGGTCGCGCCCGCGGACCACTGCTCAACCGCCGCTTTGCGGTACGTTGCGGAGCAGTCAATGTGCAGCCAGCCTTCATGGTAGTTCTCAACGAAGTGAGACAGGAAGCCTGCTGCGGTGCTTGCACCCGCCGGGTACGCCGCGCTGGCGGTATTGTTCAGTTCGGCAAAGTTGGACGGCAACTGGCTACGGTGGAACTCGGCCAGCGGCAGACGCCAGAACGGTTCGTTTTCCGCCGCAGCGCTGGCCAGCAGGCGTGCGGCCAGCTTGTCGTCAAAGCTGAACAGCGCGTGGTAGTCGTTACCAAGCGCGGTTTTCGCCGCACCGGTCAGAGTCGCCATGTCGATGATCAGCTCAGGCTTCTGGGCAGACGCGTCGATCAGGCCATCGGCCAGCACCAGACGGCCTTCGGCGTCAGTGTTCATCACCTCAACGTTTTTGCCGTTACGGTAGCGAATGATGTCGCCCAGCTTGAAGGCGTTACCGCTGACCATGTTGTCCGCACAGCACAGGTACAGCTTCACGCGCTTTTTCAGACCGCGGGTGATGGCAAACGCCAGCGCACCGGTGATGGTGGCCGCGCCGCCCATGTCGGACTTCATGGAGTCCATGAACGCGCTCTGCTTCAGGCTGTAGCCGCCGGTGTCGAAGGTGATGCCTTTACCTACCAGGCAGGCAAAGACAGGGGCGTCTTTATCGCCGGTTGGGTTGTAGTCCAGCGCCAGCAGCACCGGTGGACGCTCAGAACCACGGCCCACGGTGTGGATACCCATGTAGTTCTGCTCGCGCAGGTCTTCACCCTTGGTGATGCGGTAGGACATCTTGTCGCCCGCCACGCCGCACAGCAGGTCAACGGCGCGCTGCGCCAGCTGCTCAGGGCCTAACTCTTCCGCCGGAGCGTTAATGGTGTCGCGTACCCAGTCGATGATTTGCAGACGGCTTTCCAGCTCTTTCTGACCGGCTTCGTCGAGGTTCGCCCACTCAATTTTGCGGGTGCCTTTCGGCCCTTTGTAACCCGCCCAGAACGCCCAGCTGCGGTCGGTGTCCCAGCCTTCGCCTTCCAGCGAGACATGCTTAATGCCCAGACCGTCAATTTTACGCGCGGCGCGCTGGATCAGGCCCAAATCATCGTTGCCCGTCAGGTGCAGGGTAATACCGTCGTTGTTGATGCTGTAGCTGGCTTTCTCGCCCCAGCGTGCGTCAGCAGGCTGGGTAGAGAGCGTAATCTTCATCGCTTCGGTCATTTTATTTTTCCTTATTAGCAACTAGCAAACGGGCCGCCTGAAGGCAGCCCGTTTTGTTATTTATTCTGCTTCATCTAACCAGACTAACAGAATCGCCTCCAGAATTTTTTCATTGGATGCGTTTGGATCGTCGTCGAAATCCTCCAGATCGCAGATCCACTGATGCATATCGGTGAATCGTACGGTCTTCGGATCGAGATCCGGGTTCGCGTCGTAGAGCGCTTCACCGATTTCACGGCTGTCTGTCCACTTCAGTCCCATATTAATGCTCGCGTGCGTGGTTGATGGTGTAGCGTGGGAACTCCACGACCAGATCTTCATCGGTCACCGCAGCCTGGCAGCTTAAGCGGCTGTCTGGCTCCAGACCCCATGCTTTATCCAGCATGTCGTCTTCGTCTTCGGTGCTCTCGGCGAGAGAGTCAAAACCTTCACGCACGATGCAGTGGCAGGTGGTGCAGGCACAGGATTTTTCACAGGCGTGTTCCACTTCGATACCTGCACGCAGGGCAACATCGAGAATGGTTTCACCGGTCTTCGCTTCCAGAACAGCGCCATCCGGACAGAGGTCCGCATGAGGCAAAATTACAATCTTTGGCATATTAAACCTCGTCCACGGACTGGCCTTTCAGCGCGACGCGGACAGATTTGTCCATGCGGCGAGCAGCAAAGTCCTGGGTTTGTTTATCAACGTTTTTAATGGCTTCTTCTATTGCGTCAGCGTCATTACCTTCGGCCACGGCGCTTAAGCGCGCGGCGGCTTCGTCAATCACCTGGCGCTCAGCGGCGCTTAACAGCGCGGCGTCGGCAGCGAGCGCGCCGTTAAGGCTCTCCAGCACGCGTGCGGCTTCCACTTTTTGTTCCGCCAGCATACGCGCCTTCACATCCTGCTCGGCGTAGCTCATTGAGTCCTGAATCATGGAGGCGATTTCGCCATCGGTCAGGCCGTAGGACGGCTTCACCTGGATGGACGATTCCACGCCGGTGGATTTTTCCATCGCCGTGACGCTCAGCAGGCCGTCGGCATCCACCTGGAAGGTGACGCGAATATGCGCCCCGCCCGCAGGCAGCGCCGGGATACCGCGCAGCGCAAAGCGCGCCAGAGAACGGCAGTCCTGCACCAGCTCGCGTTCGCCCTGCATCACGTGGATGGACATCGCGGTCTGACCGTCTTTAAAGGTGGTGAACTCCTGCGCGCGCGCCACCGGAATGGTAGTGTTACGCGGGATCACTTTCTCCACCAGGCCGCCCATGGTTTCTAAGCCCAGCGACAGCGGGATGACGTCCAGCAGCAGCATTTCGCTGTCCGGCTTGTTGCCGACCAGAATATCGGCCTGGATCGCGGCACCTACGGCAACCACTTTGTCCGGGTCGATGGAGGTCAGCGGCGTGCGGCCAAAGAATTCGCCCACGCGCTCACGCACCAGCGGCACGCGGGTCGAACCGCCCACCATGACCACTTCCAGCACCTCGTTCGCCTCAACGCCCGCATCTTTCAATGCGCGACGGCAGGCCAGTAAGGTGCGTTTCACCAGTGGGGCGATCAGATCGCTGAACTGGTCGCGGGTGATGTCACCCTGCCAGCCCGCAACATTGACGGTAACCGTCTGCGCATCGCTCAGGGCGATTTTGGCGTCGATGGCCGCATCCAGCAGTTCACGCTGTACGCGCGCATCGCTGCGATCGCTGATGCCCGCCTGCTCGCGGATGTAGTCCGCCAGCAGATGGTCGAAGTCATCACCGCCCAGCGCGGAATCCCCGCCGGTCGCCAGCACTTCAAACACCCCGCGGCTCAGGCGCAGGATAGAGATATCAAACGTCCCGCCGCCGAGATCGTAAACCGCGATCACCCCTTCCTGACCGGAATCGAGGCCGTAGGCAATCGCCGCCGCCGTCGGTTCGTTCAGCAGACGCAGCACATGCAGGCCCGCCAGACGCGCGGCGTCTTTGGTGCCCTGACGCTGTGCATCGTCAAAGTAGGCAGGAACGGTGATCACCACGCCGTCCAGATCGCCACCGAGCGTTGCCGTAGCACGCTCAGCCAGCGCTTTGAGGATGTCAGCAGAAACACGAATCGGGTTCAGCAGACCGGCCGCGGTCGCAATCATCGGCAGGCCGTTTTCACTTGCCTGCAGCTGATACGGCAGATGCGGGTAGCAGGTCTGAATATCGGCCAGCGAGCGGCCCATCATGCGCTTGACGGAGCTGATGGTATTCGCCGGATCGCGCGCGGCATTAGCGCGGGCGTCATAGCCTACCGCGTGACCCTGCTGCTGGTAGTGGACCACGGAAGGCAGCAGATGGCGCCCCTGCTCGTCAGCCAGCGTTTCCGCCTGGCCGCTGCGCACGGTCGCCACGAGGGAATTGGTGGTGCCCAGGTCAATACCCACCGCCAGACGACGCTGGTGCGGTGCGGCACTTAAGCCAGGCTCACTAATTTGTAATAAGGCCATAATTGCTTCCGAAATTAAAAATCGAGCAGCTTTTCTTCGAGTTGTTCAGCACTGCTTCGCAGTTTATCGAGAAAACGGAGTTTGCGCACAGTATCTGCCGCCACGTCCCAGGTCTCGTTGTTCAGTTGCTCCACCATCTGCTGATGGCGGGTATCGAACATGCCCTTTACGCGCGTAATAAAGCTTTCCAGACGCGCTTCGTCTTTGGCCTGTTCAATCTCATCGAGCTCTTCGCGAAGCTCCAGCTGCTCCATCAGAAACGCCGTGTCACGCACGGTATGCTGTTCGCTCGCCAGATCAAAACCGTGGAGCGAGAGCAGATATTCAGCGCGCGCCAGCGGATGGCGCAGCGTCTGCCAGGCCTGGTTGATGGTGGCAGAGTGAGAAACCGCAGCCAGCTGCTCTGCCTGAGTACCGCTCGCGAATTTGTCCGGATGGTACTGACGCTGCAGATCCTGAAAACGGATCGTCAACGCCTGGAGATCAATCGGGTATTGAGCGGGTAGTCCGAAGAGAGTGAAGTAATCCATAACAATCTCAGGGGTAGCCTGTTAAAACAAACCCCACGCGTAGCGGGTAACGCCACGGTGGGGTTTCGGATGACGCGCGGTTAAACGTGGAAGCTTTCGCCGCAACCACACTCGTCTTTGACGTTCGGGTTCGTGAATTTGAACCCTTCGTTCAGGCCTTCTTTAACGAAGTCCAGCTGAGTGCCGTTGAGGAATTGCAGGCTTTTGCCATCGACCACCACCTTCACGCCCTTGTCTTCAAACACGGTGTCGTCAGACGCCGGTTCGTCAACAAACTCCAGTACGTAAGCCATACCAGAACAGCCGGAGGTACGTACGCCCAGTCGCAGGCCAAAGCCTTTACCACGGTTCGCCAGAAAAGAGCTTACTCGCGCGGCAGCGCTGTCGCTAAGGGTAATCGACATACTCAAACCTCAATTATTTTGCTTCACGTTTGCTTTTGTAATCCGCAATGGCGGCTTTGATCGCGTCTTCTGCCAGAATTGAGCAGTGAATTTTCACCGGTGGCAGTTCGAGTTCTTCAGCAATATCCGTGTTCTTGATTGCCTGTGCTTCGTCCAGAGACTTGCCCTTCACCCATTCGGTAACCAGGGAGCTGGACGCAATTGCAGAACCGCAGCCGTAGGTCTTGAAGCGCGCGTCTTCAATGATACCTTCATTGTTGACTTTAATCTGCAACTTCATCACGTCGCCACACGCTGGCGCACCGACCATGCCGCTACCAACAGATTCATCACTGTTGTCAAAAGAGCCAACGTTGCGTGGGTTTTCGTAATGATCGATGACTTTTTCGCTGTATGCCATGATTGAATTCTCCTTATGTACCGATTAGTGATGTGACCATTCAATGCTGTTCAGATCCACGCCCTGCTTGAACATTTCCCACAGTGGAGAAAGGTCGCGCAGACGGCCAATGGAGTTGCGAACCAGCTTGATGGTGTAGTCAATCTCTTCTTCGGTAGTGAAACGACCTAAAGAGAAACGGATAGAGCTGTGTGCCAGCTCGTCAGTCATACCCAGCGCACGCAGCACGTAGGATGGCTCAAGGCTTGCAGACGTACAGGCAGAACCGGAAGAAACCGCCAGGTCTTTCAGCGCCATGATCAACGACTCGCCTTCAACATAGTTGAAGCTGACGTTGAGGATGTTCGGAGCACCCTGCTCGAGATCGCCGTTCAGATACACTTCTTCCATATCTTTAACGCCGTCCCACAGACGGTTACGCAGCGTGCGCAGGCGTGCCATCTCGGTTTCCATCTCTTCTTTTGCAATGCGGTAGGCTTCGCCCATGCCCACGATCTGGTGAACAGGCAGCGTACCGGAACGCATGCCGCGCTCGTGACCGCCACCGTGCATCTGCGCTTCGATGCGGATACGTGGTTTACGACGAACGTACAGCGCGCCAATCCCTTTCGGGCCATAGATTTTGTGGCCGGAGAAGGACATCAGGTCCACTTTCAGCTGGCTCAGGTCGATAGGCAGTTTGCCCACGCTCTGGGTCGCGTCCACGTGGTAGATGATACCGCGCGCGCGGCACATTTCGCCGATGGTCGCGATGTCTTGTACCACGCCGATTTCGTTGTTGACGTGCATGATGGAGACCAGAATGGTGTCATCACGCATGGCCGCTTCGAGCTCTTTCAGATCGATGATGCCGTTGCTCTGTGGCGCCAGGTAGGTGACTTCATACCCTTCACGCTCCAGCTGACGGCAGGTGTCCAGCACGGCTTTGTGTTCGGTTTTGCTGGTGATGATGTGCTTGCCTTTTTTCTGATAAAAGTTGGCTGCACCTTTGATCGCCAGGTTGTCGGATTCGGTCGCACCGGAGGTGAAAACAATCTCACGCGGGTCGGCACCCACCAGGTCAGCAATCTGATTACGGGCGATATCAACCGCCTCTTCAGCATGCCAGCCAAAACGGTGTGAACGGGAAGCTGGGTTACCAAAGTTTCCGTCCAGGGTCAGACACTGCATCATTTTCTCGGCAACACGCGGGTCCACCGGCGTGGTTGCGGAGTAGTCGAGATAAATCGGTAATTTCATTGCTCTATAAACTCCGTACATCGCTTCAATGCAAGGAATCAGGCAACCGGCTGGATGTACGACCGAGTACACGGGGCGAGTCTTCGCCCCGGCCTGATTCTGAAATACTTATCGTTTTATTACGCGCGTAATTTGACGTCGATAGCGTCCTGCGCGCGGGTGCTGCGTTGGGAATCATGGCCGTGCTGACGGCCCGATACGTCCAGAACTTCCTGGTTATTCACCAGCTCACCGAGGGTGATGTTGTTCAGGAAGCCGGTCAGACGGTCGCTCAGATCGCGCCACAGCGCGTGGGTCAGGCACTTATCGCCGCCCTGGCAGCCGCCTTTACCCTGGCAACGGGTCGCGTCAACGGATTCGTCAACTGCGCTGATCACTTCGCCAACTGCAATACTGCCCGCGTCTTTACCCAGCAGATAACCGCCGCCTGGGCCACGAACGCTGGAAACCAGTCCATTTTTACGCAGTCTGGAGAACAGCTGTTCCAGATAAGAGAGGGAGATCCCTTGTCGTTCAGAAATATCAGCCAACGGAACCGGGCCCGCTTCGGAGTTGAGCGCAACGTCCAGCATCGCGGTCACGGCATAACGCCCTTTAGATGTCAGTCTCATGTCTTACTTAACCTCAAACTCGCCCCTGCCCGGGGTTTTTTATTGTAAAATGGGGTATTGCATAGCAGGGCCAAGTCTGACATTCCTGACTAAAATGGTCAACTATTTACTTGACTGTTTTAGTCAGGTATTTAACCTTCTGTGCCGTTTTTTGTCGGGTGGCGCTTCGCTTACCCGACCGATGGTTTTGTAGGCCGGGTAAGCGTAGCGCCACCCGGCGAACAGACGACACTACTCTTTATTCTTCTGCTCAATCGACGCCAGGATCCCGCGCAGGATGTTCAGCTCCTGGCTTTCCGGACGCGCGCGGGTGAACAGACGGCGCAGCTTATTCATTACCTGACCCGGGTGGCCTTCGCGGATAAAGCCGGTCGAGAGCAGCGTCTGCTCCAGGTGACCGTAGAAACGCTCAAGGTCGTCCACCAGCGGGTAAGCCGTCTCTTCTTTAGGCTCAACCTCTTTTTCCTGCGTTGCCAGCCACGCCATACGCACTTCATAGGCGATAACCTGCACCGCCATCGCCAGGTTCAACGAGCTGTACTCCGGGTTTGCCGCAATCGCGACGTGATAATGACACTTCTGCAGTTCGTCGTTGGTCAGGCCAACGCGTTCGCGGCCAAACACCAGCGCAACCGGTGCCTGTTCTGCTTCCGAGACACTTTTCAGGCCGCATTCACGCGGATCGAGCATTGGCCACGGCAGCGTGCGCGAACGCGCGCTGGTGCCGACAACGAGGCTGCAGCCAGCCAGCGCTTCGTCAAGGGTATCGACGATCTGGGCATTGCCGATCACGTCGCTGGCCCCGGCCGCCAGCGCAATAGCCTGCGAGTCAGGTTTCACCAGCGGGTTAACCAGCCACAGGTTCGTTAAGCCCATGGTTTTCATAGCGCGGGCAACGGAGCCCATGTTGCCGGTATGCGATGTTTCGACCAGCACAATTCGAATGTTTTGCAGCATAATTTTTAATGTCTGAATTCAGTGTCTGAAGAATATTCGGGCATATTATCATAAACGGGAGACATAATCCGATCCCGCTGCTATACTCTGCGCCGATTTTCCTGTTCTTTAACATCCAGTGAGAGAGACCGATGCATCCGATGCTGACCATCGCCGTGCGCGCAGCGCGCAAGGCGGGTAATGTAATTGCCAAACACTACGAAACGCCAGACTCCGTAGAAACCAGCCAGAAAGGCAGCAATGATTTCGTGACAAACGTCGATAAAGCCGCAGAAGCGATTATTATCGAAACGATCCGCAAATCTTACCCACAGCACACCATCATCACCGAAGAAAGCGGTGAACATGAAGGTACCGATCAGGATGTTCAATGGGTTATCGATCCACTGGATGGCACCACCAACTTCGTCAAACGCCTGCCACACTTCTCTGTGTCTATCGCAGTACGCATTAAAGGCCGTACTGAAGTCGCCGTTGTGTACGATCCAATGCGTAACGAACTGTTCACCGCGACCCGCGGTCAGGGCGCGCAGCTGAACGGCTACCGTCTGCGCTGCAGCAACGCACGCGATCTGGACGGCACCATCCTGGCGACCGGTTTCCCGTTCAAGGCGAAACAGCACGCGACCACCTATATGAATATCCTGGGCAAACTGTTCACCGAATGTGCGGACTTCCGTCGCACCGGTTCTGCTGCGCTGGATCTGGCCTACGTGGCAACCGGCCGCGTTGACGGTTACTTCGAACTCTCACTGAAGCCATGGGATTTTGCTGCGGGCGAGCTGATCGCGCGTGAAGCAGGCGCCATTGTGTGTGACTTCACCGGCGGCCATAACTATATGTCTACCGGCAACATCGTTGCGGGTAACCCACGCGTTGTTAAAGCCATGCTGGCCAACATGCGTGATGAACTGAGCGATGCGCTGAAGCGTTAATCCAGTTTGTTAAGCCCGGTGGCGCTACGCTTACCGGGCCTACATAATCCCTCAGTACGCTAGAAAGGCCGTAATCCCCTTCCCACCGGTACCGCACTCATCCACATCGTCACCGCCGCCACCAGCAGAATCACCCCACCCGCCAGCGCAAGCGTGGTCCACCCTATCTGTCGCCACAGCACCGGCGTTTTATTGCCGCTGAGTTTGACCGCCAGCTGACGGAAGCTGTGTACCAGCAGCGCTAAAGACGAAATGGTGAGAGAGGTTCCAGCCGCCATCGCCAGCGCGGACAGCATGCCCCAGCCGAACACGCCGATGACCTTACTGAACAGCAGCACCATGATGGCACCCGAGCACGGGCGCATGCCCATCGAAAGAACAATCATCAACCTCGCGCGCCAGTCGTCGCCGTTCTGTAATTGTTCCTGCGTGGGCAAATGCTGATGTCCGCAGCCGCAGTGTTCATCATGAACGTGGTGCGGCGTAAAGGCTTTGAATGTCGGTTTTTGCAATAGCACGCGCAGCTTTTTCAGCGCCCGCCAGCACAGGATCAGCCCCAGCACGCCCACCAGCGCGTAGCTCCCTTTCTCCAGCCAGAAGCTGCTCATGTGCAGCTGGCGCGCCGGAAGCTGCAAAAGTGAAAGCACAACAACGACCAGCGCAATCGCCACGCCGCCCTGCAGCAGCGAAGAGGCCAGCGTCAGGCCGATGCTCGATTTCAGCTTTGACGGATGGGTGGCAAGCCAGGTGGTAATCACGATTTTGCCGTGCCCCGGCCCCAGCGCGTGCAGAACGCCATAGACAAAACTGAACGCCAGCAGGGATCCGCCCGCTTTGGTCGGGTTCTCCGCCACCGCCTTCAGCAGTCCGCTCATCTGCTGGTTGACCTCACGCTGCCAGATAATGCTTTTCATCATAACCTGCGGCCAGGCCTGCCACAGCCACAGCGCGCCGCAAACCGCTAACAGCAAAAAGAGCGCCAGCGGCCAGAGATGCAGCCAGCGGCGAGGTTTCCGAACCGGAGAGGAGATCACTGACATTGTAACGTCACCTCCTGTGCGAACTGTTTACCCAATTCCATATCCTCGGGTGGGGCATCGTCCTTGTCGAGTGAGACCGCAAAGTTCAGCATCTCTTCGCTGGGCTTCGGGGTATGAACGCCAATTTTGCAGCTTTTTTGCAGCGCGTCCGGCAGCCGTACGTCGCTGTCTTTGTCATAGCGCATATCAACATAGTAAGTGGGATCAAAAGTGGAAAACGTGTACGTTTGCCCGGCCAGCGGCTGAGGATGCGCCAGCGGAAGCACGAACGTCAGCACCGCCTGGTGCCCTTCACGCGTCATCCCGTATTCCGTTGGTCGGTTCAGAAATTTGACCTTTTGGCCGTTATGCCAGAACTCGGTGAAGTAGTGCTGGCCGAGCACGTTGGCCATTACTTCCGCCGCCAGCTTTTTCCAGATTTCGTCACCGGGCTTCGCGTTTCCCGCGTCATAGAGCAGGTCAGCCGAGGTGATTTCATCCATCGTCCAGCGCATTTTCAGGCCGCTCAATTGCGTGCCGTCGGTGACCAGCTCGGTTTTGAGGTCAATAAAGCTGTGAGGGTGTGCGCTGGCAGTTAAGCTGATAACCGCCAAAAATAACGCCATCGCACATTGTTTAACTGTTTGCATCAATTCCTCACGTCAAAAATTCTGTGATGTTCCCCAGCAATCCTGAATGAAAGGCCTGCCGGCGCGCTTTTCAGCGCTCATCCTTTAGCTATTCTTATCAAACATTCACACTGGATACCCGACAGATGATGACGACGCTTGAAATTCCATCTGTGCTTTCCAGTTCGCAGCGCCGCTGCCAGGTGCTTTTGATGCTTTACCTGCCCGATGCTGCCGTCACCGCACAGAGCATAATCGCTGCCAACGGCGTGGACGACGCGATGGCACGGCAAGATATAGCCGAGACGCGCGATGAAATCCAGCGCTATCACCGGCTGGATATCGTTACGCACCACGACGGCTGCTACCGGATTGAAGGCACAGCCCTGAATCAGCGTTTATGCCTGCTGCACTGGCTGCGCCGGGCGCTACGGCTTTGCCCGCAGTTCGTCTCGCACCAGTTTACCCCCGCATTAAAAACCGCGCTTAAACAACACGGCATCGCGCGCCCGCTTTACGACGATGCGAACCTGCGGGCGCTGATCGGTTTCTGCTCACGCAAGCTCCAGCGCCAGTTTGAATGCCGCGACGTCCAGTTTTTACAGCTCTATCTGCAATACTGCCTTATTCAGCACCAGCTCGGGAATACGCCGCAGTTTTCCCACGTTCAGCGCAGCTGGACCCAGTCGAGAGGGGAGTATTTTACGGCGCAGGAGATCGTGCGCCACTGGAGACGGCGCGTCCCGCAGGGGGCCCACGGGGATGAACAGCTGTTTCTGGCGCTGCTGTTTATGATGCTCCGCACCCCCGATCCGGTGCTTGATAAGCACCAGCAGGATCAGCGTCTGCGCCGGGCCATCGTGCGCATGGTGGCCCGCTTTCGTTCGCAGACCGGGATGAACTTCAGCGATGAACAAGGGCTGACCGATCAGCTGTATATCCATCTGGCTCAGGCGCTTGACCGTTCGCTGTTTGAGATCGGCATCGACAATAGCCTGCCGGAGGAGATCCACCGCCTTTATCCCCGACTGTTACGCACTACGAAAGAGGCGCTGTTTGAGCTGGAGGCGGAATTTGGGCTACGTTTTTCCGATGAAGAGATGAGCCTCGTGGCGGTGATTTTTGGGGCCTGGCTGATGCAGGAGACTGACCTGCATGAAAAACAGGTGATCCTGCTGACGGGAGAAGACAAAGCCTGTGAGGAGCAGATCGAACAGCAGCTTCGCGAGCTGACGCTGCTGCCGCTCAACATTCGCTATCTGACGCTGCAGGCTTTTCAGAAAGAGGGGGCACCGCGCGAAGCCGCGCTGGTTATCACCCCCTACCCGACTGCCCTGCCGCTGTTCTCGCCGCCGCTGATCCATGCCGTTGAGACACTGAACGCGCAGCAGCAAGAACATATTCGCGCCATGCTAGAATCATAGCGACGCGCGTGCGGCCACTTTCGGTCGAACAAACATTGCCGGTAGCGCCACCAGAGCCATTACCCAGAACACGCCATGCCCCAGATGCTGGTAGAGGAACCCTGCAAAGACCGTCATGATCGCGATACTGCCCCCCATTGCCACTGCCGAATAGACGGCCTGCAGGCGAATCACGTCCCCGCCCTCGCGTGCAGCGATATAGCGCATGGCCGCCAGATGGCACACGGTAAAGGTGCCGCAGTGAAGAATTTGCGCCACAATCAGCCACGGCAGATCGGTCGTCCAGCCCATAATCCCCCAGCGCGCCACGCCGCACACGGCGGAAAGGAGCAGCAGGTCACGCGCGCCAAAGCGGCGGAACAGTTTTTTGCTCAGGGCAAAGATAATGACTTCGGCCACCACGCCCAGCGACCACAGATAGCCCACGGCGGAAGCGGAATATCCTGCGCCTTGCCAGTAGATGGCGCTGAAACCATAGTACGCCGCATGTGCCCCCTGAAGGAGGCACACGCACGCCAGAAAACGCCAGCTCTGTGCGACCAGGCTCCGCCATGCGGGCCAGCCAGCGCTCTCCTGATGGCGGCTTTCCCCTTGCGGCATCACCGATGGTCGCAGCAGCATGCCCAGCAGCATCGAGGCAATACCGATGCTCAACAGGGCAAGAATGGCGCGGTAATCGTACAGGCTGACCAGTTTGCCCACCAGCGCCGAGCCAATCACAAAGGCGATAGAGCCCCACAGGCGCACGCGACCGTAGTCCATGGTGATCTGCTTTTGCCAGGTGTTCGCCAGGGCATCCGTTAAAGGCACCAGCGGTGAGAAGAACAGGTTAAAGCCGACCATCACCACCATCAGCCAGGCAAACTGGTGGCTGACCCAGAAGCAGGCCACAAAGACCAGGGTCAGCAGAGCAAGAATACGCACGGCCTTGATCAGTAAGGAGGGATCGCTGACGCGCGGAGCGATCAGCAGGCTGCCGAGGAAACGCGCCACCAGCCCGGCTCCCAGCAGGACGCCGATGGTCTCGGGCGTCAGGCCGATACCCTTAAGCCAGACGCTCCAGAAAGGCAGAAAAATGCCGTAGCTAAAGAAATAGGTGAAATAACTGAGCGCCAGCCAGCGCGTGGAATGCAAGACCATGAATCCCTCCCGAAATCGAGGCCATAGTCTGGCGAGAATATAAAAATTAAGCAAGTAGATAGCCTGCTATAAATTAACGAAAATTTAACATCTTGTGCAATCGTCTGGCTTATGGCAGGGAATGAAAATATGTATTACGTTTAAATTACTCCACTTGCAGAGGTTTTTCTGCCATGAACTCACTACGTTATCTCGATTTCGGCCAGTCACGTCACCTGCTGCTGCTCATTGGCCGCATCGCACTTGTCGTGCTGTTTATTATCTTTGGTTATCCAAAACTGACGGGGTTTAGCGGCACCGTACAATACATGACCTCGCTGGGCACGCCGATGCCCATGCTGGCGGCCATTATTGCGGTAGTCATGGAAGTGCCTGCCGCCATTCTGATCGTACTGGGGTTTTTCACCCGTCCTCTCGCGGTACTGTTTGTGTTCTACACCCTCGGAACGGCGGTGATTGGGCATCACTACTGGGATATGACCGGCGATGCGGTCGTACCGAATATGATTAACTTCTACAAGAACGTCAGTATTGCTGGCGCCTTTATTTTGCTGGCGATTGTGGGGCCAGGCGCCATCTCCCTGGACCGGCGTTAGCCATAAAAAAAGGCCGCATGCGCGGCCTTTTTTATTTCTGCAAAGCAGAGGAATTATGCGTAAACCGGGAAGCGTGCGCAGATATCCAGAACTTTACCTTTAACGCGCTCGATAACCGCTTCGTCATTGATGTTGTCCAGAACGTCACACATCCAGCCAGCCAGCTCTTTCACTTCTGCTTCTTTGAAGCCGCGGCGAGTCACGGCCGGAGAACCGATACGGATACCGGACGTCACGAACGGGCTCTTCGGATCGTTTGGCACGCTGTTTTTGTTTACGGTGATGTTGGCGCGGCCCAGGGCTGCGTCAGCTTCTTTACCGGTCAGGTTCTTATCAACCAGATCCAGCAGGAACAGGTGGTTTTCAGTCCCGCCAGATACCACTTTGTAGCCACGGTTCAGGAACACTTCCACCATCGCTTTGGCGTTCTTAGCAACCTGCTGCTGGTAAACCTTGAACTCTGGCTCCATCGCTTCTTTCAGCGCGACCGCTTTTGCCGCGATAACGTGCATCAGTGGGCCACCCTGCGCGCTTGGGAACACCGCGGAGTTCAGTTTTTTGTACAGCTCTTCGTCACCGCCTTTCGCCAGGATCAGACCACCGCGTGGACCCGCCAGGGTTTTGTGGGTGGTGGTGGTCACAACGTGAGCGTGTGGAACCGGGTTCGGGTAAACGCCTGCAGCGATCAGACCCGCAACGTGCGCCATGTCAACGAACAGGTAAGCACCGATGCTGTCTGCGATTTCGCGCATTTTTGCCCAGTCAACGATACCGGAGTAAGCAGAGAAGCCACCGATGATCATCTTCGGTTTGTGCTCTTTAGCCTGCTTCGCCATGTCTTCGTAGTCAATTTTACCGGACTCATCAATACCGTAAGGGATGATGTTGTACAGTTTGCCGGAGAAGTTAACCGGGGAGCCGTGAGTCAGGTGGCCGCCCTGCGCCAGGTTCATACCCAGAACGGTATCGCCCGGCTGCAGCAGCGCGGTGTAGACCGCGAAGTTAGCCTGAGAGCCAGAGTGCGGCTGGACGTTTGCATAGTCAGCGCCAAAAAGTTCTTTCGCACGATCGATAGCCAACTGCTCAACGATATCAACGTACTCGCAACCGCCGTAATAGCGTTTGCCCGGGTAACCTTCAGCGTATTTGTTGGTCAGCTGAGAACCCTGCGCCTGCATAACGCGCGGGCTGGTGTAGTTTTCGGAGGCGATCAGTTCGATGTGCTCTTCCTGACGTACTTTTTCCTGCTCCATAGCCTGCCACAGTTCGGCATCATAATCGGCAATGTTCATTTCACGCTTTAACATCCGCATCTCCTGACTCAGCTAACAAGTAAATTTTGGCCTGAAAAGGCAGTCCTGTTGGAGGACGGGCAACAGTATAACTGATTAGTTCTGTGATAACAGGTCTTGACAAACGATTTTACGCAAACGTTTTCCTACCCGCCACGCAAGGGTTTGAGGAATAAAGCTCTCGCCCTTTCCAGCGGATTTCTTTTCAGGTTTGTGATGCATATTTTTCATCTTGCAAAGAACCATTTACAACGCAGGGGTATTTTTTATAAGATGCATTTAAAATACATCATTAAAGTGACATCAAAAGGACGCGCTCATGCTCGACGCTCAAACCATCGCTACCGTAAAAGCCACCATTCCCCTGCTGGTGGAAACCGGCCCTAAACTCACCGCTCATTTCTACGATCGCATGTTCACGCACAACCCGGAGCTCAAAGAGATTTTCAACATGAGCAACCAGCGTAACGGCGATCAACGTGAAGCGCTGTTCAACGCCATCGCGGCGTACGCCAGCAATATTGAAAACCTGCCAGCGTTGCTGCCTGCGGTGGAAAAAATCGCGCAGAAACATACCAGCTTCCAGATCAAACCCGAGCAGTACGACATCGTGGGTGGTCACCTGCTGGCAACGCTGGACGAGATGTTCAGCCCGGGCCAGGAGGTGCTGGACGCGTGGGGTAAAGCCTACGGAGTGCTGGCAAACGTGTTTATCAACCGTGAAGCGCAGATCTACAGCGAAAACGCCAGTAAGAACGGTGGCTGGGAAGGCACGCGCGCGTTCCGCATCGTTGAGAAAACGCCGCGCAGTGCGTTAATCACCAGCTTCGAGTTTGAGCCGGTGGACGGTCAACCGGTGGCCGATTACCAGCCAGGGCAGTATCTGGGCGTGTGGCTGAAGCCTGAAGGTTTCCCGCATCAGGAGATCCGTCAGTATTCTCTTACCCGCAAGCCAAACGGTAAAGGCTACCGCATTGCGGTGAAGCGTGAGGACGGCGGTCAGGTTTCCAGCTGGCTGCACAACGAAGCGAACGTGGGCGACGTGGTCCATCTGGCCGCGCCAGCGGGCGACTTCTTTATGGCCGTTGAAGCCCATACGCCGGTCACGCTGATCTCTGCGGGCGTCGGCCAGACGCCGATGCTGGCGATGCTCGATACGCTGGCAAAATCACACCACGGTGCACAGGTTAACTGGTTCCATGCCGCCGAAAACGGCGACGTGCACGCCTTTGCGGATGAGGTGAAAACGCTCGGGGCCTCCCTGCCACGTTTCAGCGCGCACACCTGGTATCGCCTGCCGACGGAAGCAGACCGCGCAGCTGCCCGCTTTGACAGCGAAGGTCTGATGAATTTAAGCCAGATGGAAGGGGCGTTTAGCGCGCCGGACATGCAGTTCTACGTCTGCGGGCCGGTGGCGTTTATGCAGTATGCCGCGCAGCAGCTGGTGGGGCTGGGTGTGAACAAAGACAGCATTCATTACGAGTGCTTCGGCCCGCATAAGGTGCTGTAATCGCCCGGCGGCGCTTCGCTTGCGCGGGCCTACGAAGAGTTTTGTAGGCCGGGTAAGCGCAGCGCCACCCGGCAAGAACGTTAAATCGCAGCGTCGTCTTCTTCGCCGGTACGGATACGGATCACGCGCGCCACGTCAAAGACGAAGATTTTACCGTCGCCAATTTTGCCGGTTTGCGCCGTGCGGATAATGGTGTCCACGCAGGTGTCCACGATATCGTCGCTGACCACGATTTCAATTTTCACTTTCGGCAGAAAGTCGACCATGTATTCTGCGCCACGGTAAAGCTCGGTGTGACCTTTCTGACGACCAAAACCTTTCACTTCCGTCACGGTCATCCCGGTGATGCCGACTTCCGCCAGCGCTTCACGCACATCATCCAGTTTGAAAGGTTTAATAATCGCATCAATCTTTTTCATGGTGGGTCCTTAAACTCTTGCCTGTAAGCTGCCTCGTAATCGATTGCTCACAGTACCATATTCAGGCGAATTTTGCGGTACTACTCTTTAAAATCGTTCGCTTCCAGCTCGTGACGCGAGAGTAGCTTGTAAAACTCGGTGCGGTTGCGCCCGGCCATCCGCGCCGCGTGGGTCACGTTGCCTTTGGTGATCTGCAGCAGCTTGCGCAGATAGTTCAGCTCAAACTGGTTACGCGCTTCGGCAAACGTCGGCAGCGCCGTGTTTTCCCCTTCCAGCGCCTGCTCCACCAGCGCGTCGCTGATGACCGGTGAGGAGGTCAGCGCCACGCACTGCTCAATCACGTTGACCAACTGACGCACGTTACCCGGCCAGCTTGCGGCCATCAGCCGCTTCATCGCATCGGTGGAAAACGCACGCACGAACGGTTTATGACGATCGGCCGCCTGACGCAAAAGATGGTTCGCCAGCAGCGGGATGTCTTCCGCACGTTCGGCCAGCGCCGGGATCTTCAGGTTGACCACGTTCAGACGGTAGTAGAGATCTTCGCGGAACTCGTTGCGGGCCATCACTTTTGGCAGATCGCGGTGGGTAGCGGAGATAATTCGCACGTTAATATCGATATCGCGGTTGCTGCCCAGCGGGCGCACTTTGCGCTCCTGCAGCACGCGTAGCAGCTTGACCTGCAGCGGCGCGGGCATGTCGCCAATCTCGTCCAGGAACAGCGTGCCACCTTCCGCCGCCTGGAACAGCCCCTCCCGGCTGCTTACCGCGCCAGTGAATGCGCCGCGGGCATGACCAAACAGTTCGGATTCAAGCAGTTGTTCCGGGAGCGCGCCGCAGTTAATCGCAATAAAGGCGTTCTTGCTGCGCGGGCTGGCGTTATGAATCGCCTGCGCGAGGATCTCTTTCCCGGTTCCGCTCTGGCCGTTGATGAGCACGCTGACGTCAGACTGCGCCACCATCCTCGCCTGTTCCAGCAGGCGCAGCATCACGGGGCTGCGGGTGACGATAGGCTCCCGCCACGCTTCATCCCCCGCCGGAGCGGCATGTTCCAGCGCGCTGTCGATAGCCTTATACAGCGCGTCTTTGTCCACCGGCTTGGTCAGGAAGCTGAATACGCCCTGCTGCGTCGCGGCAACCGCATCCGGGATCGACCCGTGCGCGGTCAGGATAATCACGGGCATCCCCGGCTGCTGCTTCTGGATCTCCGCAAACAGCTGCAGGCCGTCCATTTCATCCATCCGCAGGTCGCTTATCACCAGATCGATTTTCTCGCGGCTGAGAATTTTCAGCCCCTCCAGCCCGCTTTCCGCGGTCACGACGCTGTAGCCTTCACTCACCAGACGCATCCCCAGCAGCTTTAACAGACCGGGATCGTCATCCACCAGTAAGAGATGGGCTGGTTTACGGCTCGTCATGCTTCACATCCTCTTGTTTCGGCGTATCGCTGTCCGGCGCAGCGGATGAACTCCCCGGCTGATATTTACGCGACGAGAGCTGTCTTTCGATATCGGTCAGGTTCTCCAGCTTACGCGTCGTGGTATCCAGCTGCGTACGTAAATGTTGCTGCTGTTGGCGCAGTGTATCAAGCTCGCTATCGGTTGACTGTTGCAGCTTGCTGTAGCGGGAGCGCTCTTCAGAAAGCTGAAGCTGTAGCGTCTGTCCCTCGCGCCAGAGCTGGTATACAGGGCGGATCTGTACCGGGAGATTGACCACAAACGTGTCCAGTCGGGTCACGTTGGCGCGGCGTTCAACGGGAGTGATTTTCGCATCCGCCAGCAAAATCCCACGCTTGAACGCGTCCTGCCAGGTATCATCATCCAGCATCGCCGCTTTCGCGCGGGCATCAACCGGCGCCAGACGCTGGGCGCAGTCTATCCCGCGCAGCCAGAACAGCGGGTTACTTTCGACGTCATGCCCCGACAGGTTCCAGATGTCGTCACAGCGGGTTGAGAGGAAATCGGCCAGCTGGTTATCGGGCCATTTATCTTCTTGTTTATCGCTAATCGCACTTTGCGGCACATGGGAAACACACCCAGCCAGAAATAAACAGGGCAGGCTCAGGCGAAGCGTGCTGCGGGAAAACACCGCGCGTACGGCGCGGGAAAAGACGTGTGACATACTCACCAGACATAGATTCATTTTATTGATTTTTCCGGCTCAGGGGCAGTTCAATACGGAAGCAAACATCCGAACGTTCGTCCGTGGCAATGTTTAGCTCACCCTGCATGCGTCGTATGCAGTCCCGGGCGATGCTTAAGCCCAGACCACTGCCTTTCACCGCACCTTTCCGCTGATGACTCCCCTGGAAAAAGGGCTCGA
The DNA here is from genome assembly GCF_047531125.1 of Enterobacter sp. HK-058-C-ECC. Classification (NCBI taxonomy): domain Bacteria; kingdom Pseudomonadati; phylum Pseudomonadota; class Gammaproteobacteria; order Enterobacterales; family Enterobacteriaceae; genus Enterobacter; species Enterobacter sp. HK-058-C-ECC. The sequence goes on from NZ_JBLKCH010000001.1 coordinate 812,843, forward strand.
AGATCATGGTTTTTTCGTCATCGGGGATCGGGGTGCCGGTGTTAGCGACGTCTATAAACACCCGGGAACCCTTCATATAGCTTCGGATATAAATGTTACCGGATTCAGTACCATAGTGCACCGCATTGGAATAAAGATTATCCAGCACGCTCATTAGCAGCATGGGTTCAGCGAGACAGGTCGGCGCATTCAGCTCTACACCGGTATGCATCATTTTAGCTCTTGCTGGCAAGCTATGGGCGGAGATCACCATATCCACCAGCGGTTCAATGTCGACGTTTTCCAGTACAACCGCCCCGTCAGCCAGCTTGCGGTTGTAATCCAGCAGTTGCTCAATCAGCTTCTGCAGATTGCGGCTGCTGTTATCCAGGATCTCGACAATTTCTTTCTGTTCGGGCGTAAGCGGCCCTGCCACTTCGTCCGCCAGCAGTTCCGTCCCTTCGCGCATGCTGGCCAGCGGCGTTTTAAGCTCATGGGAGATATGGCGCAGGAACTGATGACGCTGTGATTCAAGCCACGCCAGGCGCTCGGACAGCCAGATAATACGCTGACCGACGGAACGCAATTCGCGAGGGCCTTTAAAAGCGACCGTATCACCCAGTGATTTTCCCTCCCCCAGGCGGTTGATCATCCGCTGGATCCCCTTCACCGGGCCGATGATCATGCGGGTAAAGAGCAGAACCAGCCCGAGGCTCACGAGGAACAGCACCAGCGCCTGCCAGCCGAAGAACTGGCCGCGCTCGGCGATCTCCTGCTGAAGCTGCTGGCCGCGCGAGAAAATCACCGTGCGGGTTGACTGCACCATCTCGGTGTTGGCGTTGGCGAAGGCTTCCAGGCGCGCGGCGGCAGCGGAATCCGGACCGCTGTTACTGCACTGCAGCTGCGCGAGATCGTTCAGATCCTGACGTAACGCCTGATACAGCTTGTCGTCAGGCAATACGCCGGCGTGGGCATCCAGCATTTCGCTGTAGCGCTTGCGCTGACTCTGGTACACCTTTTCCAGCGTGCGATCGTCAAGCACGCAGTACTGACGATAGCTGCGCTCCATCTCCAGGGCGGCGTTGGTCATGGCCTCACTGCGCCGGGCGTCAATGAGCGTCGTGCGGTTGGTTAATGCCGCCTGCGCGCTCAGCGCGTTCAGGCTTTGCCACGCCTGCCAGGCAAGGATCAGCAACGGCAGCAGGATCAGCAGAAAGGCCATCATGACGAGCTGTCGCAGGGAGCGGGGAAAAACGGGCCAGCGTTTCAACGCATTACTCTCTTAATGGGGTTTACGCAGAGCGTAACTGAGTCTGCCCTTCAGATACAACAAAGCCGGGTAAAAACCCGGCTTTGTCATGGAATGAGGCGGTGCCTAACTCGACGTTTCGCCCTGGCCTGATAAAGCATCGCTATGATCAGTAGTTGGACGGCAGGCACCTTTTTGTGCGTCATTCGAAGTTTATGTAGCACGTCCCGAAGGGGCTGACATAAGAAGGTGAATGAGCCACTGGTTAATATTATGCAACACTCGTGCCAGAATGCAAAACAAAAAATTAACACATTGAAATATATGATTTTTACTCGTTTAACCCGTTCGTTATCGGTTGAATGATTTTCAGGCTAAGTGTCGCTGTTCAGCAACACCTTAACGGGAACCTTTTCTGCCACATATAAATCAATAGGTTAAATGTCTCCTTTTGGAGACACTCACACCAAAGGGTTGTCGCGATTTTGCGACAGAGACAAAAAAGCCCGGTGGCGCTTGCGCTCACCGGGCCTACAGTCAGGACGCTGAAACTTAACCCAGCTGCTTACGCGCGTTGCGGAAGATACGCATCCACGGGCTGTCCTCGCCCCAGTTTTCCGGGTGCCAGGAGTTGCTCACGGTGCGGAACACACGTTCCGGATGCGGCATCATGATGGTGGCACGACCGCTTTCGCTGGTTACCGCCGTAATACCGTTGGCGGAGCCGTTCGGGTTAGCCGGGTAGGTTTCCGTGACCTTGCCGAAGTTATCGACAAAGCGCAGCGCTACCAGACCTTTGCTCTCCAGCTGAGCCAGATGCGCGGCATCACGCACTTCGACCTGACCTTCGCCATGCGACACCGCGATTGGCATCTGCGACCCGACCATTCCCTGCAGCAGCAGAGACGGGCTCTGGGTCACTTCCACCAGGCTGAAGCGTGCTTCGAAGCGGTCAGACTGGTTACGCACAAAGCGCGGCCAGGCTTCGCTGCCCGGGATCAGTTCGCGCAGGTTAGACATCATCTGACAGCCGTTGCACACGCCCAGCGCCAGGGTCTGCGGACGATGGAAGAAGGTTTCGAACTCGTCGCGCACGCGGCTGTTGAAGAGGATAGATTTCGCCCAGCCCTCGCCCGCACCCAGCACGTCACCGTAGGAGAAACCACCGCACGCCACCAGCGCCTGGAAATCTTCCAGACCGGTACGTCCGGCCAGCAGGTCGCTCATGTGGACGTCGATAGCGTCAAAGCCCGCGCGGTGGAAGGCGGCAGCCATCTCAACGTGGGAGTTAACGCCCTGCTCGCGCAGCACGGCCACTTTCGGACGCGCACCGGTCGCAATGTACGGCGCGGCGATGTCTTCGTTGATGTCGAAGGATAGCTTCACGTTCAGGCCTGGATCCTGGTCATTGGCCTTCGCGTTGTGCTCCTGATCGGCACATTCCGGGTTATCACGCAGGCGCTGCATCTGCCAGGTGGTTTCCGCCCACCACATGCGCAGCGTGGTGCGGCTTTCGCTGAACACGGCGTGACCGTCAGCTTCAATGACGAAGCGATCGCCCTGAACGGCTTTACCCAGATAGTGCACGCAGTCAGCCAGACCGTGCTGCGCCAGAATCGCTTCAACCGCGTCGCGATCTGCCGCACGCACCTGAATCACGGCGCCCAGCTCTTCGTTAAACAGCGCCGCCAGACGATCTTCGCCCAACGTAGCGATGTTGGCTTCAACCCCACAGTGGCCGGTGAAGGCCATCTCAGCCAGGGTCACCAGCAGGCCGCCGTCGGAACGGTCGTGGTAGGCCAGCAGCTTACGCTGCGCCACCAGCGCCTGGATGGCGTCGTAGAAGCCCTTCAGCTGCGCTACGTCGCGCACGTCGGCTGGCTTATCGCCAAGCTGACGGTAAACCTGCGCCAGCGCGGTGGCGCCCAGCGCGTTGTGGCCTTTACCCAGGTCAATCAGCAGCAGGGCGTTATCTTCGGTCGCCAGCTGCGGCGTAACGGTGTGACGCACGTCTTCCACGCGGGCAAACGCGGTGATCACCAGCGACAGCGGGGAGGTCATCTCGCGCTGCTCGTTACCTTCCTGCCAGCGGGTTTTCATCGACATGGAGTCTTTGCCCACCGGAATGGTCAGGCCGAGGGCAGGACACAGCTCCTCACCCACCGCCTTCACGGCTTCATACAGGCCCGCATCTTCGCCTGGGTGACCGGCAGCGGCCATCCAGTTTGCGGAGAGCTTGATACGTTTGATGTCGCCAATCTGCGTCGCCGCGATGTTGGTCAGCGCTTCACCGACCGCCAGACGGGCAGAGGCCGCGAAGTCCAGCAGCGCGACCGGGGTGCGTTCGCCCAGCGCCATCGCTTCGCCGTAGTAGCTGTCGAGGCTCGCGGTGGTCACGGCGCAGTTCGCCACCGGGATCTGCCACGGGCCAACCATCTGATCGCGGGATACCATACCGGTCACGGTACGGTCGCCGATGGTCACCAGGAAAGTTTTCTCAGCAACAGCTGGCAGGTGCAGCACGCGATTAACGGCTTCAGCTACGGTAATGCCCTGGCGATCCAGCGCTTTGCCCGCCGCTTTACGGGTCTGCACGTCGCGGGTCATCTTAGGCGTTTTACCGAGCAGAACGTCGAGCGGCAGATCGATCGGCTGGTTGTCGAAATGGGTGTCGCTCAGAGTCAGGTGCTGCTCTTCGGTCGCTTCACCGATGACGGCATACGGCGCGCGCTCGCGGCGGCACAGTTCGTCAAACAGCGGCAGCTGATCCGCCGCAACGGCCAGCACGTAGCGCTCCTGGGATTCGTTACACCAGATTTCCAGTGGGCTCATGCCCGGCTCATCGCTCAGGATATCGCGCAGGTTGAAACGGCCACCGCGGCCGCCGTCGCTCACCAGCTCCGGCATGGCGTTGGACAGACCGCCCGCGCCCACGTCGTGGATAAAGAGGATCGGGTTAGCATCGCCCAGCTGCCAGCAGCGGTCGATCACTTCCTGGCAGCGACGCTCCATCTCAGGGTTGTCACGCTGCACGGACGCGAAGTCGAGATCCGCATCAGACTGGCCGGAGGCCATCGAAGAGGCCGCACCGCCGCCCAGACCGATGTTCATCGCCGGGCCGCCGAGCACGATCAGCTTCGCGCCGACGACGATCTCGCCTTTCTGCACGTGATCGGCACGGATGTTGCCGATCCCGCCCGCCAGCATGATCGGTTTGTGGTAGCCGCGCAGCTCTTCGCCGTTGTGGCTGTCCACTTTCTCTTCATAGGTACGGAAGTAACCGTTCAGCGCCGGACGACCAAATTCGTTGTTAAACGCCGCGCCGCCCAGCGGGCCTTCGGTCATGATATCAAGCGCGGTCACAATGCGCTCTGGCTTGCCGAAATCTTCTTCCCACGGCTGTTCAAAGCCCGGGATACGCAGGTTGGAGACGGAGAAACCGACCAGACCCGCTTTGGGTTTTGCACCACGACCGGTCGCCCCTTCGTCACGGATTTCACCGCCTGAGCCGGTCGCCGCACCCGGCCACGGGGAGATCGCGGTCGGGTGGTTGTGGGTTTCAACCTTCATCAGGATATGCGCGGGCTCCTGATGGAAGTCATAGCGCCCTGCTTCGCGATCGGCGAAGAAGCGGCCCACCTCGGAACCTTCCATCACCGCGGCGTTGTCTTTATAGGCAGACAGCACGTGGTCAGGGGTTTGCTCCATGGTGTTTTTGATCATTTTGAACAGCGACTTTGGCTGCTGTTCGCCGTCAATAATCCAGTCGGCATTGAAAATCTTGTGACGGCAGTGCTCAGAGTTCGCCTGCGCGAACATATAGAGCTCGATGTCGTTCGGGTTACGGTTGAGCTTAACGAACGCATCCTGCAGGTAGTCGATTTCGTCTTCTGCCAGCGCCAGGCCGAGACGCAGGTTGGCGTCAATCAGTGCCTGACGGCCCTGCCCCAGCAGGTCCACGCTCTGTACTGGCGCAGGCTGATGGTGGGAGAAAAGCTTCTGCGCGTCATCGAGAGAGGCAAACACGCTCTCCATCATGCGGTCGTGCAGTTCAGCCGCAACCGCCTGCCACTGCGCGTCGCTCAGGGTAGAGGCTTCCACATAGTACGCCACGCCGCGCTCCAGACGGTTAATCTGGCTCAGGCCACAGTTGTGGGCGATGTCGGTGGCTTTGGAAGACCAAGGGGAGATGGTGCCCGGACGCGGCGTCGCAAGGATCAGTTTGCCGGTTGGCGTATGGCTGCTGAGGCTTGGGCCATACTTGAGCAGGCGTTCCAGCTGTACGCGCTCCTCTGCATTCAGGGGGGCATTCAGGTCAGCAAAATGGACATACTCAGCGTAAATATTGCTTACCGGAAGGTCGGCCGCCTGAAAACGTGCCAGCAGTTTGGTAATACGGAAGGCAGACAGTGCAGGCGAACCACGCAGAATTTCCATCATAAGTCTCTCGTCTTCGAAGCGCCGGGGCGCTTACAGTGTGCGCAAGGGGGGAAAACGGGCGTCATTATAGAGAATCCTGAGCGCCGACGAAACCGTTTGCGTCGAAATAAAATTGACGAAGAGATTTAACAATAGATGTGACCTGTCTCTCTAATTGGTTGCCAAGTGGCGCAAGTTTACGCAAAATGCCGCTCATTCAATGGCAAACCTTATTGTTAACATGGCTACAGCAGACTGAGGCAACCGGCGTCGCAGAGAATTAACTAATTGAAAAAATTAAAGATTAATTATCTGCTCATCGGCATTGTAACGTTGCTGCTGGCAGTGGCCCTCTGGCCTTCCCTCCCCTGGATCGGCAAAGCCGAAAACCGTATCGCCGCCATTCAGGAGCGGGGGGAATTGCGCGTCAGTACCCTTAACTCTCCGCTGATTTACAGCGACATCAACGGCAAAATCATTGGTCTGGATTATGAACTGGCACAACAGTTCGCCGATTATCTTGGCGTGAAGCTAAAAATCACCGTCCGCCAGAATATCAACCAGCTGTTTGATGACCTCGATAACGACGATGCCGACATGCTTGCCGCCGGGCTGGTGTATAACAGCGAGCGCAGCAAAAACTACCAGCCAGGCCCGACGTACTACTCCGTTTCGCAGCAGCTGGTTTATCGCGTCGGGAGCCTGCGCCCGCGCTCGCTGGCCTCGATTAACGATCGGCAGCTGACGATTGCCCCCGGTCACGTGGTAATTGACGATCTGCGCGAGCTCAAGGAGAAGAAATATCCGGACCTGAGCTGGACGGTGGATGCGAAACTCGGCACGACGGAGCTGCTGGAGCAGGTAAAAGATCAGAAAGTCCCCTACACCATCGCCGATTCGGTCGCGATCAGCCTGTTCCAGCGGGTGCATCCTGAAATCGCCGTGGCGCTGGACGTCACGGACGAGCAGCCTGTGACCTGGTTTACTCAGCTCGATGACGATCAGACCCTCTCTGCCGCGATGCTCGATTTCTTCAACACCATGAATGAAGACGGTACGCTGGCGCGCCTGGAGGAGAAGTACCTCGGGCATGGTGATGACTTTGACTACGTTGACACCCGCAGCTTCCTGCGTGCGGTAGACAGCGTCCTGCCGGACCTGCAGCCGCTGTTCGAAAAATACGCCCAGGAAATTGACTGGAAACTGCTGGCGGCTATTTCGTATCAGGAATCCCACTGGGATACCCAGGCCACGTCTCCGACTGGCGTACGTGGTTTGATGATGTTAACCAAAAATACCGCGCTGAGCCTGGGCGTCAATGACCGTACCGATGCGGAACAGAGCATCAGCGGCGGCGCGCGCTACCTGCAGGATATGATGGCCAAAGTCCCGGAAACGGTGCCGGAAGAGGAGCGGATCTGGTTCGCGCTGGCGGCCTACAATATGGGCTATGCGCATATGCTGGATGCGCGAGCGCTGACGGCCAAAACGAAAGGCAACCCGGACAGCTGGTCAGACGTAAAGCAGCGGCTGCCGCTGCTGAGCCAGAAGCCATGGTATAACAAGCTGACGTACGGCTACGCGCGCGGGCATGAAGCCTACGCCTACGTGGAAAATATCCGTAAATATCAGATTAGCCTGGTCGGGTATCTGCTGGAGAAAGAAAAAGAGGCGACAGAGGCCAAACAGCTGGCCCAAAGCTACCCTGTCGTGGCGCCGGACGAGCTTAATCGGCCGACGGCTTCAATTCTGCCTTTTGCTGCTTTTTCTGCTGACGGCGCATTCGAAAGAAATCGCTTAATAGCCCCGAACACTCTGGTGCAAGCACCCCGCCGATAGTCTTCACCTGGTGGTTCATCCCCGGGTGACCCAGCACGTCCATCAGTGAACCGGCCGCGCCGGTTTTTTCATCCCGCGCACCGAAGACTAAAGTCCCGATCCGGCTGTGCACCATCGCCCCGGAACACATCACGCACGGCTCAAGCGTCACATACAGCGTGGTATCAAGCAGGCGATAGTTTTGCAGCACCAGACCGCCCTGACGAAGCGCCATGATTTCGGCGTGCGCGGTAGGATCGTGGCGGCCAATGGGGCGGTTCCACCCTTCACCAATCACCTGGTTATTGTGGACCAGCACGGCGCCCACGGGCACTTCGCCCTCGTCCCAGGCACGCTGAGCCAGCGTCAGCGCATGGCGCATCCAGTATTCATGGTCGAGTTCAGGGTTGGACAACGGTTGATACTCCAGTCGAAAAGCGGGGCGCATTATACACGCCGATTATGGATAAGACTATTCGAGTTGCTGGAGTTCACCTGATGGCGTAACGCGCCAGCGATGCTGGCAAAAATAGAGCAGCGGGTTGTCCTGTTTACTGTCGCTGTAGCCGCTGTACAGGCGCAGCGGCGTACCGATGCGTTTCTCCAGCTGGACCACTTTTTCATGCCCCAGGCAGCGCATCGTCAGCACCCAACCGCCGTAGCCGCGGGCAATTTGCGTGGCAATAAGATTCACGCGCGGAAGCCAGGGGGTATCAAAATAGACTTGCTCCACCAGCGTCTGCGGGGAGCCGGTAATCAGCCAGATGTCCGCATCATTCGCGTCGAGATAGCCGGTCAGGCGCGCCTGCACCACCGGAAAGGCGGCAACGTGGCCGCGAAACCAGTGCGCAAAATCCTGCTCCAGCTGTTTAAGCCGCGCTTCGCTGTGCCCAAACGTACATCCCCACAGCAGCAGGCTCATCGGCCATCGCGCCGCACGGCCTTTCACCAGCAGCGCGATACCGATCGCCGGTAAGAGCGGTAGCACGAGCAGCGCATTCAGAGGTAGACGCCGCAGCAGGTAACGCATAAACGTACCAAACATATCCTGCTGATGCAGCGTGCCATCCAGGTCGAAAAAGACAACGCGACGCGCGTGATTTGCCAAACCTTACTCCTCTGGGTCGTTGAATCCTAATAGCCAGGTAAACAGGAACCCGGCGATCACCGCTACTAAATAGCCTAACAGATAGAGCATCACTTTTCCGGTCACGATGGTTAATGCCAGCGGTAAACCCGAAATGCCAAAGGTAATAACGGTTGCGACCTTCCAGTAGCTGATCAGCGCCCCGCCTACCGCGCCGCCCAGACAGGCCGCGAGGAACGGTTTACCCAGCGGCAGCGTGACGCCAAAAATCAGCGGCTCGCCAATACCGAGCAGGCCGACCGGGAGTGCGCCTTTAATCACCTTTTTCAGACGCGCGTTGCGGGTTTTCATCAGTACCGCAATCGCCGCACCGACCTGCCCCACCCCCGCCATCGACAGAATTGGCAGAAGCGCGTTATAGCCGTGCGCTTGCACCAGCTCGACGTGGATCGGTACCAGCCCCTGATGCAGGCCGGTCAGCACCAGCGGCAGGAAAGTACCCGACAGCACCGCGCCCACTAACAGGCCGCCGCGGTCAATCGCCAGCGACGCACCGTGGGCGATGGCTTCAGAGATCCACCCGCCTAACGGCTGGAGGGCGACAATCGCTACGCTACCGGTAATCAGCGTAGTCAGCAGCGGGTTGAGAATCAGCTCAATCGAGCCTGGCAGAACCGCGCGCAGCCTTTTCTCAATCCAGCACATCAGGATGACCACCAGCAGCACCGCAATCACCCCGCCGCGGCCGGGCTGGAGCGCCTCACCAAACAGCGTGATCTGCGCCAGCTGCGGGCTGGACAAGATGCCCGCCATCACGCCGCCCATCGCCAGCGATCCGCCAAACACCTTCGCGGTATTGACCCCGACCAGAATGTTCATAATGGCGAACACCGCGCTGCCGAAGATCCCGAGAATCCCCAGCAGGTTCGGATACTGCGTGGCGAAATCCCCCACAATATCCGGTCGCTTGAGGATATTGATGATCCCGGTGATCAGGCCCGAAGCAATAAACGCCGGGATCAGCGGAATGAAGACGTTTGCGAGCTGTCGCAGCGCGTCGCTCATCGGGGCTTTATATTTGGCCTTCACCTGTGCCTTGGTGCGCTCAGCATCATCAATCGACACGCTCGCGCTAACGCCCATCAGCGCCCGCATGGCATCGACAACCTGCGCCGCTTTCCCCGGGCCGACGATCAGCTGATGCTGCTGACCCTGTTTCACGTAGCCGCTGACGCCGGAAAGTTGCTTCAGACGTGGCACGTCAAGCTGGTCGTCGTTATGCACCTCGACGCGTACCCGCGTCATGCAGTTTTCGAGACGCTGAATATTTTTTTCCCCACCGATCCCCTGCAGGATACCGCTGGCGAGCGCTGCTGTTTTGTCCATACACGCCTCTGTTAGTTTTCTAATGCCGCCCGTAAGAAGCCGTTATGCGCATCGAGTTTGGCTCTCGCGCTCGCCGCATCCAGCCCGCTTAAGATCATCAGAATGGCAGGCTTAACATCGTGATCGGTCTGTTTGAGCACCGCTTCCGCCTCTTCACGGCCTGCGCCCGTCGCCTCCATCACCATGCGGCAGGCTCTGTCCACCAGCTTGACGTTGGTGGCCTGCATATCCACCATCAGGTTCTGATACACCTTGCCGAACTTCACCATCGCGCCGGTGGAGATCATATTGAGCACCAGCTTTTGCGCGGTCCCGGATTTCAGGCGCGTGGAGCCGGTGAGCGCTTCCGGCCCGACCACCGGAGAGATAGCGATAGCGGCCACCTGTGCAATCGGTGAGCCTGGGTTACAGGAGATGGCGACCGTCGTGCAGCCGGTCTGGTTAGCGTATTCCAGCCCGCCAATGACGTACGGCGTGCGCCCGGATGCCGCCAGCCCGACCACCAGATCCTTCGCCGTCAGATTCAGCGCCTTCAGGTCATCCTCGCCCAGCTGTTTGTTATCTTCCGCTCCTTCAACGGCTTTCAACAGCGCACCGGGTCCACCGGCAATCAGCCCAACCACCAGACCATGCGGCACCCCAAAGGTTGGCGGACATTCTGACGCGTCCAGGACCCCAAGACGCCCGCTGGTCCCCGCCCCCATGTAAATAATGCGTCCACCGGCCTTGAGGGCTTCCGCCGCCGCATCTACCGCTTTCGCCACCTCAGGTAATGTCTCTTTCACTGCCTGCGCGACCAGCGTATCCTGTTGATTAAAGCGGTTAACCAGCTCCAGGGTGGAGAGCGCATCCAGATCCATGGTTTGCGGGTTACGCGTTTCAGAAACAAGTGAGCCAAGATTCATTTTTGTACCTCAAGAATTTTTAATTCATAATAATCACACTATAATGGAATATAAAATTCATTCAGGCGAGCAAAATCCGTATTTGCGCAGATAATCACATTTTCGCCAGGAGACCGTATGAACTGTTTAATTCGCATTCGCCAGCGCTACGCAGGCTTTGCCCAAAGCGACAAGAGGCTGGCGGATTTTCTGCTTTCTCAACCCGATCACGCGCGCCATCTCAGCTCGCAGCAGCTGGCGAGTGAAGCCGGGGTGAGCCAGTCCAGCGTGGTGAAATTTGCGCAGAAGATTGGCTTTAAGGGATTCCCCGCCCTCAAGCTGGCGATCAGTGAAGCGCTGGTCAGTAACCCCAATCCGCAGTCCATGCCGGTGCATAATCAGATCCGCGGAGACGATCCGATGCGGCTGGTCGGCGAAAAGCTGATCAAAGAGAACGTGGCGGCCATGCATGCGACGCTCGATGTGAATACGGAAGAGAAGCTGCTGGAGAGCGTGGCGATGCTGCGCGGCGCGCGGCGAATCATTCTGACCGGCATCGGCGCGTCCGGACTTGTGGCGCGTAACTTTGGCTGGAAGCTGACAAAAATTGGCCTTAACGCCATCGTCGAGCAGGATATGCACGCCCTGCTGGCGACCGTACAGGCGATGGATCCTGACGATCTGCTGCTGGCGATCTCCTATTCCGGCGAGCGCCGCGAGATCAACATGGCCACCGATGAGGTCCTGCGCGTCGGCGGTAAAATTCTGGCGATCACCGGTTTTACGCCGAATGCCCTGCAGCAGCGGGCCACGCGCTGTTTATATACCATTGCCGAGGAGCAGGCCACGCGCAGCGCGGCTATCTCGTCCACCAGCGCACAGATGATGCTGACGGACCTGCTGTTTATGGCGCTGGTGCAGCAGGATCTGGAGCGTGCGCCCGAGCGCATTCGCCACAGCGAAGAACTGGTAAAGAAACTGGTTTGACGCGTATAATGCCCGCCCAGTTTGTGTTGTTTCTGAGAATTTCCTGATGGCGCTGTTAATTACCAAAAAATGCATTAATTGCGATATGTGCGAGCCCGAATGCCCGAACCAGGCCATTTCGATGGGCGACAGCATTTATGAGATTAACAGCGACCGCTGCACCGAATGCATCGGCCACTATGAAACGCCGACCTGTCAGAAAGTGTGCCCGATCCCCAATACCATCCTGAAGGATCCGGCACACGTCGAGAGCGAAGAGCAGCTGTGGGATAAGTTTGTCCTGATGCACCACGCGGACAAACTTTAACTTTCGATGATCACCGTTGCGCTGGCATAGTGGCGCTCATCGGCGATCGTCACGTGCACGTGATTCACGCCCAGCTTCTCGGCCAGCTTTTGCGCCTCGCCCCATAAGCGCAGGCTTGGCTTACCCAGCTCATCGTTAAACACTTCAAACTGGTTGAACGCCAGACCGTTACGAATGCCGGTTCCGAAGGCTTTGGCGGCCGCCTCTTTTACCGCAAAGCGCTTCGCCAGGAAACGCACAGGCTGCTGATGCGCTTCCCAGATGGCCCATTCGTTATCGCTCAGCACGCGTCTTGCGAGGCGATCGCCGCTCCGGGCAATCACCGCTTCAATGCGGGCTATTTCAACGATATCGGTGCCTAAGCCCAGAATGGCCATTACTGACGCGCTTCCTGCATCAGGCGTTTCATCTCTGAGACCGCCTCTTTCAGGCCGCTCATCACCGCACGGCCAATAATCGCGTGACCGATGTTCAGCTCGTGCATTTCCGGGATGGCGGCAATGGGCTTCACGTTATGGTAGGTCAGGCCGTGACCGGCATTGACCTTCAGACCCAGGCTCGCCGCGTAGGTGGCCGCTTTAGCAATACGCTCCAGCTCTTTCGCCTGCTCTTCATCATTTTTGGCATCGGCATAGCAGCCGGTGTGAATTTCGATATACGGCGCGCCCACGTCGGCTGCCGCTTTAATCTGGGTGAAATCGGCGTCAATAAACAGCGAAACCAGGATACCGGCATCCGCCAGGCGCTTGCAGGCATCGCGCATTTTGTCGAGCTGACCGGCCACATCCAGACCGCCTTCGGTCGTCACTTCCTGGCGTTTTTCCGGCACCAGGCAGCAGAAGTGCGGCTGGGTCTCACAGGCAATCGCCAGCATCTCTTCGGTGACCGCCATCTCCAGATTCATACGGGTATCCAGCGTCTGGCGCAGAATGCGCACGTCGCGGTCGGTGATATGGCGACGGTCTTCACGCAGATGAACGGTAATGCCGTCGGCGCCAGCCTGTTCAGCGATAAACGCCGCCTGAACCGGATCGGGATACGCCGTGCCGCGCGCATTACGCAGCGTGGCGATATGATCGATGTTGACGCCTAACAGTAATTCAGCCATGACAATCCTCGGTTTTCTTTTCGATTCTGTAGTCTAACGTTTCGGCACAAACTGCCTGAATAATTCGCGGCTCTTTAAGGGCTTACCGCCAAGATACGGCTTGAGGGCAATCCGGGTAAAGCGTTTTGCTGCGCGCAGGGTATCCTGATCGGGAAACTCGCGCTCATACAGCGCCCGGAGCTGGCGCCCGGTAAAGGTGCTGTTGTCGATCACGATGCTGGCAATAAAGCCCTTTTCTTCTCGGTAGCGGTAGGTCATGTTGTCTTCCACTTCGTCACCGCTGCCCGCACAGTGCAGAAAATCGACCCCGTACCCAAGATGGCCCAGCAGCGCCAGTTCAAAACGCCGCAGCGCAGGCTCGGGCGTGCCGGTTGCGCCAGCCAGCGCCTGGATACAGTGCAGATAATCAAAGAAAAGTTCAGAGAAGCGCGTCTCATGTTCAAGAACGCGTGAGATGAGTTCATTGACATACAGGCCGCTGTAGAGCGTGATGCCCGAGAGAGGAAGCGCCAGGGAGACGGCTTCGGCGCTGCGCAGGGTTTTAACTTCCCCTCGCCCACCAAAACGTACCAGCAGCGGCGTGAAAGGCTGTAAGGCGCCTTTCAGGTTAGAACGTTTGGAACGTGCGCCTTTTGCAACAAGGCGCACGCGGCCCGACTCTTCCGTGAAGACGTCCAGCATCAGGCTGGTTTCGCTCCAGGGACGACTATGCAGGACAAAGGCGCGCTGCCATCCATCCATATGCTCGTCGTCTTGCGTTACTGGTCTTCGCCGTAACCGAGGCTGCGCAGAGCACGCTCATCATCGGCCCAGCCAGATTTCACTTTCACCCACAGTTCGAGGTGAACCGGCGCTTCGAACATCTCCTGCATGTCCTTACGGGCTTCAATGCCGATGGTTTTGATCTTGGCGCCTTTGTTGCCGATCACCATCTTCTTCTGCCCTTCGCGCTCAACGAGGATCAGACCGTTGATATCGTAGCCGCCACGCTCGTTGCTCTGGAAACGCTCGATCTCCACCGTCACAGAGTACGGCAGTTCAGCACCCAGGAAACGCATCAGCTTTTCACGGATGATTTCAGACGCCATAAAGCGCTGAGAACGATCGGTGATGTACTCTTCCGGGAAGTGGTGAATCGCTTCCGGGAGGTGCTTACGCACGATGCCCGCGATGGTGTCCACGTTCAGCCCCGTCTCCGCAGACAGCGGGACGATATCAAGGAAGTTCATCTGGCTACCGAGCCACTGCAGATGCGGCAGCAGATCGGCCTTTTCCTGCACGTTGTCAACTTTGTTGACGGCGAGGATGACCGGCGTTTTGCCGTCGCGCAGCTTGTTCAGCACCATCTCGTCGTCCGGCGTCCAGCGGGTGCCTTCCACAACGAAAATCACCAGCTCCACGTCGCCAATCGAGCTACTCGCCGCCTTGTTCATCAGACGGTTGATAGCACGCTTCTCTTCCATGTGCAGGCCCGGGGTATCGACGTAGATCGCCTGATACGCGCCTTCAGTATGGATACCGACGATGCGGTGACGCGTGGTCTGCGCCTTACGCGAGGTGATGGAAATTTTCTGCCCAAGCAGATTATTCAGCAGAGTAGATTTGCCAACGTTCGGACGTCCGACGATGGCAATAAATCCGCAATAGGTCTTGTCTTCGCTCATTCCAGCTCCAGCATTTTTAACGCCTGTTCGGCGGCAGCCTGTTCAGCCTTACGACGGCTTGAACCTGTGCCCACCACCGGTTCACTCAGGCCACTGACCTGGCAATGGATGGTAAATTCCTGATCGTGCGCTTCGCCACGAACCTGCACCACCAGATAAGATGGCAGCGGCAGATGACGACCCTGCAAATATTCCTGCAGGCGCGTTTTGGGATCTTTCTGTTTATCGCCCGGGCTGATTTCGTCCAGACGGGTCTGATACCAGTTCAGGATCAGCTTTTCGACGGTCTGGATATCGCTGTCCAGGAACACACCACCAATTAATGCTTCGACCGTATCGGCAAGAATAGATTCACGACGGAAGCCGCCGCTTTTCAGTTCACCCGGCCCAAGACGCAGACATTCGCCCAGTTCAAATTCGCGCGCGATTTCCGCAAGGGTATTACCCCGAACCAGCGTGGCGCGCATGCGGCTCATATCCCCTTCATCCACACGCGGGAAACGATGATAAAGCGCATTCGCAATCACGAAACTTAAAATAGAGTCGCCTAAAAACTCGAGACGCTCATTATGTTTGCTGCTGGCACTGCGGTGGGTTAATGCCTGTTGCAACAACTCCTGATGATGAAAAGTGTAGCCCAGCTTCCGTTGAAGCCGATTAATTACGATGGGGTTCATGCGATACCAATAAATGAATGCGTCAAAAATGCAGCACACGAAACCGACCTGAGAAAACCAACGCGGTTTCGTGTGCCGTGGCACCCTTGCAGGGCCAACCTTAAACTTCGGGGGAATATTCTATACACAACGACAGGGGATGTCGTTAGTTCGAAGAGATTTATCGGTGAAATAATTCGTGTAGCCGCTTTAATTAGCGGCTACACGTTCATTTAGTGAGAATTAATGGATTCCGCCAATACGATTCAGGCGTACGCCGGTCGGCCATTCGCCTTCCTGCTTCTCAAAACTCATCCAGATTGCGGTCGCTTTACCGACGAGGTTCGCTTCCGGCACAAAGCCCCAGTAACGGCTGTCAGCAGAATTATCGCGGTTGTCACCCATCATGAAATAATGGCCCGGCGGTACAATCCAGCTTGCCAGCTGCTGGCCCGGCTGACGATAGTACATACCCAGTTGATCCTGCGCGATTGGCACGGTGAGGATCCGGTGCGTCACGTCGCCCAGCGTCTCTTTGCGCTCAACCAGACGGATACCGTTATCTTTGGTTTCGCCTTTCGGTACCTGGAAGAATCCGCTGGTCGCTTCACCGCCGTTGTGGCGGGCAAAGGTCTGCACAAAATCACTTGGCTCCACGTTTGAGTAGGTGATTGGCAGCGCGTTTTCACATGCGGTACCGGAACTGCAGCCTGGCTGAACGGTGACTTCTTTCGCAACCGGATCGTAAGTCACTTTGTCACCCGGCAGACCTACCGCACGCTTGATGTAGTCCAGGCGCGGATCTTCCGGATATTTGAACACCACGATGTCGCCACGTTTCGGATGACCGGTTTCGATCAGCGTTTTCTGGTAAATAGGATCTTTAATGCCGTAGGCAAACTTCTCTACCAGAATAAAATCACCAATCAGCAGCGTTGGCATCATTGAACCTGATGGGATCTGGAACGGTTCGTAAATAAACGAACGTACCACCAGCACAATCGCCAGCACCGGAAACACCGAGGCGCCCGTTTCCAGCCAGCCCGGTTTCGGACCGACTTTCTTCAGGGTTTTCGCGTCAATACCATCGCCTGTGGCTGCCTGTGCGGCAGCCTGACGTTCACGACGTTTTGGGGCGAAGATAAACTTATCCAGACACCACAGCAGACCCGTCACCAGGGTAGCAATGACCAGGATCAGGGCAAACATGTTCGCCATGCCAACTCCTTAGGGTTATTTGCCGTCTTTACCAACATGAAGGATGGCAAGGAATGCTTCCTGCGGCAGCTCGACGTTACCGACCTGCTTCATACGCTTCTTACCTTCTTTCTGCTTCTGGAGCAGCTTTTTCTTACGGCTGACGTCACCGCCATAGCACTTCGCCAGAACGTTTTTACGCAGCTGTTTCACGGTGGAACGCGCGATAATATGGTTGCCGATGGCCGCCTGAATCGCAATATCGAACTGCTGACGCGGGATCAGATCTTTCATCTTCTCAACCAGCTCGCGACCACGGTATGGCGCATTGTCGTTGTGGGTGATCAGCGCCAGCGCATCCACACGCTCGCCGTTGATCAGCACGTCCACACGCACCATGTTGGAGGCCTGGAAGCGTTTGAAGTTGTAATCCAGTGACGCATAGCCTCGGGAGGTGGACTTCAGACGGTCGAAGAAGTCGAGTACCACTTCCGCCATCGGGATTTCGTAGGTCAGCGCGACCTGGTTACCGTGGTAAACCATGTTGGTCTGCACGCCGCGCTTCTCAATGCACAGCGTAATGACGTTACCCAGGAATTCCTGCGGCAGCAGCATGTGACATTCGGCAATAGGCTCACGCAGCTCGTGAATATTGTTCAGCGGTGGCAGCTTGGACGGGCTGTCGACGTAGATCACTTCTTTCGAGGTGGTTTCAACTTCATACACTACCGTCGGCGCGGTGGTGATCAGGTCCAGATCGTATTCACGCTCCAGACGTTCCTGAATAATCTCCATGTGCAGCAGGCCGAGGAAGCCGCAGCGGAAGCCGAAGCCCAGCGCCGTTGAGCTTTCTGGCTCGTAGAACAGGGACGCATCGTTCAGGCTCAGCTTGCCAAGCGCATCACGGAAGTTTTCATAGTCGTCAGAGCTGACCGGGAACAGGCCCGCGTAAACCTGCGGCTTCACCTTTTTAAAGCCTGGCAGCGCTTTTTCTGCCGGGTTACGCGCACCGGTCAGGGTATCGCCCACCGGCGCACCGAGGATGTCTTTGATGGCGCATACCAGCCAGCCTACCTCGCCGCATGTCAGCTCGGTACGGTCAACCTGTTTTGGCGTGAAGATACCCAGACGGTCGGCGTTGTAGACCTGTCCGGTACTCATAACCTTGATTTTGTCGCCTTTGCGCATGGTGCCGTTTTTAATACGCACCAGGGAGACAACGCCCAGATAGTTATCGAACCAGGAGTCGATAATCAGCGCCTGCAGCGGGGCATCCGGATCGCCTTCCGGGGCCGGAATATCACGCACCAGGCGTTCCAGCACGTCGGTCACGCCGACACCGGTTTTAGCAGAGCAGCGCACGGCATCGGTCGCGTCAATGCCGACAATATCTTCAATCTCTTCCGCGACGCGCTCAGGATCGGCGGCTGGCAGGTCAATCTTGTTCAGAACCGGCACAACTTCGAGGTCCATTTCCATCGCGGTGTAGCAGTTTGCCAGGGTCTGGGCTTCTACGCCCTGCCCGGCATCGACTACCAGCAGCGCGCCTTCACAGGCCGCGAGCGAGCGTGAAACCTCATAGGAGAAGTCAACGTGGCCTGGGGTGTCGATAAAGTTCAGCTGATAGGTTTCGCCATCAGCCGCCTTGTAATCCAGCGTGACGCTCTGCGCTTTGATGGTGATACCGCGTTCGCGTTCCAGGTCCATGGAGTCCAGAACCTGGGCTTCCATTTCACGATCAGACAGGCCACCGCAAATCTGGATAATACGGTCAGACAGCGTCGACTTACCGTGGTCAATGTGAGCAATGATCGAAAAGTTACGTATGTTCTTCATATAGTTAAATAATTATGCCTTACGAATTCCTGGAGGCCGCTGTTCTTAGCCTGACGTTTTTCAGTGCGAAAACGCAGCATTCTACACTACATCTCCGCTACCTGGAAATGGACTTAGCGCCAGGTATAGCGTGAAGAAAGGACGTTTTCTGTTTTAAGACGTAAAAATGATAAAGCCCGATGAATCACCGGGCCTCAGAAGAGAGCGTCTCTACGCGAAGCTGGTCTGGTGCCAGCCCAACGCTGAGAATAACAGGCTGCCACTCCTCGCGCGCGGCAAGCGTCGGGGAGAGGCCTTTGGCAAGCCAGAATCCCCCCAGACCACCTAATGCGGCACCGCACATGGCGGCTCCGTCGGTGCCAAACAGCATCTGGAAAACGCCGCCCATAATAAACAGCCCGATCAGCGGAGAGAGATAGACCAGCATGGCGGAGCTGAGCAGACTGCCTTCCGCGATGCCCAGTTCAACCTTCTGCCCGGCCATCAGCGGCTGTTCGCTTGGCACAGAAATCGTGTGCGATGTTTGCGGCCCGAGCTTATTCAGCACGCGGCTACCGCAACCGGCTCGGGATGCGCAGCTATTGCATGAGGCTTTTACATCGCAGCTCACCAGCGCAATGCCGTTTTGCCACGAGACTACCGTCGCCCACTCTTTGATCATTGTGCGGCCCTGAATTTAATGCTGTCGGAGATGCGCTTCGCCGTTTGCGGAGGAAGTTCACCTACAATGGTGATCTCTGCGTTATCGCGTACCGTTGTGCTCACCGTACGGCGCCCGGTACGCAGCATTTGTTCGGCGCTGTTTGCCGTTGCGCGATTGATATTCACCGAGAAGCTGAACAAACCATCGGAATAGAGGCGCGATTCCACCGGCGTTTCAATCGTTGGCAGTTGACGACGGCTGCTGGACACTTCGCTAAACCCTTGTGGGATCCAGGCAGGTACCCAGTTGAAATTAACGGAATCGCCTGCCGGAACGGAAAGCAGCGGCGGCAGGCTGGCCTTAGCCAGATTCTGCATGCTGTTGCCAACCTGATTGTTCACGCTGAAGGAGATAACGCGGAACTGTTCCAGCGTTTCACCGTCACGGTCAAGCAGGTCTACACGCATGGGGAGTTTGGTTTCCGCGTCGATCCAGACAATATAGCTGTAGCGCGTTCCATCCCGGGCGACAACGCGGATCACCTCACACAGTCTGTCCGCAATACGCGTACGCCCTACCGAGATAAAATCGTAGTAAGGGGCCAGCCGTTTGAAGTCGGTGTAAATGAGTGACGGCAGAGAATCAACGATATAGTCGCCATTCAGCGTGAAAGGCTCCAGGCCGGGCTCGAAATAGCTGATTTCGTTACCACGCTGGACAACTTCCCGACGCGGGCCATCCATCTGTAAAAGCTGGGCGAGCGGCTGGTTATCAAGACGGGCATGGCGATAGCGTAACGACTCGACGCCCTGCTTATTGATGCTGATAAATGCCAACTCGTAGTTGAGTGACTGGCTGGCCAGATTCATTTGCTGCAACAACGCCCCGGATGATACATCAGCCGAGGCGTTGGCAGAGAAGAACAGGCTACCCGCCATCAGAGACATGGCGAACCAAAGTTGCTTCATTACTGCGATTGCGTTCCTAAAGTTTGGTTTCCGGGCACCTGCACAGCAGCTTGCTGTGTCTGCGCCTGCTCAAACTGAAGCTGTTCAGAGTGCAGACGACGCTGCAACTCGTAATCCTGCAACATCGCATTAATGCGACGGCGCTGCTCCTGAACCTGCTGTTGCTGACCGCCGCTGGCGGAAGCATCAGCCGGTACGCCCAGGCTTACCGGGCTGGCTTTGCCCATCATCGGCAGTGTGTTAAACACTGGCGCTTCTGGCTGCTGATTAGTTTCAGACTGAGTATTATAGTGCTGGACGCCAACGATAACTGCAAGCGATACGCATGCAGCCACACCCATTTGGGTAAGCTGGCTGGCCCACGGACGCACCTTTTGCCAGAATGGCATTTTCTGCCACTGGTGAGGCGCGGGTTGAGCTTCAGGAATCAGCGGAGTGGTCTGATGAACAGGCTCATTCTCAATCGCCGCCATGACGCGGGCTGAGATATCGAAATGGAGAACCTCGCCGGTGTCACCGCGAAGGGTGTCACGGATGAGATGGTAACTCTCCCAGGTCTCTTGCATTTCGGGAGAATGAGACAGCTCGTTGAGCAGCTCACTATCCACCGTTTCACCATCCATTAAAGCGGAAAGTTTTTCTTTCTGCATGCCTAATACCTTTTCCAGTATCCCGCTATCGTCAACGCCTGATAAGCGGTTGAACTTTATTATCAATAGCTTCTCGCGCACGGAAAATTCGTGAACGTACCGTGCCGACCGGACAATCCATGATAGCGGCTATCTCTTCATAGCTCAGACCATCCAGCTCCCGTAACGTAATTGCCATGCGTAAATCTTCCGGGAGCGACTCGATCGTGCGAAAAACGATTTGTCTCAGTTCTTCTGACAACATTAAGTTCTCAGGGTTCGAAATTTCTTTCAATGCGCCGCCACTTTCGAAGTTTTCGGCGTCGATTGCGTCCACATCACTAGAAGGCGGACGACGGCCCTGAGCGACCAGATAATTCTTTGCCGTATTGACCGCAATACGGTACAGCCAGGTATAAAAAGCACTATCTCCCCGGAACGAATCCAGCGCGCGATAGGCCTTAATAAAAGACTCTTGCACCACATCAGGCACATCGCCTGACGGTACATAGCGGGAAACCAGGCTCGCCACCTTATGCTGGTAGCGCACCACCAGTAAGTTAAAGGCTTTCTGATCTCCCTTCTGGACCCGTTCAACCAGGACCTGGTCCGTTAACTGCTCGCTCATCCGAGGTAATGTCTCCCCAAACCTAAATTCCACGCGTTATCGAAACGCCACTCTAAAAATACCGCACTTTGAGCAAGCACCGAATTAGAGCGTCTGATCTTCAATAAGTTCCGTAACGCCTTTGTTTTTGTTCATCGCGCCGCAGACTGTTCATTTTCTCTCATTATAAGTCTGTTCACGATACGCACCACTTTCTGACAAGAAACATCTTTTTCCCGCCAGAAGAGTAACGCAACCCAGTCTTTATTTCATCACAAAATCTGACGCTAACGATCTGCTTCGCAAAATAATTTCACTCATTTACCCTCCGTTTACCTCTGCTTACGCGTTTAGTCATTGCAACAGCCATTAAAAAAAACGTGCGATAAATCGCATTCAGGTGCTATTCTGGCCCAACACTGTTTAGTAAATTAAACAACAATCATGAACACAACACCTGAACTCCATTGTGATGTACTGATCATCGGCAGCGGCGCTGCCGGTCTCTCTCTGGCGCTGCGCCTGGCCGAGCATCAAAACGTTATCGTTCTGAGTAAAGGGCCGATAAGCGAGGGTTCCACGTTTTATGCCCAGGGCGGGATTGCCGCCGTGTTTGATGAGACAGACAGCATTGCCTCCCACGTCGACGATACGCTGATTGCCGGGGCCGGGATCGTGGATGCGCACGCCGCAGAGTTTGTCGCCAGCAATGCCCGCCATTGCGTGCAGTGGCTCATCGACCAGGGCGTCTTATTCGATACGCAGGTTCAACCCAACGGTGAAGAGAGCTACCACCTGACGCGCGAAGGCGGTCATAGCCACCGCCGCATCCTGCACGCAGCGGATGCCACCGGGAAAGAAGTGGAGACCACGCTGGTCGGCAAGGCGCTGAGCCATCCTAATATTCGGGTGCTTGAACGAAGTAACGCCGTTGACCTGATTATCTCCGACAAGATTGGCCTGCCGGGCACGCGTCGCGTGGTGGGCGCCTGGGTCTGGAACCGCAATAAAGAGAAGGTGGAAACTTGCCAGGCGAAAGCTGTAGTGCTGGCCACGGGCGGTGCCTCTAAAGTGTATCAGTACACCACGAACCCGGACATTGCTTCCGGAGACGGTATCGCGATGGCCTGGCGCGCCGGCTGCCGGGTGGCGAACCTTGAGTTCAATCAGTTTCACCCAACCGCCCTGTTCCATCCTCAGGCACGCAACTTCCTGCTGACGGAAGCCCTGCGCGGCGAAGGCGCCTATCTGAAACGCCCTGACGGCACCCGCTTTATGCCGGACTTTGACGCCCGTGGCGAACTGGCCCCGCGCGATATCGTTGCCCGCGCCATCGACCATGAAATGAAGCGTCTTGGCGTGGATTGCATGTATCTTGATATCAGCCACAAACCTGCAGAGTTTATTCGCCAGCACTTCCCGATGATTTACGAAAAGCTGCTCAACCTTGGCATCGATTTAACGCGCGATCCGGTGCCAATTGTGCCAGCCGCCCACTATACCTGCGGTGGGGTGATGGTTGACGATCATGGGCGTACCGATGTCGATGGCCTGTATGCTATCGGTGAGGTCAGCTATACCGGGCTTCATGGCGCGAACCGTATGGCGTCTAACTCGCTGCTTGAGTGCCTGGTCTACGGCTGGTCGGCCGCAGAAGACATCACCAAACGCATGCCCTACGCCCGCGAGACAGAGCGCCTGCCTGCCTGGGATGAAAGCCGCGTGGAAAATCCGGACGAGCTGGTCGTGATCCAGCATAACTGGCATGAGCTACGGCTGTTCATGTGGGATTACGTCGGGATTGTGCGCACCACGAAACGTCTTGAGCGCGCGCTGCGCCGCATCACCATGCTGCAGCAGGAAATTGATGAGTATTATGCCAATTTCCGCGTATCGAATAATCTGCTGGAGCTGCGCAATCTGGTGCAGGTTGCCGAGCTGATCGTTCGCTGCGCGATGATGCGTAAAGAGAGCCGCGGGTTGCACTATACGCTGGACTATCCGGATCAGCTTGCGGAGTCCGGCCCGTCGATCCTCGCCCCGCAGGTTTACATAAACAGATAAAACGCCTGGGTCAGGGCAGTGTAATCTTCGGAATACCGCTGGTCTGGCCCACGGATCACCATTCGATCGTTAAAGCATTCACCCTCTTTCGGCGAGAGCGCCAGCAGCACGCGGTGTGGCAGTCGGCCTTCCGTATCCGAAATATCGGTACGCAGACGTAACGTCCAGCCAATCTCCTGCGCGATACCGATGAACGTGTTGCCGGTACTCTCTGGCAGGACCACGCAGAAAAAGCCTTCTTCGGAGATGAGTTCGGCCGCACTGGTGAGCAGCGCTTTATGATCGAGGGAACGGGTATAACGCGCCTGTTCGCGCTCGGGTGTCCCGCACTCAACGCCGGGCGCATAGTAGGGAGGGTTGCTGACGATCAGGTCGTAACGCGCGGTTTGTTCAGGCGCCCAGGCGAGCACATCGGCGCAGTCCACTTTCATGCGGGCAGCCCAGGGAGATTCGGCCACATTTTCACTTGCCTGCTCTGCCGCCTGCGCATCCAGTTCGACGGCATCGATGGTGACATGTTCTTCCGTGCGCTGCGCCAGCATTAACGCCACCAGCCCGCTGCCGGTACCGATATCAAGAATACGCTTAACCCCTGCGACAGGCGCCCACGCGCCCAGTAAAATACCGTCCGTACCGACCTTCATGGCACAGCGATCGTGAGCGACAAAAAATTGTTTAAACGTAAAACCATCGCGGCGCAGCTGCGCTTTGAGTTGAGACATGTCGGAGCAACCTTCTAAGTGAAACTGGAGTAGCATAGGGGAAAGCGAAGTGGCCGAAAAGCGATATCCATACAAACAGATGAAGATTACAGCCGTAACGTCTATAATCAGCGCCCCACACAGAGGTAGAACATGACTGTAACGACTTTTTCCGAACTTGAACTCGATGAAAGCCTGCTCAATGCACTTGAGAGCAAAGGCTTTACACGCCCGACCGCCATTCAGGCAGCGGCCATTCCGCCTGCGCTTGAGGGCCGCGATGTGCTCGGTTCTGCGCCAACCGGCACGGGGAAGACAGCAGCCTATTTGCTGCCTGTGTTGCAGCATCTGCTCGATTTTCCACGTAAAAAATCTGGCCCGCCGCGTATTTTAATCCTGACGCCGACGCGCGAACTGGCCATGCAGGTGGCCGATCACGCGCGTGAACTCGCGGCAAATACCCATCTGGATATCGCGACCATCACCGGCGGCGTTGCGTATATGAACCACGCCGAAGTGTTCAGCGAAAACCAGGACATCGTCGTTGCGACGACGGGCCGCCTGCTGCAGTACATTAAAGAAGAGAACTTCGACTGCCGTGCGGTTGAAACGCTGATCCTCGACGAAGCCGACCGTATGCTGGACATGGGCTTCGCACAGGATATCGAGCATATTGCGGGTGAAACGCGCTGGCGTAACCAGACGATGCTGTTCTCTGCCACCCTCGAAGGGGAAGCGATTAAAGACTTCGCAGAGCGTCTGCTGGAAGATCCGGTAGAAGTGTCGGCGACGCCGTCCACCCGTGAGCGTAAGAAGATCCACCAGTGGTACTACCGCGCGGACAACCTTGAGCACAAGGTCGAATTGCTCAAACACCTGCTGAAGCAGGAAGATGCGCTGCGCACAATCGTGTTTGTCCGTAAGCGCGAGCGCGTGCACGAGCTGGCAGAAATGCTGCGTAACGCCGGGATCAACAACTGCTATCTTGAAGGCGAGATGGCGCAGATCAAGCGTACCGAAGGCATTAAGCGCCTGACCGATGGCCGCGTTAACGTGCTGGTTGCCACAGACGTTGCCGCTCGCGGGATTGACATCCCTGACGTCAGCCACGTCATTAACTTCGATATGCCGCGCAGCGGCGATACCTATCTGCACCGTATTGGCCGTACCGGCCGCGCGGGCCGCAAAGGGATTGCTATCTCACTGGTCGAAGCGCATGACTACCTGCTGCTGCAGAAAATTGGCCGCTATGTTGACGAGCCGCTGAAAGCGCGGGTTATTGATGGCTTGCGCCCAACCACACGTGCGCCGAGTGAAAAAATGACGGGTAAACCGTCCAAGAAAGCGCTCGCGAAACGTGCTGAGAGAAAAGAGAAAGAAAAAGAGAAACCACGCGTGAAGCAGCGCCACCGCGACACCAAAAATATTGGTAAGCGCCGTAAGCCAAGCTCTGCTGCACCAGAGACAAAAACGGAAGAGTAAAAAAAGCCGGGGAAATCCCCGGCTTTTTTATTCCCCCCGTAGCTGAAGCCTTACAGGCTTTCAGTAAAGGTACGCGCGATAACGTCGCGCTGCTGTTCTGGGGTCAGAGAGTTGAAGCGTACCGCATAGCCGGACACGCGAATGGTCAGCTGTGGGTATTTTTCTGGGTGCTCAACCGCGTCCATCAGCGTTTCGCGACGCAGTACGTTTACGTTCAGGTGCTGACCACCTTCCACGCGCACTTCCGGTTTCACTTCCATTGGAATTTCACGGTATTCGATTTCGCCCAGTTTGCTCACCGGCACGATTTCATCTTCAGCAAAACCCGCTTTCGCGACGACACAGCGCGCTTCGTTTTTCTCGCTGTCCAGCAGCCAGAAAGAGTTGAGCAGATCGTCATTTGCAGCTTTAGTAATCTGGATACCTGTAATCATGTGTTGCCTCCCTTAGGCTACATTAACTGATGTCGGCCTCTCGCGGCCAATTGGTAAAACCATTGTTTCTTGTGTGTATATATATCATTCACACCCCGGTGATTTATTGATTTAAATCAACAAAAACACCAACCACATAAAGAGTGTGGTTTGAATTTATTGCTTTAGATCAATTTCACGACCTTACCAATTCAATTCAACCTGCATATTTTCAACATAAATTTAGCCACTTAGCGCGTATTTCAGTGTGCTATTTTGCTCACCGGGCTTTAACAGGTAAGCTAGTCAGAGATTGAAATTCGCAGGAGAGCGAGATGACGACACCTTTAACCTGGCATGACGTGCTGGCAGAAGAAAAGCAGCAGCCCTATTTTATCAATACGCTCAGCACCGTTGCGGCTGAGCGCCAGTCCGGACAGACGATTTACCCGCCGCAGAAAGATGTGTTCAACGCCTTTCGCTACACCGAACTGAGCGATGTGAAAGTGGTCATTCTGGGCCAGGATCCCTATCACGGCCCGGGTCAAGCGCATGGGCTGGCGTTTTCCGTACGTCCCGGCGTGGCGATCCCCCCTTCTCTGCTCAACATGTATAAAGAGCTTGAGGGAACCGTGCCCGGGTTTACCCGACCAAACCATGGCTACCTGGAAAGCTGGGCGCGTCAGGGCGTGCTGTTATTGAACACGGTACTCACCGTTCGGGCCGGCCAGGCGCACTCGCACGCCAGCCTGGGCTGGGAGACATTCACCGATAAAGTCATCAGCCTGATCAACGAACACCGTGAAGGGGTCGTGTTTTTACTCTGGGGATCGCACGCGCAGAAGAAAGGGGCGATTATTGACCGTCAGCGTCATCACGTGTTGAAAGCGCCGCACCCGTCACCGCTGTCTGCACATCGCGGTTTCTTTGGCAGTAATCATTTTGTTCTGGCGAACGAATGGCTGGAAAAACGTGGCGAAACGCCCATTGACTGGATGCCTGTGTTACCGGCAGAGAGCGAATAGTATTTGAATGTGCCGGGTCGGCCCCGGCACATGAAGAGGCTTATGCCTTATTCTGACGCCACCACTCGGCCAGCAGTACACCGGTCGCAACGGATACGTTCAGACTTTCCACATTGCCTGTCCCATCAATAGAGACGCTCAGATCCGCACTGGAGAGCGCCGCATCAGACAGACCATCGCGTTCCTGACCCAGCACCAGCACCATTTTGCGTGGCAGCGTCGCTTTAAACAGCGGCGTACCGGCATGGCTCGAGGTGGTCACGATGGAATAACCCGCTTTACGGAACTGCTCAAGGGCATCCAGCACGCTGTCGCCGGTGATCGGCTGTACGTGTTCAGCTCCGCCTTCCGCAGTACGGATCGCGGCACCGGATTCCAGCAGCGCGGCATCCTGCAACAGCACGCCTTTCACGCCAAAGTGCGCGCAGCTACGCATCATTGCGCCCAGGTTATGCGGGTTGCCCACGTCTTCCAGCGCCAGCACGCAGTCATCGGCATCCGCCTGACTGACCCACTGCTGAACGGTCGTACCGTTACGTTTTTTGATCAGGAAGCAGACACCGCCGTGGTGTTCGGTACCGGATGCTTTGGTCAGCTCGGCATCATCAACCACGTGGTAGGCTTTGCGGTTTGCCGCCATCCAGCGCAGCGCTTCTTTAAAGCGCGGGGTTACGCTCTGAATAAACCAGGCGCGGACGATACATTCAGGACGGCTCTGGAACAGCGCCTGGCAGGCGTTCTCACCATACACGCGAGTCTCTTCCGCACGCTGACGGCGCAGCACTTCCGGGTCGATAAAGCTTTTACCGCTGATACCGCCGTGATCGGCCTTTTCTGGCGTTTCGTCGCCAGGGGCACGAGAAACGGTGCGCCACGGGGAGGCGTTATCACGTGAGAAGTCATCCCGTGGACGGTCATCGCGTTTGCGATCGTCACGCTTGCGGTCATCACGTTTGCGGTCATCACCGCGGTTGTTTCTGTCATCGCGGGCGGGGCGACGGCCACCGTCTGCACGAGAAGACGCCGGACGCCCGCCACCTTTTCCGGTACGCGGATTTTGGGTGCGTTTATCAGAGTCATCATCACTGCGGACATACATCACTTTGACCTTGCCGCTTTTATTTTTCATTTCGTCGTTCATGCTTTTCTCCACCAGCGCTGCGCGAAGCGCGCAGATTACCCGATGTGCCAGCGCATAGCCATAATTTCGTACAAAAGCCTGTGACTATTGTTCTCATTGAATAAAACGCATTGTTGTTTCAAACAGGCTCATTGATAATATGTAACATATTAGAAACATTATCGGCATCTTGCCGCTGTCCCACGGCTCTATCAGAGGTTAGTTATGAATACCGTATGTGCCAACTGTCAGGCTCTTAACCGCATTCCGGACGATCGGATTGAAGATGGTGCGAAATGCGGACGCTGCGGCCATGAATTGTTTGATGGCGAGGTCATTAACGCGACGGGTGCTACGCTGGACAAACTCCTCAAGGACGATCTTCCTGTTGTGGTTGATTTCTGGGCGCCCTGGTGCGGCCCATGCCGGAGCTTCGCGCCGATCTTCGAAGACGTGGCCGAAGAGCGCAGCGGAAAAATACGTTTCGTTAAGGTCAATACTGAGGCTGAACCCGAACTGAGCGCCCGTTTTCGCATTCGCAGCATCCCGACCATTATGATTTTCAAAAATGGTGAAGTGCTCGATATGCTCAACGGTGCGGTGCCTAAAGCGCCTTTTGAAAGCTGGTTAAACGAGTCGCTGTAACATTCTCGGGGCACATCTTGTGCCCCGTTCTCGCCTCTGCGAAAATAGGGTTTTTCCTGCATTTCGCCCATGACTGATAACGCTGTTCTTCAATTACGCGCCGAACGCCTTGCGCGCGCTACCCGCCCCTTCCTCGCGCGCGGAAACCGTATTCGCCGCTGTCAGCGCTGCCTGCTGCCGCTGAAGGTTTGCCTGTGCGAGACGCTGGCACCGAGTACGGCTCAGAGCCGTTTTTGTCTGGTCATGTTTGATACCGAGCCGATGAAGCCCAGTAATACCGGTCGCCTCATTGCCGATATTCTGCCGGATACCGCGGCATTTCAGTGGTCCCGTACGGAGCCCCCTCAGGCGCTGCTCGACTTAGTGGCAAGCCCGGACTATCAACCGATGGTCGTTTTCCCTGCATCATATGCAGGTGTCGATCGCCAGGTGCTTTCGACGCCGCCAGCCGGTAAACCACCGCTGTTTATTATGCTGGACGGCACCTGGACCGAAGCGCGAAAAATGTTTCGTAAAAGCCCGTATCTCGACGCACTGCCGGTGATTTCTGTCGATCTGTCCCGCGTCTCCGCCTATCGCCTGCGTGAAGCGCATGCTGACGGGCAATACTGCACCGCCGAAGTGGCCATTGCGCTTCTGGACCTGGCGGGTGATACCGCTGCGGCTCACGCCCTGGGCAACCATTTCTCCTGTTTCCGGGAACGCTATCTGGCGGGAAAAACCGTTCATAAGGGCAGCGTCACAGCAGCCGAGACGGAAAGCGTTTAAAATCATCAGGTCGCTTGCATTCACAGGAGGCCTGCATGAGCCAGCGAGGGTTAGAAGCGCTACTTCGTCCTAAATCCATTGCCGTCATCGGCGCATCAATGAAACCGGATCGTGCTGGCTATCTGATGATGCGCAACCTGCTGGCCGGGGGATTTAATGGCCCCGTCATGCCCGTCACACCGGCGTATAAAGCCGTTCAGGGGGTGCTTGCATGGCCTGATGTACAGAGCCTGCCTTTCGTACCGGATCTGGCCGTACTGTGTACAAACGCAAAACGTAATCCGGAACTGCTGGAATCGCTCGGCAAGAAAGGTTGTAAAACCTGCATTATTCTCTCGTCTCCGCCTGAACAGAAAGCCGAGCTTCTGGCCTGCGCCAGCCGCTATCAAATGCGCATTCTTGGGCCAAACAGTCTGGGCCTGCTCGCCCCCTGGCAGGGGCTGAATGCCAGCTTCTCTCCGGTTCCAATCCGCAAAGGCAAGCTCGCTTTTATCTCGCAGTCGGCTGCGGTATCGAACACCATTCTCGACTGGGCGCAGCAGCGTGAAATGGGATTCTCCTACTTCATTGCGCTCGGTGACAGCCTGGATATCGACGTTGATGAGCTGCTGGATTTTCTGGCGCGCGACGGCAAAACCAGTGCGATCCTGCTTTATCTTGAACACCTCAGCGACGCGCGTCGTTTTGTCTCGGCGTCGCGAAGCGCGTCGCGCAATAAGCCGATCCTGGTGATCAAAAGCGGACGCAGCCCTGCGGCACAGCGTCTGCTGCATTCGCATTCCGGCATGGATCCCGCCTGGGACGCCGCCATTCAGCGCGCGGGTTTGCTGCGGGTACAGGATACGCACGAGCTTTTTTCCGCCGTTGAGACGTTAAGCCATATGCGCCCGTTGCGCGGCGAGAAGTTAATGATTGTCAGTAACGGCGCCGCCCCTGCCGCACTCGCCCTGGATGAGCTGTGGCGGCGCTTCGGCAAGCTGGCCACGCCGAGTGAAGAGACGCTGCAGCGCCTGAAAGACGCGCTTCCGACCAGCGTGACGCCCGGCAATCCGCTTGATTTGCGCGATGATGCCAGCAGCGAGCGCTATATCAAGGCCATTTCCATTTTGCTGGATAGCCAGGATTTCGATGCGCTGATGATTATCCACTCCCCCAGCGCGGTCGCGCCGGGCAGCGAAAGCGCGCGTGCGCTCATTGAGGCGGTGCGCAACCATCCGCGAGGCAAATATGTCACCCTGCTGACCAACTGGTGCGGAGAGTTTTCTTCGCAGGAGGCGCGACGTCTGTTCAGCGAAGCCGGACTGCCAACCTACCGCACGCCGGAAGGC
Source organism: Enterobacter sp. HK-058-C-ECC (assembly GCF_047531125.1). Classification (NCBI taxonomy): domain Bacteria; kingdom Pseudomonadati; phylum Pseudomonadota; class Gammaproteobacteria; order Enterobacterales; family Enterobacteriaceae; genus Enterobacter; species Enterobacter sp. HK-058-C-ECC. The sequence goes on from NZ_JBLKCH010000001.1 coordinate 843,813, forward strand.
ACCATTACCGCGTTTATGCATATGGTGGAATATCGCCGCAACCAGAAACAGCTCCGCGAGACGCCAGCGTTGCCCGGTAATCTGACGGCCAATACCGTCGACGTTCACCGGCTGTTGCAGCAGGCAATCGAAGAAGGCGCGACATCGCTGGATACGCATGAAGTCCAGCCCATTCTGGGCAGCTACGGGATGCAGACCCTGCCGACCTGGATCGCCAGCGACAGCGCTGAGGCCGTGCATATTGCCGAGCAGATTGGCTATCCGGTTGCCCTGAAGCTGCGCTCCCCGGATATTCCGCATAAGTCTGACGTTCAGGGGGTGATGCTCTACCTGCGTACGGCGGCTGAGGTGCAGCAGGCCGCAGATGCCATTTTTGACCGGGTCAAAATGGCGTGGCCACAGGCAAGGATCCACGGCTTGCTGGTGCAAAGCATGGCTAACCGCGCAGGCGCTCAGGAGTTACGGGTGGTGGTCGAACACGATCCCGTCTTCGGCCCGCTCATCATGCTGGGGGAAGGCGGTGTGGAGTGGCGCCCGGAGGAACAGGCCGTGGTGGCGTTACCGCCGCTGAACATGAACCTGGCGCGTTATCTGATTATCCAGGCGATCAAAAGCAAAAAGATCCGCGGCCGGAGCGCGCTGCGTCCGCTTGATATTGCCGGGCTAAGTCAGTTCCTGGTGCAGATCTCTAACCTGATTGTGGATTGTGCCGAGATCCAGCGGCTGGACATTCATCCGCTGCTCGCCTCCGGCAATGAGTTTACGGCTCTGGACGTGACCCTGGATATCGCGCAATTCGAAGGAGACAGAGAGAGCCGTCTTGCGATCCGCCCGTATCCCCTGCAGCTGGAGGAGTGGGTTGAGATGAAAAATGGGGAACGCGCCCTGTTCCGCCCTATTCTGCCGGAAGATGAGCCCCAGCTGCGGGCCTTTATCTCTCAGGTCACGAAAGAGGATCTTTATTATCGCTATTTTAGCGAAATCAACGAATTTACCCACGATGATTTAGCCAATATGACCCAGATCGACTACGATCGAGAAATGGCGTTTGTTGCCGTTCGTCGCGCCGATAAGGGTGATGAGATCCTCGGCGTCACGCGTGCGATTTCTGACCCGGATAACGTCGATGCGGAGTTTGCCGTGCTGGTACGCTCCGATCTTAAAGGTCTGGGCCTGGGAAGACGACTGCTGGAAAAACTCATCAGTTATACGCGAGATCACGGATTGTTACGCCTTAATGGCATTACTATGCCTAACAATCGCGGTATGGTGACCCTGGCGCGAAAACTTGGTTTTGACGTTGATATTCAGCTGGACGAAGGTATTGTTGCCTTGTCCCTTAGTCTGACATCAGCAGACAAACGCGAGTAAGCTACTGGAAATGTTACCCACTTTGGACGGGACTGGTGGTATCATTGTCCGCTTATGTTGTTTGCATAGTACAGACAACCCTTCAATGAACAGAGAAGAAACGCACTGTGATGTTGTCAAAATTTAAGCGTAATAAACATCAACAACACCTTGCTCAACTACCGAAGATTTCTCAGTCAGTTGATGATGTAGAGTTCTTTTACGCTCCCGCTCATTTTCGGGAGACGCTTCTGGAAAAGATTGCCAGCGCCACGCGACGCATTTGCATTGTGGCACTGTATCTTGAACAGGATGAAGGCGGGCGCGCGATCCTGAACGCGCTTTATGAAGCCAAACGTCAGCGTCCGGAACTGGATGTACGCGTGCTGGTAGACTGGCATCGCGCCCAGCGTGGCCGTATTGGCGCTGCCGCGTCAAACACCAATGCTGACTGGTATTGCCGCACAGCGCAGGAAAATCCTGGCGTTGACGTGCCTGTTTATGGCGTCCCGGTGAATACCCGTGAAGCGCTCGGCGTTCTTCATTTCAAGGGGTTCATCATCGATGACAGCGTGCTTTACAGCGGCGCCAGTCTCAATGATGTTTACCTTCATCAGCTCGATAAATATCGCTATGACCGCTACCATCTGATCCGTAATCCGCAGATGGCCGATATCATGTTCAACTGGGTTGATAAAAATCTGGTTCATGGCCGTGGCGTTAATCGTCTTGACGATCCCGAGCGCCCTAAAAGTCCGGAAATCAAAAATGATGTTCGCGCCTTCCGCCAGGAGCTGCGCGATGCGGTCTATCATTTCCAGGGCGATGCGAACAACGAAGAGTTATCCGTTACCCCGCTGGTAGGGCTCGGCAAATCAAGCCTGCTGAACAAAACGATTTTCCATCTGATGCCGTGCGCGGAGCAGAAACTCACTATCTGCACGCCGTATTTCAACCTTCCTGCCGTGCTGGTGCGTAATATCATTCAGCTGCTGCGCGAGGGTAAAAAAGTGGAAATCATCGTGGGTGATAAAACGGCAAACGACTTCTTTATTCCCGAAGATCAGCCGTTCAAAATCATCGGTGCATTGCCTTATCTCTATGAGATTAACCTTCGCCGTTTCCTGAGCCGCTTACAGTATTACGTCAACACTGACCAGCTGGTTGTGCGTCTCTGGAAAGATGAAGACAATAGTTACCATCTGAAAGGCATGTGGGTCGACGATGAGTGGATGCTGTTGACCGGTAACAACCTGAACCCGCGCGCGTGGCGACTGGATCTGGAAAACGCTATCCTGATCCATGACCCGCAGCATGAGTTAGCCGCCCAACGTGAGCGCGAGCTGGAGCTGATTCGCACCCATACAACCGTGGTGAATCACTACCGCGAACTGCAGAGCATTGCTGATTATCCGGTGAAAGTTCGCAAGCTTATTCGCCGCTTACGTCGTATCCGTATCGACCGACTTATCAGCCGTATTCTGTAATGTCCAGGCCCTGTCACCCGCAGGGCTTTTTTTATGGGGCCCGTTGATGCGTATTCCTTTGTTACTGAGTGTCATTTTCCTGAGTGGCTGTAGCCATATGGCCAACGATAGCTGGTCCGGACAGGATAAAGCACAGCATTTTCTCGCTTCCGCGATGTTGTCCGCAGCCGGTAATGAATATGCCCAGCATCAGGGATACAGCCGGGACCGTAGCGCGGCGATCGGGCTGATGTTCTCAGTAGGTCTTGGGGCATCAAAAGAACTGTGGGATAGCCGCCCCGCAGGGAGCGGCTGGAGCTGGAAAGATTTTGCCTGGGATGTCGCTGGCGCAACGACCGGCTATGCCGTATGGCAGATGGCGCGGTATTAAAGTCGAATGCCTTTCCCTTTGCGATGCAGCATCAGGGAGACAACAAACGCCAGTGCCCCCATTCCCGTTACGTACCAGAAGAATGTCGTTTCGCTTCCCCATGATTTAAGCGACAGCGCTACGTACTCCGCCGATCCGCCAAACACCGCGTTGGCGACTGCATAAGAGAGCCCGACCCCTAACGCACGGACCTGCGCCGGGAACATCTCGGCTTTCAGTATCCCGCTGATGGAGGTGTAGAAACTGACAATCACCATCGCCACCATCACCAGCGCAAAGGCAGCATACGGTGAAGAGACATGCTGAAGCGCAGTCAGAATGGGGACGGTACATAATGCCGACAATCCGCCAAAAATGAGCATCGACGTACGTCGGCCAATTTTATCCGAGAGCGCGCCGACGATCGGCTGTATGAGCATAAAGACAAACAGTGCCACGGTCATGACCACGCTGGCGACGTTTGCGTGCATGCCGGTGGTGTTTACCAGGTATTTTTGCATATAGGTGGTGAACGTATAAAAACTGAGAGAGCCGCCTGCAGTGAAGCCCAGCACCATCAGGAAAGCTTTGCGGTTACGCCATAACCCTTTGAATGTTCCCGCCTCCTTCAGCATCCTGACCTCTTTCTGAGAGGTTTCATCTAGCTGACGGCGTAGCCAAAGTGCAACGACCGCCAGTACAGCGCCCATTGCGAAAGGGATCCGCCATCCCCAGGCGTGAAGTTGTTCGTCCGTCAGAATTTGCTGCAGGATCACCACCACAAGAATGGCCAGCAGTTGACCGCCAATCAGCGTGACGTACTGGAATGAGGCGTAAAAACCTTTACGGCCTTCCAGTGCAATTTCACTCATGTAGGTTGCACTGGTACCGTATTCACCGCCCACCGATAATCCCTGGAATAAGCGGGCCAGCAAAAGTAGCGCCGGTGCCCAGGTACCAATCGATGCATATCCCGGTAAGCAGGCGATCACCAGCGAGCCAAAGCACATCATGCACACCGAGATCAGCATAGAGGCCTTACGCCCGCGACGATCCGCAATACGGCCGAACAGCCAACCCCCGATGGGTCGCATCAAGAAGCCTGCGGCGAAGACTCCTGCCGTTTGTAGCAGCTGCGTGGTGGTGTTGCCGGAGGGGAAGAAAATATGTGCGAAGTAGAGTGAACAGAATGAGTAGACGTAAAAGTCGAACCATTCAACCAGATTCCCTGAAGAGGCGCTGATGATTGCCCATACCCTTCTTCGGGTATCACTGTGAGCCAGCGTCCCGTTTGATGTCATGCTTTCTGTCATTGTGATTATGCTCCTGCCATAAACTGCGGCGTATTGAGCCAGGAGACTCAATAACCTCGTAAATGAAATGTTATAATTTTGTTATAAATCACATTGAGACAGAGATCACACATTCCATTAGCAGGATAAGGGATTAAGACAAAAGCCAGAGTGGAAAAACAAAAGCAAAAAACCCCGCACGTTCCGGTACGGGGTTCTTCTTAATTGATGCCTGGCAGTTCCCTACTCTCACATGGGGAGACCCCACACTACCATCGGCGCTACGGCGTTTCACTTCTGAGTTCGGCATGGGGTCAGG
>NZ_JBLKCH010000020.1:0-33565 GCF_047531125.1 Enterobacter sp. HK-058-C-ECC
AATATAAACAGAGAACAGTTTTTGATAGTTAAGTCCAACAGCAAAAAATATAGCTGACACGACTCCCCATGCAATTACTGGCATTTTCTTGAGAGCTTCATACAGCACAGGAAAGAATAGATATGTGATAATCATATAACCTGTATACCATTCCCCCACCAGATAATAGTTCTGCATCCGATAAAGAAAAAAGCCATCAAGACCAATTATTGAGAGAATAAATTTCCAATAATGCCCATCTCCAACAAAACTGCCTTTGATAATTAGCATAAGTGCAGCAACAATTAAATAACTTATCCAAAACGATGGGAATATTGCAAGCACTCTTTTTTTCAGAAAAAGAACATAGTCATTATTGTCTTTGGTGCTGATAACCAAAGACAACCCGGAAATAATGATAAACATAGAAATGCCAACATCACCCATTGTCTGACCGAAATAGGACAATTCACCGAGCTTTAAAAAACCGGGGTAGTTGTAATATATTTCCACATTATAATGGAACAATACGATCATAAAAAATGATATCACTCTTATGAAATCTGGCGCAAATAGACGCATATTTGAAGTTGTTACATTATTATTGTTCATTTATCATATTCCAGTGGTCATTTCAAAAACAGAAATATAGATAGCGAATGTAATACTATTGAATAAATATCAGCAATTCAATGGACATTCGATATGAGAAATCACTTAGGTAGGAACGATGCGCATAATTATAAATAGACAGCTCAAACTGGCACCACCATAGGTTGGGGTGCCAGAATGTTCAATCAGTCACTACCAAATAAATCGCGCGTGTAGACTTTATCTGCAACATCCGCCAGTTCTTCAGCCATGCGGTTAGAAATGATTACATCGGCTTCTTGCTTGAATGCATTTAGATCCCGCACAACGCGCGAATGGAAGAACTCGTCCTCCTGCATGACAGGTTCATAAATAATGACCTGTACACCCTTGGCCTTGATACGCTTCATGATCCCCTGAATGGATGAAGCGCGGAAGTTGTCGGATCCACTTTTCATAATCAGACGATAGACGCCCACCACTTTAGGCTGACGGGAAAGAATGGAGTCCGCCACGAAATCTTTACGTGTGCGGTTGGCGTCCACAATCGCCGAGATAATATTGTTTGGAACGGAGTGATAGTTTGCCAATAGCTGCTTAGTATCTTTAGGCAGACAGTAACCGCCGTAGCCAAAAGAGGGATTGTTATAATGGTTACCAATTCGTGGATCGAGGCAAACACCTTCGATGATCTGACGACTGTTAAGTCCAAGGCTCTCAGCATAGCTGTCCAGTTCATTGAAGTAAGCAACACGCATTGCCAGATAGGTGTTGGCAAAGAGCTTGATGGCTTCCGCTTCTGTTGAGTCGGTAAAGAGCGTCGGAATATCTTTCTTCGTCGCGCCCTCCTGCAACAGTGCCGCAAAGCGCTCTGCACGCTCAGAGCGTTCGCCAATCACGATTCGTGATGGATGCAGGTTATCGTAAAGCGCGCGACCTTCACGCAAGAATTCTGGCGAGAAAATAACGTTATCGATACCGTACTTCTCTTTAACCGACTGGGTAAAACCAACCGGAATGGTGGATTTAATGATCATGACCGCATCTGGATTGAACTCAATGACATCACGGATGACCGACTCAACGCTTGAGGTATTAAAATAGTTGGTTTTGGGATCGTAATCTGTAGGGGTGGCGATAATCACATATTCTGCCCCCACGTAAGCATCACGCTTGTCAGTCGTAGCGCGGAAGTTTAACGGCTTCGTTGCCAGATACTCTTCAATCTCTTTATCTACAATCGGGGACTGCTTCTTATTGAGCATATCCACTTTGGCCTGAACGATATCTAGCGCGACCACTTCGTGATTCTGAGCAATAAGAATACCGTTGGAGAGACCTACATACCCTGTACCGGAAATAGTTATTTTCATTTGCGAGTAACTTCTGTAAGTGAACTGTTAAGATGACCCGAGGACCATCATGATAACCAATGACTGTTGGGCTTTTTACCTCCTGCCTTGTGGGACTGTCAAGGCGAAGCCAGAGGATTAGCCCGTCTCGTGACAACATTCAGACTACTTCGAACATTTGGTGATTATTTTGATGTAAAAAAACCCGGAGAATATCTCCGGGTTTGCATACAACCTGAGGTTAAATCAGATTAATCCAGCCATTCCGTGTGGAACACACCTTCTTTATCAGTACGCTTGTAAGTATGTGCGCCGAAGTAGTCACGCTGTGCCTGAATCAGGTTAGCCGGCAGTACCGCAGCACGATAGCTATCGTAGTAGGCTACTGCAGCAGAGAAGGTCGGAACCGGGATACCGTTCTGCACAGCGTAGGCAACCACGTCACGCAGCGCCTGCTGGTATTCGTCCGCAATTTTCTTAAAGTACGGTGCCAGCAGCAGGTTGGCGATACCGGCGTTTTCAGCATAGGCATCGGTGATTTTCTGCAGGAACTGCGCACGAATGATGCAGCCCGCGCGGAAAATCTTCGCGATCTCACCATAGTTCAGATCCCAGTTGTTCTCGTCTGATGCCGCACGCAGCTGAGAGAAGCCTTGCGCGTAAGAAACGATTTTCCCCAGGTACAGTGCACGACGCACTTTCTCAACGAACTCCGCTTTATCACCCGCTGGTTTAGCCTGCGGGCCAGACAGCACTTTAGATGCCGCCACGCGCTGCTCTTTCAGGGAAGAGATGTAACGCGCGAAAACAGATTCGGTGATCAGAGACAGTGGTTCACCCAGATCCAGAGAGCTCTGGCTGGTCCATTTACCGGTGCCTTTGTTCGCTGCTTCATCCAGAATCACATCAACCAGGTATTTACCCTCTTCATCTTTTTTCGTGAAGATATCTTTGGTGATGTCAATCAGGTAGCTGTTCAGCTCGCCTTTGTTCCACTCGGTGAAGGTTTCCGCCAGCTCTTCATTGGTGAGGTTCAGGCCGCCTTTCAGCAGAGAGTATGCTTCCGCAATCAGCTGCATATCGCCGTATTCGATGCCGTTGTGCACCATTTTCACATAGTGACCTGCACCGTCCGCACCGATATAGGTTACGCAAGGCTCACCATCTTCAGCCACGGCTGCGATTTTGGTCAGGATAGGTGCAACCAGTTCGTATGCATCTTTCTGGCCGCCAGGCATGATAGATGGGCCTTTCAGCGCGCCCTCTTCACCACCGGAAACACCGGTGCCGATGAAGTTGAAGCCTTCAGCAGAAAGTTCACGATTACGACGGATGGTGTCCTGGAAGAAGGTGTTACCGCCATCAATGATGATGTCGCCTTTTTCGAGGTAAGGCTTCAGGGAGTCGATAGCAGCATCGGTACCTGCACCTGCTTTCACCATTAACAGGATACGACGAGGTGTTTCCAGAGACTCAACGAACTCTTTCACCGTATAGAAAGGAACCAGTTTCTTGCCTGGGTTCTCGGCAATCACTTCTTCGGTCTTATCACGGGAACGGTTGAAAACGGAAACGGTATAGCCACGGCTTTCGATGTTGAGCGCCAGATTGCGCCCCATAACAGCCATACCGACAACACCGATTTGTTGTTTGGACATTACGTACTCCTGTCAGGTGTGGATACGCCAGCGGATTCTTCCCGGCGATACAAAGTGTAAACATGTTAACTTAAAATTTATTGCGATGAACAGTAGCCATGTAAACTTCTTGTCCCATCTGTTTAACCTTAAGTGCACATTTCGGAAAACATTTCAGACCAAAAAATGTTACGCAGCGAGGCATACTGAATTACCATCTGAAGTAATTGCAATTTACACGTTCTCCGATCGCCTTTAATTTCAGCAAACTTTTAAAACATGTTTACGAAACATGTACATAACGCTTTTCAGATGCCATAGAAAATGTTTGCTAAACAATGTTCTATTATCATTTTGACTAAAATGTACTACTTTTAATTCAGGAAGATAGACTAATTTATAACCTGCATTTTTTGCTCTGATACAAATGTCGATATCTTCACAGTACATAAAAAATTGCTCATCGAAACCATTGATTTGATTAAAAACCGAGCATTTCATCCCTAAAAAAGAACCGGCGCACCAGTCAACAACCTGATGAGTGTTAATATCAGAGCGATCTATTATACTTTTATTATAACCCAGAAAATACGAAGTAAAGAAGTTAACTAATTTGGGAAAATGTCTGACTGAGGGATCTCGTACAGTCAAATTCTGATCTTTGTAGAGATCAGCTGTAAAGAGATCATATTTATGGCATGCAAGTATTCCACTTAATTGTTTAAGCGTGTCAGCATCGACCAATACGTCTGGATTGAGAAATAAGAAATAATCTTCCTGAACATTAACGCAATAATCTTCAATTATCTTTGCAACAGCATGATTGTTATTGCGTGAAAACCCCGAACGCTCAAGAGATGGAATATAACAAATCTTTTCGCTCGCGCAAAACTCTCGCAATCCAAGGCTATTTACATTATCTTTTATGTATATTCTAAATAGAGAGCTCGCATCAAACTGAGAATCATTAATTTTATTAATTAATGACTTGATATAATCATCATGAAAATGACTTACTACTATTATGTGTATCATAATAATTTTCTGACTGCATCTGACATTGCACGGAAATATACCTTCAGGTATTCAATGTTTTTACTTTTATAAAGTAAAATCATTTGATGCACAAAAGAAAAAACAATTTCCCGAATAGCTAATAGCTTTGGAATGTGAGGCATTTTTAACATAAAAACACCATTCCTGACTCGATAATAACGGCGCCATGCAGAGTGAACAGGAATAACAAACCCCAACATTTCAATATGAGCATCACCTATTTCATGCTGCATAATGACATTTGGAGTAATAAAGATTTTAAAACCACGGCTAATAACTCTTAAACACCATTCAGTATCAACATAATCAATGAAAAGGGAATCGTCCATAAGGTTGTCTAACAATAAAACCTTATTATCGACAAGACATCCTGAGGCAATAATGCATGACACTTCAACAGGTTTAGATGATGTTATATCGGGAATGATTTTAGTACGTAAGCCATGCCTGGACATTCTAATTACAGGATATATTTTTTTATAGCGGCTATCCTGCAGTGTTGGTCCAAGAGCAGCAATATTGTAACTCTGCTTAAGAGATACAAAATCTTCGACCATTTTGCTGACAAAATCTTCAGCTATACTGCTGTCTTGATCAAAGAATAATGTAAAATCTCCGCCAAGAGTAAGACCATGGCGGATACCTTTGTTTTGAGCAGCGGCAATACCGATATTATCAGAAAGGGACAAAAGCTCAACGTTAGAGCAGGAAGTCTGAAGCCTGGAAATATCCTCAATATTGTCACTACCATTGTCGACGATAATAGTTCGATAGGATTGTGTCTCTAACTGAGAGACAAGTGACGATAGATTGGTTGTTACAGGATTAAAGGTTACAACAATTGCTATAACCTTGTGTGGCTGAGAATTATCCCTGCTTGTCATCAGTGCAACCATTTGCCATGATTTGCTCAATTTTATTACTATTACCCCAGATAGCTGGAGAGTCATAGGCACGAGCTGGGAATACATTATAAACTGGTTTAATTTTGAGTCTATGCTGTTCTATAAACTCTTCTACTGCTGTACGTAAACTTTTCGGTTTGCCGCTACTGCAGTTAATCACTCCAGCAACCTCTGTCTGGATAGTCGCTGTCGCGATTTGTTTTGCAAGGCATTCAACGTCGATAAAATCATACAGCATTTCTCCACTGTTAAGTGGGAAAGTTTCTTTACCGGCATCTTCTGCAGCCATTATTTTTGAGAAAATTGAATTACTGTTTCTGTCATCACCAGTTATGTAATACATACGCAGCCATTTTAATGAAATTCCGGCCTTTTCCATTTCATAAGTGCAGATCTGGCGTAAGAAATTTTTCGCGATCCCATAAGGGTTACTAGGATTACAAGCCGTCTTTTCAGTAATCTCCCCAACATGATAACCTATTTCATGCATGGTTCCGGCCACTGAAATATTTTGTACACCTGCGCTAATCAAGGCTTTTAAAAATCGATAGTGGTTCATAACATTAGCGATATGACCCTGGTCGTGATGGTTAAAACCAGCACTCCAGGCTAGATGAAGCACAGCATCAAAGTCAGAGAAAACTTCAATGATTTTATCATCACTCGCATCTAAAATATCCATTTCAAGAACTTCCGATGTAATCGTATTTCTTGAACCGGGATATGTTATTGCGACAACATCGTGATGCATTGAAGTCAATGCTTTCACGACATGTTTACCAATGTAACCACCAGCACCAGTAACAGCAATTTTCATAATCAGTTGTTCTTCTTAAATTTTACAAGTTTATAGGCTTTTTTCGTTAAACGATATGGTCCATATAGCGTTTTAGCCACACGAGGATATTTATCCCAAACCGTACGTCTAAACGAACTAAACAGCAGTCTTGAACATCCGCTTAATACAGCAAGGAAATCCGGTTTACCCGATTTAGTTTCGGTAAACAACCTAAGCAAGCTTGAATATTGCCAGTAAACGTCACCATTAGGCAGGGCAGACATAATTTTCTGATGCTTAAATTCTAACTTAGCATAATTCTTTTCTGCTTGAGTTGGTGTCATTACACTATAAACACTAAATCCTTCATTTTTTGCTACATAACTAATAATGCGCTCAAGAACATGCGATAAACTACCATCGACATGCGCTGGCTCAGCATTAAAATCTGTCCATTTCCAATTATGCTCAAATAAAGGACGTAAAGCAGCGGGCCTGAACCAGAACATCGTCCCATATACTGCAACAGGAGTGTCATCATCCAATGGAACAACAACGCCAAGCTTCTTACATAATTCACTTGTTGGCCAATAGTTTGCAAACCAGGCATGGCCCATTGTAGGGAAACCGATGTGAACAAGCGGTGGACAAATTATTCCTATATCATTACGCTTGTTCATCAAACCAATAACGTTGGTAATATATTCTGGTGACCCGAGAAGGTTCTCATAGAGATGTTTTTTAAACGAATCAGCACGTGCAAATCCATTCTGCGGGGATTTTTTCGAGTGTAAGCGACAGATATAATCATATTTATCACTGGTACCAATGTCCTTAAATGTGATAAATAATGAGGACATATCACGTCCTCTGTTTTCCTCAACGACGCGAACCTCAACATACTGCCCGATATCTTTCGTTTTTTCTCTTAGTATGGATGCATCTTTTTCGCTTGAGGTTGAAATATACAAATCATATTTATAAGGAATATTTTTTATATAAGAATAAATTTCTTCCCACATATCTGAATAAAATACATGAGCAAGAACAGCAATTTTTGGTTCCGGATTCTCTACGTTGTTATACTCTGGAGAAGGATAATTATCAGGCAAGATCCTTAACTGTTCCAGATTTGTGTAAAGAATGCGTGGTTTTACTGTGCGATTAATATTTTGATTGATAAGACCAATATCGTAATCACTTGTCTTCTCGATGGTCTCCACAGCTCCGCGTAGATCTACACAGTTAATGTCAAGCCACATTGGATCATGGAAAAATAAACGACGTTTAAGAATTGGACATCTATTTTCAATAGTTCGCTTAACGTCAATGAATGTTGGGTAATCTGATGGGTAGTTATCATTGCTTATATAAACAGATGATGTGAAGCCCATTGCCTGGAAATGAGACGTAAAGCGTGATTCATGACTTAAAACAGAATCAGTATAACTATTAATCATTGGCATATCTTGCCAATATTTTTTAAACTCAATGGAGTTTAACATTTTCTTGCGAATTGCAATGAAATGAGATTGTATATGACGAGGCAAGACTCCAGTTCCTGTAAACGGATTTGGAACCATTTCGTTATGTTCGCTAATCCCCCAGAAATCACACGCCCTGCTATCCATTTCATTGAAAAGTTCGGAAAAAGGGAAAATCGGGGCAAAGAAGGTGTAATTGAGTAAAATAACCTCATCGTATTTACTGGCTAATTCATCATAGCCAATAGTTTCCATTCCTTCTTTATAACCCCAAACATCGAAGCCCACATTTTCTCGGCAGAAAACAGTAGCCCCAATCTTTTCAAGCTTTGCCCTTCCTGCGACGGTCATTTTCGAATTAGAAACAACAACAATATCTTCGACAAATTCCTTTAATGCAGTCAGCTTGGTTGGGATATAATCATCAACTTCACCAAATTCGTCATAAAAAAGATAAAAGGCAATCCTGCGCATTAAACATTACCACTCATTTTTTCAAATATTGATTAATAATTTCATCAGGTTTGCCATCAGCAATGATATTGCCATGGTCAACCCAAATAACTCGATTGCAAAGTTCAAGCAAAAGATCCATTTGGTGAGAAACAAACACCATAATATTGGAATCTTCTATCATCGCTTTCATTCTTGCCTGTGCTTTTTTGATAAAATCGGCATCACCGCCAGCGAAAAGTTCATCAAGAATTAGAATATCAGGCTGAGTAGCGGTAGCGATTGAGAACGCCAGCTTCATATACATACCAGTCGAATAATATTTTACCGGCGTGTCAATAAATTGTTCAAGCTCAGAGAAATTAATGATGTCTGGCTCAATTTCTTTCAATCTTTTTAAATTATAACCAAGAATCGTTCCATTGAGGTAAATATTTTCTCTACCACTCAACTCCGGATTAAAACCTGCACCTATCTCAAGTAGTGGTGCTACTTTACCTTTTATATCAATCGTACCACTCGTTGGCGTATAAATTTTGCACAAAATTTTCAATAAAGAGCTCTTACCTGCTCCATTGTGTCCAATAATGCCTAACCTATCACCGTGGTTAATATGCAAATTAATATTATTTAGAGCTAAAAAGGTATCATTTTTTTTCTGATGAGTTCTGGAGAATAAATCAGCGAACAACTCTTTTAAACTTGAATTTTTATTATGATGCAGTGCAAACTGCAATCCAACATTTTTAAGAACTATTTCAGAATTCATATTTACAACCTAAATATAACTTTTGCGTCATTGCGTCTAAAATAGATGATACCGAAGATAATACTCAGCAACGAACAAACAGAGCATATTATTAGCGATTGAGTTTCAGGTAAGGTTCCTGAATAAATTGGCGAACGGAAGAGGTCAATATAATATACAAGTGGATTCCATGTAAATATCACATGGAACTTTTCTGGTATAGCAGTTATCGGATAAATGATTGGTGTGGCAAAATATAATGCTTGTAATACAACCCCAATAAGATATTGTACGTCCCTATAATAAACAGTCACAATTGAAAGTATAAACGTGACACCAAGGGAAAACATGACCAAAAGCAGAAATGCAACGGGCAGGAAAAATAGAGCAGACGATATTTTAGCACCCAGTATCAAAGCTATAATAAACAAGCAAGCAGTGCTAAGCAGTGAATCCACCAATGTTGAGATAACTACGGATATTACAAACAATTGTTTTGGTAGATATATTTTTTTAAACAAAGATTCATTCGCCAGTAATGCTCCCCCCCCCTGGTTAAGAGAGTTAGAAAAAACTGACCAGGGTATCATCGCGGCAAATAAAAATATAGCGTATTCATTAACCTGAAACTTCATTACCAGCGAAAATACCACTGCGATAATCGCCATATTTAGTAATGGATTCAGTAAGGTCCAGAGAAAACCAAAGAAAGTTCTTCTGTACCTCATAGTAATCTGTTGATGAATTAGTTGTCTTAAAACTTGTCGATACTCAACTATCTCATTAATAAACGAATTCATAATTTTTTACTTTCATCAATTAGAGCACGAACACTTTGTTCAAAGCCTTGTGAAAAACAGGAACGTTTGTAACCAAACTTTTCTATTTTATCGCAATTTAAAACACTAAATTTGGGTCTCCTGGCGATGGCTTTATATTCTGCAGTACTAATTGGTTCAACTTTAGATTGTGAAAATGTTATAGCTGCAGCGATTTTATTGGCAAAATCATACCAGCTCATTACAGTATCACCGCTGTAATGATAGAGACCAGGTTGGAGTGTTCCTTCTTTGATTATATCAATAATCAAATTTGCAATATCCGGCGCATATGTAGGCGCGCCAACCTGATCGTATACAACTTTAATATCTTTATTTTTCTCAACCAAATTAAATATGGTTTTTAAAAAATTCTTTCCATATTCACTATATACCCAAGATGTTCTTATTATAATAGCACCAGCATGATTTTTAAGAACCTCCAGTTCCCCCTTGTGTTTTGTACTGCCGTAAACGTTAAGTGATTTTACGGTGTCTTTCTCGGTATACGGTTCACTGCTGTTACCATCGAAAACATAATCTGTGGAAACATGGATAAGTTTAGCACCATATTTTGATGATGCCTGAGCGACATATTTAGCGCCTAAATTATTCACGTTTTCAGAAAAATCAACATTAGTTTCAGCATCATCAACGGAAGTGAAAGCAGCAGTATTTATTACGACATCAGGCTTAAAATCAGAAATGACATCATAAACATTGCGTTCGTTAGCAATATCGAGGAATATTTTATCTGCCGCTAGTAAAATCCAGTCTTGCGGGATACGTCTGCTAAGACTTTGTCCTAACTGACCTTGAGCTCCGGTTAGCAGTACTCTCATTTATAAAGATTCGCCAAAGTAAGACCTTTTTTATCCTTTTCAGAAAGTTTTGGATTGGTCACGGGCCATTCAATACCGACCTCTTCATCATTCCAAAGCAAGCATCCTTCATGTTCCGGATAATAATAATCAGTACACTTATATTCAAAGTCGGCGGTATCCGTGAGAACGCAAAAACCATGCGCGAGTCCAGGTGGGATCCAAAGTTGATTTTTATTCTCGGCTGAGAGCTCAACACCAACCCATCGGCCATAAGTTTTTGAATCCGGGCGAATATCAACAGCAACATCAAATACTGCACCACTTACAACACGAACTAATTTACCCTGTGGATTATTTTTTTGAAAATGTAGACCACGAAGGACATCTTTAGTTGAACGCGAATGGTTATCCTGCACGAAGTCGAGATCTATATTGAGCATTTCTTGATAACGCTTCTTCTCAAAGGTTTCCAGGAAAAAACCACGTTCATCCCCAAAAACTCTTGGCTCAATAATTTTCACGTCGTGTATAATTGTATCAATGACTTTCACGAAACTGCCCCTTCATAAGAAATTATTTATAACACTTGATTGTTGCGTTTATACACAATCCCTGCAGATGTTTTCTTTCCTTAGTGAATTCAATTTTGGCAGGTTTCATATGTATTTCTTTCAATTCTAATATCAATATATATATTGATAAAACATATCGAAAATGCCAAACAATATATCTCCCTGTGTAAATTAAACGATAACTTTAACAGCAGGGAGGCAAATATTATTTATTCGCTAATTAATACTTTGAGATAACGGCCATATTCAGTTTTAGCAAGCTTTTTAGCTTGTTCCTCAACCTGGTCCTTGCTCATCCATCCATTACGATATGAAATTTCCTCAAGGCAAGCCACTTTCATCCCCTGACGTTTTTCAATGGTATGAATAAATTGGGAAGCCTCGACCAGGCTGTCGTGAGTACCCGTATCCAGCCATGCAAAACCACGCCCCAGCAATTCAACCTGCAATTTCCCCTGCTCGAGATACATCTGGTTAAGGGTCGTAATTTCAAGTTCACCACGGGCGGAAGGTTTAACCTGTTTGGCCATTTCGACTACATGCTTATCGTAGAAATAGAGACCGGTCACCGCCCAGTTTGATTTTGGTTTTAACGGTTTCTCTTCGATGGACAGCGCTTTGTAGTTCTCATCGAATTCAACCACGCCAAACCGCTCAGGATCCTGCACCTGATAACCAAAGACCATTGCTCCGCTGGTCATTTGTGAAGCCGCTTCCAGTTTTTTACCAAAGCTCTGACCAAAGTAAATATTATCACCCAGCACCAGTGCACAAGGTTCATTATTGATAAACTCTTCACCAATAATAAATGCCTGCGCCAGGCCATCCGGGGATGGCTGAACCGCGTAAGATAAACTAATCCCAAATTGCGAGCCATCGCCTAACAGGCGTTTGAACGAAGGCATATCTTCCGGGGTAGTAATGACCAAAATCTCACGGATACCTGCCAGCATCAGTACAGAAATTGGGTAGAAAATCATTGGCTTATCATAAACAGGAAGCAACTGTTTAGATACACCTTGCGTAATCGGATAGAGACGGGTTCCGGAACCACCAGCAAGTACAATACCTTTCATCATATTTTCCTTTATTATTCCGCCAGTCCCAGACGTTCGCCCGCATAGGAGCCATCCATTACCCGCTTCCACCAGCTTTCGTTGCTCAAATACCACTCAACCGTTTTACGGATACCTGACTCGAAGGTTTCCTGAGGCACCCATCCCAGATCGTTTTTAATTTTGCTGGCATCAATGGCGTAGCGCAGGTCGTGTCCCGGACGGTCGGTTACATAGGTAATAAGATCGGCGAAGTGAGTAATGCCTGCAGGCTTATCGGCAATAATTTCATCCAGAATGGTGCAAATTGTCTTCACGACTTCAATATTTTTACGCTCATTGTGACCACCGATATTGTAGGTTTCGCCCACAGTACCTTCAGTTACCACTTTGTATAACGCGCGTGCATGATCTTCCACAAACAGCCAGTCGCGAATCTGCTCACCGTTGCCGTACACAGGAAGCGGTTTACCTGCCAGAGCGTTCAGGATAATAAGCGGAATCAGTTTTTCCGGGAAGTGGTATGGACCGTAGTTATTCGAACAGTTCGTCACCAGCGTCGGAAGACCGTAGGTACGACGCCACGCGCGCACTAAATGATCGCTGGATGCTTTAGAAGAGGAGTAAGGACTACTTGGCGAATATGGCGTGGTCTCGGTGAACAGCGGAAGATCGCTACCGGCAGGTACTTCATCAGGATGCGGCAAGTCGCCATACACTTCATCGGTGGAGATGTGATGGAAACGAAACGCCGATTTGCGTCCGTCGTCCAGTTGAGACCAATACTGACGCGAAGCCTCCAGCAATACATAGGTACCGATAATGTTGGTTTCGATAAAGGCTGCAGGGCCTGTGATTGAACGGTCTACATGGCTCTCGGCGGCAAGATGCATTACAACATCAGGCTGATGCTCAGCGAAAATGCGCGACATAGCACTGCCGTCACAGATGTCAGCCCGCTCAAAGGCATAACGGGGATCATTTTCGATTTCTGACAGAGATTCCAGGTTCCCCGCGTAGGTTAATTTATCTACGTTAACGACAGAATCCTGAGTGTTATTAATAATATGACGAACTACTGCAGATCCAATAAAACCTGCACCACCAGTAACAAGTATTTTCACGAGACTATTCCGTATTGCATCGCCATGTTAAATCGCGAACATTATTTTTGAGTGGTTACCTTGCAACGCGCCAAATTTAAAACACGCTACCGCCCCTGGCTCTCCAGCTACCAGTGCACTGAAAACAATAAAAATGTTAGCTACTATGCAATGAGAACCAGTGCCTGTTGTTATCAAATAGGCACAGAATGCTAATCTGATATTCTCCACTTAAATAGGTTTGAAGACAAGGGAAAATCTCAGACTAAACCATCATGTCTACACTCAGCAAAAAGTGCCTTAGACATTGATTCTATTACAATAAAAAAGGTAGCAAGAGTAATTACAGAAGCTGGAACAGCCTCCTCGTACTCGTTGCTACCCGATTCATTTGTTAAGGATTTGACTTACTGTTCCAGAAGTTTCTCAATTCTCTTGCGGAACTTCGCCCCTTCCTTCAGGTTGCGCAGTCCATAGTTCACGAACGCCTGCATATAGCCCATCTTCTTACCGCAGTCATAGCTCTCACCGGTCATCAGCATCGCATCGACAGACTGCTTCTTCGCCAGCTCAGCAATCGCGTCGGTGAGCTGAATACGGTCCCAGGCGCCTGGCTCGGTTTTTTCCAGCTCGGCCCAGATATCGGCGTTCAGAACATAACGGCCCACCGCCATCAGGTCAGAATCCAGCGTCTGCGGCTGATCCGGTTTTTCGATGAACTCAACGATGCGGCTAACCTGCCCTTCCGTCTCCAGCGCTTCTTTGGTCTGAATTACGGAGTACTCGGAGAGATCGCCTTTCATGCGCTTCGCCAGCACCTGGCTACGGCCCGTTTCGTTGAAACGTGCCACCATTGCCGCCAGGTTATAGCGCAGCGGATCGGCAGACGCGTTATCAATAATGATATCCGGCAGCACAACGATGAAGGGGTTGTCACCCACAACCGGACGGGCACAAAGAATAGAGTGTCCCAGACCCAGCGGCTGCGCCTGACGCACGTTCATGATGGTCACGCCCGGCGGACAAATAGACTGCACTTCCGCCAGCAGCTGACGCTTAACGCGCTGCTCCAGCAACGCTTCGAGTTCGTAAGAGGTGTCAAAGTGGTTTTCTACCGCATTCTTGGACGAGTGCGTAACCAGGACGATTTCTTTGATCCCTGCAGCAACAATCTCGTCGACAATGTACTGAATCATTGGCTTATCGACGATCGGCAGCATCTCTTTAGGAATGGCTTTTGTGGCTGGCAGCATATGCATGCCCAGGCCTGCTACCGGAATGACTGCTTTCAAATTAATCATTATTTCTTCCACCTTAAAATGGTTGACGAATTATAGCTCTTAAACCTGTTTTCGCCAGCATGATTTGCCGTAACCCTGAAGCAATGTTACGCCTTAGCATCACATATTTCTGTAGTTGTAATCTGATTCGATCGCGCTTTTATGCCAGGAATAGTCTCAAAACAGATTATTGTCGATTATCTGTGCGGAAGCGCAAAGTTCAGCCTTTCCACATTCACCACCTGCTGGTCGACCCGGTCAATATCCACCGAGCTTTGCCCCTTCTCATTAACGGCTTTTATGTTCGCCAGCGACAACAGCGTCTCGTCTTTCGCCATGAATTTTCCTCGCACATCCTTGCGCAGGTCGAAGTTAATCTTCAGGGCGGGCCCCACGGCAGCTTCCTGCATGACATTGATATTGCGTAAGAAAAGATGCTGCGGCTTGTTGTGCAGTTCCAGCGTTGCACGCTGCATTTCCACATTGGTAATCGCCACAAACGACGTCGCATTACCGGATGAAATCTGTATTCCGCGCAATTTATAGGCGAGCTGGCGGTTATCGAGATGAATATTATTGAGCTTGAAGTTCTGCGGGATGGACAAATAATCGCCTTTTATGACCCCATAGCCGATTAACATTCCCGCGCTGTTGACCATGTCGACATTATCAATAATGAAATTATCACAGCCATAAATCGCCACCGTGGCGTTGTCTATTCCCGCCTTTTTACTGAAGTCTGGGGTGATATTTTTGGCCTTAATATTGCGGATAATAAAGTGTTTTCCGTTTTCCACGTGCACCAGCTGGCGACAGTTGCTGCCGGTGATGTTGGCCACCACGAAGTTCTTAACGGTTTGCTTTTCCGGGTAGTCGTTGTCGTAGGTGCTGCCGGCAAGGCCAATGCCGATGCCCCAGTTGATCTTGCCGTTGGTGCAGTTGATGTTATCGATGACATGGTCAGAAATCAGGATATTGCGATCGTTGATAGCGACGTTCCACTCGATCGCATCGCCCTGCAGATGGCTAAATTTGCTGTTGGTGATGCGAGCGCCGTCCACCTGGTTGTGGAAACCCTGGCGCAAGATAGCGTAGTTGGCCTGACTCACGCTGATGTTATCAATCAGCAAATTGCGCATCACGCTGGGTTTCTTACCGCCGATGTAGATCTGCGTTACAGGGCCAAAACCGCTCATGGCCAGCCCTTTAATTACGCAGTCGGAGCCACGTACATCGAGAGTGATATTCTCTGTCCGCCCCTCGCCTTCCCCTATCACTTTGCTGCCTTCCTGCAGAACAAAGCGGCCGCGGCCATTGCCGGTTAACGCCCCGCGGATTAGCAGCGTTTTACCGTCGGGAATGAAAATACCCGTGTTGATGTTTTCACAGGTCAGCCCGGCAGGGACAACGACCGTGTCCCCGTCATTAAACGCCTGCTTAAAGGCCGCGATCCAGTCGTTGTTATTGTACTGTTTAACAGAGACCGTTCTTCCGCTCGCCGCCCGCGCAATGCGGGACGACAGCAGCGGCGTAGCCGCCAGAACGGACAGAGACGAGACAAAGGTGCGTCGGGTAATCTTTTTCAGCATACATCCTCGGCGTTACAACGTTTGCAGCAGGCTGGCTAACTGACGGTTAATCACCTGCTGGTTAAAATCGGCTTCAACTTTTTGTCGGGCATTGTGCAGCACAGGCTCCAGCGCCTGCTGGTCGATGTCGCTGAAAGCAGCTAACCGATCGGCGAGCGCCATGGCGTTATTCTCCGGCACCAGCCAGCCGGAATGGTCAGACTTAATGAGCTCCGGGATCCCGCTGTGCAGGGTCGAGACCACGGGTATACCCACGGCCATTGCCTCCATCAGCGCCACCGGAATGCCTTCCATATCGCCATCGGCCCCCGTTACGGAAGGCAGCAGAAATACATCTGCCTCATCAAGCATGGCCTTGACCTCGTGGCTCGGCTTGAAGCCCGGCATCTCTACGACATCTTCCAGCTGATACTGTTCGATAAGCGTGCGCAGACGACGCTCCCACGGCCCAATCCCGAGAATGCGGTAGTGGAAATCCACCCCACGCGCTTTCAGCTGGCGGCAGGCTTCAATCGCCACATGCAGCCCTTTCTTCTCGGTCAGGCGCGCGACGGAGATGATCTGCAGCGGTTTGCCCGGCACCTTCACCGGACGGCGGGTAAAGCGCGTTAAATCCACGCCCATGCGCGAAACGGCAATTTTCTCTCCCGGGCAGCCCATGTTTTTCAGGCGTCCGGCCCACAGTTCGCTGATCGGCAGCATCATGTCGCCACGCCGGAAAAGCTGCTGGTATTCCGGCGTGTAGTGGTTCAGCACTTCGCGGCTGGAGATGTCGATACCGTGGAAAATGGTCGCAATTTTACCGTCAATTACGCCCAGTTCGCGCAGCTTCGCGGCGGTGACGCCTGCCGGGCCAAAGTGGGCGATAAACACGTCGGCACGATACGGCTGCGCCGTTTGCCCGCAGATGGCCGACAGGATCAGATTGCGTGATTCTGATCCATAGCGGGAGACATTCAGCGCCCGCCACGTCGACGCGCGATGGATCCCACGTAAGGTCTGGCTGGCGCGGTGGCGCAACTTACTCAGCTTCCCGGACGGCTCATCCTGCAGCCAGCGGGTTTTTGCCTCCAGCCCATACTGGGTATACGCCGCATGGGTATTTTGGGTATCGCCCTTTTGCAGGGCGATAATCTCCACGTCATATCCCATATCGATAAACGCGGTGATTTGGTTCAGAACAAACGTTTCGGACGACAGTGGAAATTTCAGTAAGAAGAAACCAACCTTCATTTCCCCTCCCGTACGCGATCGAGTACCGATTTCACCATCCCAATGCCCTTCTCGCGCTCGGCTTTCACCGCCACCGCCAGACGTTCATTGATAGCAGGCAGTTGGCCAAGCGTGTCCCCCACCATGGCGCCGAGCGATCCGTCCAGCAGATGACGAATATCCACCGCCATTTCCGGCATACCGAGCTGCTGCATAATCCCGGCGGACTTGTGCTCATAGTTAATGGCAATGGCTGGCGTGCCAAAGTTCATGGAGATAATGGCCGAGTGCAGACGGGTGCCCACCGTCAGATCGCAGGCGGAGAGCAGCTTGCCCATCTCCAGGTCGTTCAGTTCATCCATCACCACGTGATAACGTGACGGGTCATTGACCAGGTTGCGCAGGTTCAGCGCCACCATGCGGTCATCTTTGTTGTAGCTGTCGATGCCGGTACAGGTGGACAGCGCCAGTACCTGGTACCCGCTGTCCAGCACGCGGTTCACCACGTCGGCGAACGCTTGCTCATACGCCGCCTGCGTCGTGCCTAAACGTTTATCGAAGGGCGCCAGCTCGCGCAGGGTGATCGCGACGGTTTTCTGTTTCGCCGCCACGTCGAGCCAGTGCTGCACCGCATAGCTCGGCTGGAAGCTGTCGTCCTGGTGATCCACCAGCCAGGCGGTATCCACGCCGTGCTCAACTTTTGACGTGTCAATCTCGCTGCGCTTCATCATCTCAAGGCTGACCGACTCGCGCAGGATCAGCGCGTCGCAGTGGCCGAAGACATAGTTTGCGAGCTGGTTAAACTGCGGATCCTGGAAAGGCCCCACGCTGTGGCCAATCATAAATAGCGGCTTTTTCGCCATGAACGTGCAGAGCGCATGCTCAAACTGCGGCACGCCGTAGAGATCGACGAAGAATGAACCGCCGACCTGGATAATGGCGTCATAGCCGGACAGCAGACGAACAAAGTCAGTGAAGCCCTGCGCGATGGCGATGTTGCGCAGCTTGCCGGTATCGGTCACCCGGGAAAGCAGCACCTGATGCTGGTAGCGACGACGCAGCACTTTTTTCACGCGGCCCATCACGCCCGCGGCGTTGTTGTGCTGTTTCATCTGGCTGTAAAGCGGGTCGCCCATCACCGGGCGGTTCAGTAACCAGGATGAGCTGACCGGATAACGGCTCATCACGTCCACTTCGGTCTCAGGCTTAAGGGTGTTAATCGCATCCAGTAAACCGCGCAGGATGGCGCTGTCGCCACGGTTGCCGCAGGTATGGTTGCCAAGAATTAATAATTTCATAATGGCCTCTTAAAGAACTAGCCTGCGCGAAGCAGCGTTTTCATTTTTTCGTTACGGCAAAACTGGCGCTTCATCTCAACGACCAGCGCATTGCGAGAAAGTACGATCATCACGACGAAGGCCAGCGCCCCCGCGGCAACCTGCACCGCCAGCAGCGCGGCCAGCGGCAGATGGCCGCTGAGGATCGCGCCCAGACCGTAGCTCACCGCCAGGGTCGGCAATGAGAGATAGAACGGCAGCCACAGGCTCAGGATGTACTGACGGTAGCTGGAGCCCAGCACCGGTTTAATCATGATGAAGTAGCTCAGGACGGTATTGACGATCTGCACCAGCAGGAAGCCCAGCGTCACGCCAATGGCGCCCGCCATGTGCCCGCCGACGATAATTGCCGGAATAAACAGGAAGGTTTTGAACACGTTGAATTTAAAGCTGATGTCCACGCGCGCTTTTGCCATCAGCAGGGACCCAATCGGGTTCCCCACGGAGCGCAGTAACCCTACCACGCACAGCAGCTGAAGGATCGGGATAATACCGTTCCACTTCTCGCCAAACACCAGCGGCACGAAGTTGCTGGACACCACCATCAGCCCCAGCAGCACCGGGAAGTTGATAATCCCCACCACCGAAAGCAGCTTGTAGAAATTAACGCGCAGCTTTTCGGTGTCGTCCTGAATCTTGGCAAACGCCGGGAACAGCACGCGGGTGATTATTGGGTTCAGCTTCATCGGCGGCACCACCGCGACGTTGTAGGCCAGGTTGTAGCCCCCCGCCACGCTGGCGCCGAGAATACGTGCCAGCACCAGCGTCGAGAGGTTGGTGTTCACATAGTTGATAATGCTGTCCGCCGTCAGCCACGCGCCAAAGCGCAGGTTGGACGAGACGGACGCAAGAGAGAAATGCAGTCCCGGACGGTAAATTTTACGCCCAAAGTAGCCAAACAGCAGCGTACGCACGGCAGAGTTCACCAGGTAACCGAGGATGGCGGTCATCGCCAGCGGCCAGAAATGGGCGCTCACGACGGTAAAGGTAAAGCCCGCCAGCACGGCGCTGGTCTCGATCATGCCGATCTTATTGAACTCCAGCTCTTTCTGCATCAGCGCGCGGAACTGCTGCCCGTGGGGGATCACCACGAACGCAAACGACAGCGTGCGCATCAGCGGGGCGAGATCCGGGTTGTGCAGCACGCTGGCGATGGTGTCGCTCAGCAGGAACACCAGCACAAACACGAAAATCCCCAGCCCCACGTTCAGCCAGTAGAGCGTGGTCAGCTCAAGATGGCTGATCTCTTTGCGCTGGATAATCGAGTTGGCGATACCAAAGTCAGACAGCGTATCGGCCAGCGCGATGATCACCAGCGAGACGGTCAGCAGGCCGAACTGGTGATTATCGATAATGCGCGCCAGCACCGTCATCTGCACCAGGCCGAGGCCAATGATGACGATGGTCGCCATCGCTGACCACTTGGCGCCGCTGATGGTTTTTTCACGTAAGCTCATCTTAGTACGCCGCTTTGTTCACGAAACCTTTGAAGATAGTCAGAAAAACAATCTTGATATCGAACCAGAGGCTCCACTCGCGGATGTACTCCAGATCGAACTCGATGCGTTTTTCCATTTTTTCCAGCGTGTCGGTTTCGCCGCGCCAGCCGTTGATTTGCGCCCAGCCGGTGATGCCCGGCTTCACCTTATGGCGCAACATGTAGCCTTCAATCAGCGAGCGGTACTGCTCGTTATGCGCCACCGCGTGCGGACGCGGGCCAACAATCGACATCCCGCCGGTAAAGACGTTGATAAACTGTGGCAGTTCATCCAGCGAGGTGCGGCGCAGGAAGTTCCCGACGCGGGTGACGCGCGGATCGTTCTGCGTGGCCTGGGTCACGACCTTGTCGTTCTCCATCACCTTCATGGAGCGGAATTTCCACACCATAATCGGCTTACCGTCCATGCCGTAGCGGGTCTGACGGAAGATAACCGGTCCAGGAGAGCTCAGCTTCACCGCCAGGGCAATGCAGCACAGCACCGGAGAGATGAGCAGAAGAATCAGCGAAGAGAGCACGATATCTTCCAGACGCTTCAGCACGCGGTTAATACCGGACAGCGGCGTGTCGTACAGCGGTACGACCGGCACGCCGTTCACCTCTTCAATACGCGAATGAAGGATGTTGAAGGTAAACACGTCCGGGATCAGGAGCACTGAACAGGTCGTATCCGCCAGTTCGCGCATCAGCTGCTTAATGCGGGAGTCGTCTTTCATCTGCATGGCGATGTAGACGTTGTGAATTTTGCCGGCCTTGGCATCGTCAATCAGCTGGTCGTAGTTGCCCGCCCAGTCGGCAGGCACGCCGCCAGGCTTCGCGTCGTGATAAATCCCGACCACTTCAAAGCCTAACCACGGCTCTTTGCGGAAGCTGTCGAGCAGCACCCTGCCGACGGGCAGATCGCCTGCTACCGCCACGAAGCGACGATTATAGCCACGGTTGCGCAGCCAGCCCGCGCCAAAGCGGATCAGGGAGCGGCACACTACCATGCCGACGCTGCTCAACAGATACCAGCAGAGATAGGTCACGAGGCGATTATCAAAATCATGGCTGAACGCCACCAGGCCTGCGCTGAAGATCAGGCTCAGGGTCCAGTTCTGCAGCAACAGCATCAGTTCGGTGGTCATTTTGACGCCGCGCCACGAGCGGTAGAAATCGGTCATTCCGCCGATCATCTGAAACACGACCAGCGCAATCAGGGCCATCAGAAGATGCATATATAAGAACGGCAGCCCGCTGATCCGACACACCGCCCACAATCCACCGACCATGATGGTGATATCAGAAAAACGCTGCACCATAGAGATTAACGATGCATTCGTTCTCGCTCGTTCGCGTTTTTTTAGATTCGTCATCGTTGTTCCTGTATTCGGTTCCCCCTCCCACCGGGAGGGGCAGTTATTACTGATTCAACAGCGCCAGAATGTCCTTCGTTCGGGCTTCCATCAGCGCGGTGTCCGCACGGGACTCCACGTTCAGGCGCACCACCGGCTCGGTGTTGGACGAGCGCAGGTTAAAGCGCCACTGCGGGAACGCCATGCTGATGCCGTCGGTACGATCAATTTCCAGCGCGTGAATGGCAAAGTGCTGCTCCACGCGGGCAATCGCCTCGGCCGGCTGCGCCAGCTTGCTGTTGATTTCCCCGCTCGCCGGGAACGCCGCCATACGGTCGCGCACCAGCTCGCCCAGGGTCTGCCCCTTCAGGCACAGCAGCTCGGTGACCAGCAGCCACGGGATCATTCCACTGTCGCAGTAGGCAAAGTCCCGGAAGTAGTGGTGGGCACTCATCTCGCCGCCGTAGATGGCGTCTTCTTCGCGCATGCGCTCCTTGATGAAGGCGTGGCCGGTTTTGGACATCACCGGCGTGCCGCCTGCGGCAGACACCACGTCGACGGTGTTCCAGGACAGACGCGGGTCATGAATGATTTTCGCGCCCGGGTTTTTCTCAAGGAACGCTTCCGCCAGCAGGCCGACAATGTAGTAGCCCTCGATGAACTGCCCTTTCTCGTCGAACAGGAAGCAGCGGTCGAAATCACCGTCAAAGGCGATGCCCATGTCCGCGCCGTGCTCAATCACCGCGTTACGCGTGTCGTCGCGGCACTCCGGCAACAGCGGGTTAGGAATACCGTTCGGGAAGTTGCCGTCCGGGGTGTTATGCACTTTCACGAAGGTCACCGGCACGTTCAGTGCCTTAAAGCGCGCTTCAAGGGCATCGACAACCGGGCCGGCCGCGCCGTTACCGGAGTTAATCACCAGCTTCAGCGGCTTCAGGTTCGCCACGTTGATGTAGCCCAGCAGGTGGTCGATGTACTCTTTCTGCAGGTTGATTTTTTTGTAGCTGCCGCGCTTCGCCTCGTTCACCGGCGGGAAATCGTTGGCTTCCGCCAGGCGCTGCACGTCACGCAGGCCGGTGTCGCCGCTGATCGGGCGGGCGCCCTTGCGCACCAGCTTCATGCCGTTGTAGTCCATCGGGTTGTGGCTGGCCGTCACTTCAATACCGCCATCCACCCCCAGGTGGAAGGTGGCAAAGTAAATCTCTTCGGTTCCGGAAAGACCGATGTCCAGCACGTCCACGCCCGCATCCTGCAGCCCTTTCGCCAGAGCCAGCTTCAGGGATTCGCTGGTCAGACGCACGTCGCCGCCCAGCACGATGGTCTGCGGTTTTAAGTATTCGCCGTACGCACGACCAATGCGCCATGCAATGTCTTCATTCAGCTCTTCGCCCAGCTTGCCGCGAATGTCGTAGGCTTTAAAACAGGTTAATTTTTCCATGATGACCCCTTTTTCAGGCAACAGTCGGTCCTGACCACTCAATGGCCAAATTGATTTTTTTGTCATTCGTAGGCCCGGTAAGCGCAGCGCCACCGGGCATGATACTGAGGGCTACACCCGTCCGTAGCGGTCCTGGAAGCGCACGATATCGTCCTCTTCCAGATACGAACCGGAGCGCACCTCAATTAAATCGAGAGGAATTTTCCCCGGGTTCTCCAGACAGTGCGTCGCCCCCAGCGGAATATAAATGGACTCATTTTCACCCAGCAGTTTGACTTCACCGTCGATCGTGACTTTGGCGGTACCCGCGACCACCACCCAGTGCTCGGCGCGGTGATGGTGCATCTGCACCGACAGCCCCTCGCCCGGCTTCACGGTGATGCGTTTCACCTGATAACGGTCGCCTGCGTCAATGGAGTCATATTTCCCCCACGGACGGTAGACTTCGCGATGAATGTGGTGCTCGTGACGGCCATCCGCCTTGATCTTCTCCACCACTTTTTTAACGTCCTGCACGGCGTTACGGTCGGCAATCAGCACGGCGTCTTTGGTCTGGACAACCACCAGATCCTTCACCCCGACCGTGGTCACCAGGCCAGACTCGGCGTAGACGTAGCTGTTTTCCGTTTTGTGGCTAATGACATCGCCGTGATGGACGTTACCCTCCGGGGTATGGGCGCTGATCTCCCACAGGGAGGACCAGGAGCCGACATCGCTCCAGCCCGCATCCATCGGCACCACAACAGCATCTGCCGTGCGTTCCATCACCGCATAGTCAATGGACTCTTCCGGACAGGCGAGGAAGGCCTCTTCATCCACGCGGATAAAGTCGAGATCCGGGTCCACTACCGCCATCGCTTTCTCGCAGGCTTGCAGAATATCCGGACGATATTTGCTCAGCTCTTCCAGATAGCGTCCGGCGCGGAACAGGAACATCCCACTGTTCCAGTAATATTCCCCGCTGGCGACATACGCCTGCGCGGTTTCCAGATTCGGTTTTTCAACGAACTGCGCCACGTCAAACGCCACGCTGTCGCCTTCACCCGGCGTCACGTTGCCGCGACGGATGTAGCCATAGCCGGTTTCCGGCAGATCCGGCACGATACCGAAGGTCACCAGCTTGCCGCTCTCAGCGTAAGGAATGGCCGCACGCACCGCGTCGCGGAAGGCCTCTTCCTGCTGGATCACGTGGTCTGCCGCCAGCACCAGCATCAGCGGGTCACAGTCCGGGCTGCTGCGTTTTGCTGCCAGCGCCGCCAGGGCGATAGCCGGTGCGGTATTGCGTCCGGCAGGCTCCAGGATGATATTTTCTGTGAGTTTGTTCAGCTGACGCAGCTGCTCGGCAACGATAAAGCGGTGCTGTTCGTTACAGATCACCACCGGGCTTTCACACTCCACGCCGTGGAGACGGTTTACCGTCGTCTGCAGCATGGTGAGATCCCCTTTCAGGCAGAGGAACTGTTTTGGATAGAGCACGCGGGACAGCGGCCACAACCGGCTACCAGAGCCACCAGCCATCACAACCGGATACAAAGTGGTTTGACTCATGATTTATCCCCGTATATCTGCAATAAATTGGCTCAGCACGTTCTCTTTCTCGAGCGTGCGTTCGGCATATTCACGTGCCACCGTGTTCATTTTTGGCATGGCAAGTGCCTGTTCAATGCCGGTGACCAGCGCCGGGACCGATTCCGGCTCTACGCACACGGCAATCCCCGGATAGCTGTCACACAGCTGGCCTAATTCAGTTTCGGCTTCGGCCGTAATCACCGCGTTACCGCCCACTGCCAGAATGTTGGTCAGCTTGGACGGCAGCACCGCATCCGCCGCGCCGCGTTTTTGCACCACCAGATGGCAGTCGCCCATCTTCAGCAGCGCAGGCAATGCCTCGTAAGACTGAAGCGGGAAGAATTTCACGTTGGTCAGGCCGCGTTCGCTGACCATTTTTTCCAGCCGCGCTTTTCCACCACCCTGCCCGACAATCACAAACATCCATGGATGTTCGTTCAGCAGTTGAGCCGCCTCGATCACGCTCTCCAGCCCCTGCTTTTCGCCGATGTTGCCTGAGTAAAGAATGATTTTTTGATCTTCAGGCAAACCGAGCTGCGCGCGCAGCGCCTGAGCATCTTGCTCAGTCACGTCGCGAAAACGCGCCACTTCGGACCAGTTCGGGAAGAAGATCACCTTCTCCGCCGGGACGCCTTTCTCCTGCGCCTTGTTCATCATCGAGCGCGAGATCGTTGAGACGTAATCCACGTTGTGTAAGCCACTGCGCTCAAACGCGCTGGCGAGCTTCGCGACCTTGCCGCCTTTGCTTTTGCCTGCCATCCCCAGGCCCAGCATGGCGTCAACTTCATAATCCTGAATGTGCAGCAGGGTGCGCGCGCCGGAGAGTTTGCCCAGCAGACGCATGCCCGGCGTGCAAAACAGCGTCGGCACCACGCCGATGATGCGATCCGGCTTCCAGCGACGCTGCGCCATCAGCGGGAAGAAACTACTCAGAGCAAAGCTGCCGAGATGAATCAACCGTTTAAGCGTTGAGGGCTGCTTAGGCACATACAGCGGGCAGCGCCAGACGGTCGCTGCACCCTCTTCGCGACGGTAGCGCCAGCTTGAGTAGCGCTCCCCCACTTTCCATTCCGGGTAGTACGGCGGCGCGGTAATCACCCGCACGTCATGTCCCTGGCTCGCCATCCACTCGACCATCTCGCCGGTGTATTTCCCGATACCGGTCAGCTCCGGCGAGTAGTTGATTCCGTATACGAGGATCTTCATAAGCCCGGCACCCCGGACTGACGTTCAGCGAGGAAATAGGCGCGACTGTTGTCATGCACATTGTCGCTCGCCAGCAGCGCCTCTGGCGTCTGCCAGCGGTAGTCATCGTGCTGAGAATCAGGCAGACGCAGGTCTGCCTCACTCACCTTCAGGCGGAACCCCAGCACGATGTAGTGCGTGGTGAACCCGGTGCCTGAAAAGTTATCGTCATAGAAGTGCTGCCAGACCCCGTAAAACTGGCCCGCTGCCATCGGCAGCTGCAGACCCAGTTCCGCCAGAGTGAGACGCTCAAACGCATCGGTAAGCGTCTCATCCTTTTGCACGCGCCCGCCGGGCACGAACCAGAAGCCCTGAGCAGGACGGTTGGTTCGTTTCCCCAGCAAGAACTCGCCGCGTTCTTTCTCCACGATCAAATCAATCGAGATGAGCGGAGTGGAACGCACCACCGTGGCAAAATCTTCCTGACTTAAAAACATCATTACCCCCGGAAGCGGTGCTGGTTTTCCAGGAACCACTGATAGGTGCTTGCCAGCCCCTGCTCCAGTGACACCTCGTGATACCAGCCCAGCTGATGCAGACGGGTCACGTCCAGCAGTTTGCGCGGCGTGCCGTCCGGTTTCGTGGCATCAAACACCACGCGGCCTTTGTAGCCCACCACCTGCGCGATGGTCTGCGCCAGCTCGCGAATGGTGCAGTCCACGCCGGTTCCCACGTTGATGTGCGACAGCATCGGCTCGGTGTTCTCCTGCCACACTTCGCGATCCAGCTCCATCACGTGAATGCTGGCCGCAGCCATGTCGTCCACGTGCAGGAATTCACGCATCGGCGTACCGCTGCCCCACACCACCACATCCGGCGCGTTCTCGGCGGTTGCCTCGTGGAAACGACGCAGCAGCGCCGGGATCACGTGCGAGTTGCTCGGATGGAAGTTGTCGTGCGGTCCGTACAGGTTGGTCGGCATCACCGAGCGATAGTCGCGGTTGTACTGACGATTGTAGGACTCGCACAGCTTGATCCCGGCAATCTTGGCAATGGCGTACGGCTCGTTGGTCGCTTCCAGCGTGCCCTGCAGCAGCTCGCTTTCGGCGATCGGCTGTTTCGCCATTTTCGGGTAAATACAGGATGAGCCGAGGAACAGCAGCTTGTTCACGTTGTGCAGATGCGCCGCGTGAATGATGTTGCTCTCAATCATCATGTTTTCGTAGATGAAATCCGCCGGGTAGGTGTTGTTGGCAACAATGCCGCCCACCTTCGCCGCCGCCAGATACACCTGGTCAATGCGTTCGTTAGCAAAGAAGTCCTGTACCGCACGGCTGTCGAGCAGGTTCAGCTCGTCGCGCGTGCGGACAACCACTTCGACGTCACCGCGCTGTTCAAGCTGGCGAACAATCGCGGAACCCACCATTCCGCGATGACCGGCGACAAAAATACGTTGTTTTGTCATTCTCAGGACTCCAGCGCGATGGCAACCTCGTAGCCATGAGACTTGAGCAGGGAGTGTTTTTTCGCTGCTTCAAGATCTTTGGCCACCATCTCAGAAACCATCTCCTGCAGAGTGGTTTCTGGTTTCCAGCCCAGCTTCTCGTGTGCTTTGGTTGGGTCGCCCAGCAGGGTTTCCACTTCAGCAGGACGGAAGTAGCGCGGGTCAACCTGCACAATCACGTCGCCTGGCTTCACGCCCGGTGCGTCATGGCCGGTCACGGAAACCACGATGCCCTTCTCTTCCACGCCGGTGCCTTCGAAGCGCAGCTTGATGCCCAGCTGCGCAGCAGCCATTTCAACGAACTGACGAACGGAGTACTGCACGCCGGTGGCGATCACGAAGTCTTCTGGCTGTTCCTGCTGCAGCATCATCCACTGCATTTTCACGTAGTCTTTGGCATGGCCCCAGTCACGCAGGGAGTCCATGTTGCCGAGGTGCAGGCACGATTCCAGA
Source organism: Enterobacter sp. HK-058-C-ECC (assembly GCF_047531125.1). Classification (NCBI taxonomy): domain Bacteria; kingdom Pseudomonadati; phylum Pseudomonadota; class Gammaproteobacteria; order Enterobacterales; family Enterobacteriaceae; genus Enterobacter; species Enterobacter sp. HK-058-C-ECC. Next base: position 27,755 of record NZ_JBLKCH010000020.1, read on the forward strand.
CCCTGCGCGATGTTGGCGATAGCGCGGGTGATTTTGCGGGTCACGAAGGTTTCGCCGCGACGTGGAGATTCGTGGTTGAACAGAATGCCGTTACAGGCGTACATGCCGTAGGATTCACGGTAGTTCACGGTGATCCAGTAAGCGTACAGTTTCGCTACGGCGTACGGAGAGCGCGGATAGAATGGCGTGGTCTCTTTCTGTGGAATTTCCTGCACCAGACCGTACAGCTCAGAGGTGGATGCCTGGTAGAAACGGGTTTTCTTCTCAAGGCCGAGGAAGCGAATCGCTTCCAGCAGACGCAGCGTACCCATGGCGTCCACGTCAGCGGTGTATTCCGGAGACTCGAAGGAGACCGCAACGTGGCTCATCGCGCCCAGGTTGTAGACTTCATCCGGCTGCACTTCCTGCAGGATACGGGTCAGGTTGGAGGTATCGGTCAGGTCGCCGTAGTGCAGGTGGAATTTCGGGTTCGCCGCGTGAGGATCCTGATAAATATGATCGACACGTTCGGTGTTGAAAGAAGACGCACGACGTTTAATACCGTGTACTTCATAACCTTTTTCCAGCAGTAACTCTGCCAGGTAAGAACCATCCTGCCCGGTAACGCCGGTGATGAGAGCGACTTTAGACATGTTTATATTCCTCTACTTATGAATTTAATCAGTTTCAACGCGTTCGCGTATCACCACTGCGGGGTTGCCACGGCAAACTTTATTTGCCGGTAGCGATTTAAAAACGCTGCTGCGGGCACCAACGACCGTGCCATCGCCAACAGAAACACCCGGTGCAACAAAAACATCCGTTGCCAGCCAGCATTTTTCGCCAATCACAATAGGCGAAGCGGTAATATCAAAATGCTGACTCATAAAGTCATGACTGCCGGTGCACAAATAACATTTCTGTGAAACCACCGAATTTGCGCCAATCGTAATCTCGCCCAGGGTATATAACACCGCGTCATCCCCTACCCAGGCGTAATCCCCAAGCGTTAATTTCCAGGGGTAGGTAATTTTCACCGAAGGCCGAATGACTACGTTTTTTCCTATTTTTGCGCCAAACAGACGCAATAAAAATGCTCGCCAGCGGTACAGTATTTGTGGTGACCAGGCAAATAAGGTGGCCTGAACGGCCCACCATAGCTGCACTTTAATACCGCCCGCCCCCCGAAAACCTTTCGGTACGGAGAAACCGTTCAGATCCTGCATTACGTTTCCTTATATTCAGGCTTTGTTATATAAGGCTTTCGTTTTACTCGTGGTGCGCACGCGTAAAAAATAAGATAATTCCGCCCAGAACCCCGGCACGCGTAATATTTTACGCTGCACGTTTTTGGCATCCTGGCACAATTCCAGATTATTCGAGGTTGACACGCCACCCATTGAAAATTCAGATACCAGCCCTTTAATTCGGCGGAACGGGTAACCTGACTTATAGAGACTGGCGGCCAGCGCATAATCGGAAGATACTTTATACTGCAAATCGTAAGGCTGTTTTTTCAGACCTTTTACCGGAAAGAAAATGGCCTGATGGCTGGCAGGTAAACTGTGATAGATATACCAGCCCGGCTTCGCGCTGCGGCACACTTTATGTCCGTCGCCAAAATCGAGCAGCGCATCGCCAATATACATGGCGTCCTCTTTCTGGCGCGCCAACTGACGGGCAAACAGCGCCACGTCATCATGGAAAATATCACCCGAATTCAGAAAGATGGCATAACGGCCCTGCGCCATATTGATGCCTTTGTTCATCGCATCGTAGATGCCTTTATCTTTCTCGCTGATGAAGCGTAAGTTGAACTCACCGTTGAGTTTTTCCAGAAACTCCGCCGTGCCATCGTTCGAGCCGCCGTCGACCACAATCCACTCAAAGGTGAGGCTTGGATCGCGCGCCAGGTTGCGCAGCGAGCGCCAGGTTTTTACCACCCCTTCGTAATTACGAAAAGCGACAGTAATGACGCTAAGAAACATAAATCACCTCATTTCGTCATACGTTCGTAATATTAAGCGCTTTGCGCAGAATAAACGGACAGACAATCAAGAAAGCATATTCCGGACTAAATATTGACCCGGTAAAAAACAGCGACACCGGCGTAAACAGATAAAGCTGCACGCGAAAGTTCTGGTTATCCCCGAACGCGTTAATCATCATTTTGAAAACTTTAAACAGATACCACAACGTCAACAGTACGGCGAACCACGAAAAATAAATAATTAACAGATACAGACCATTGTCTATGGTTTTACCGACATCCGCACCGTTAAAGATTCCGAATGATGCAACATATTCGTAAAGTGAGCCGAATCTTACTACACCATCTATATGGGTTAAGGAATAACCCACCATCACCAGCGGTCCAATGATGCGATAATAGGACGATGAGCCTTCCGTTCCCAAATCACCCAGTCGTTCTGAGATGTATGGGAAGGCAAATATCACGCCCACCATAAATACCGTCAGGGAGATAATCGCCAGCGGCAGTTTTTTCTTAATCGCATCTTTGTTCAGGTACTGAAACGCCCATTCCAGCAGGTAAAACAGGATAAATGTCATTACCCCTGAGAACGATCCAGACAGAACGATTCCTGCAAGAATCATAGCATCGGTCTTAGGCGTTTTGATACCAAACTGTTTGATGCTGAGCCAAATTGAGATTAACGCCAAAGCGAAAAACGCCGGTTCAAAATAGAGGGCCGTGGTACGCTTCCCGCCGAACTTGATGAAGTTCAAAACATAGCTGTTGCTGTAAATGAGATATTTCGAAATTATCTCCATCAGGCTGCTGCCGCCGGTAAGAATAATTTGCGCCATCTCCATGGCAGCAATCATGACAATTAACGCAACGGCAATATAAAAGAACCTGAGGATTTTCCGATAATTGTGCGGAGAAATCGTTTTGAAGCGAATACTCCAGACCATTCCGATAATAATAACGATATAAACAAACAGCATGGTCGAGGTGACGTATTTACTGGCATCCAGCGACTGGCCAAAGATGTAGTTGAACAGCGTCAGGCCCGTGCCCAACCCTAAGGCAATCATCAGCTTCTTCAGGTTGATTTTATCGACATACAGCAGAAGCAGAACGGGCAAGAAGGTGACGATGGTTATCGGAAAGCTTTCGCCGAGCTGGGCAATTTTGACGTTGACCAGCAGATAGATCAGCGGCAGCAGCAGATAACTACAGATTCTGATAGAACGAGACATACTCCTCCAGCATCTGTTGTCCACTGTAGGCCTTGCGGCTGCGGTTGCGGAACGATTCCAGGTCAGTGCCAAAAACAGCCTGAGCGATCTGCGCCTTCGGCAGCAGCACCAGCGGCAGGACCTCCTGCTCGGCAAAAGTTTTCCCACCCGATTTTTCCAGCACTTCGCGTGCCGCATCGCTGTGGGTGGCAATCACCGGCACGCCGATGGAGAGCGCTTCACAGAGGATCAGCGGGTAGTTATCCACGCGGGAGCTGAATACCAGCGCATCCATTTCATTCAGCGCGCTCATCAGCTTGCGCTTATCGGTTTCAAACCCGTGGTTCACTACGTTAGCCCCTTCGAACGGTGAAAATTTGCCGAAGGTATGGAGCTCAATTTTGTCACCCAGCGCCATCATGTCGCGCACCAGCTGCTGGTTGGTTTTCCCGTCGTAACGCAGGTCATGCGCAACGATAGCGATCTTCGGTTTGCCCGCGGTTTCTGCCACCGGCGTCAGCTCGGCGAGAATGGCTTCCGTCGCCACGTCGATGCCGTTGTTAATAATCTGGCAGCGCCCTGCCCCGTACAGGCTGTTGAAGGCATCGGCCACGTGCTGGCTCGGGGAGATAAACGTGCAGCCGAGCGAGAGCATGTCGCGGAAAAGCTGGCGCTTGCCGGCCACCAGAGTGTGCGCGCGATCCACCTTCACCGGCGGATAGTTGCTCAGCGTCGGGCATTTCTGGCAGTTGTTTTTCCAGCCTTCGCAGCCGTCGGTAAACGCGCAACGGCCGGTTACGCTCCAGTGATCGTGCAGCGTCCAGACGAAGCGGGTGTCGGGCTTGTGGGCCTGCACCTTCTGACAGAACGCCACCACCTCTTCCAGATTTAGCCAGTAGCTGTGCAGCACGTGAAAATGCAGCACAACCGGGCCGGTAGTGCGGGTCACCGTGCGATAAAGCGTATTCAGGTTGCCAAACAGATCGCGGTTAAACAGACGGAATAACGCGATATTGGCAATTGAGGTCAGGCGCGGCGTGTGCTTATGCACCTGCGGGAAGTTATCGTGACTGACGCTTTTCTTGCCGCCCTTGCCATAGCCGTAAATAAAACGAGACTGAAGTCCTTTTTGCAGCGCGCGCTGGTGAAGATCCAGCGCTACCCCTGCCGCTCCGCCTTCTGCGAGGCGTACGTTAAATTGCAGAATATTCATTTAATCACCTTCACGCGGGCTTTTTCTCCCACCACCAGCGCGTTATCCGGAATGGTGTCCAGCACCACGCTGCCCGCACCAATCGTGACGTTATTACCAATCGTAATGTCACCAATGATCACCACGTTTGCGCCCAGCTCGACGTTATTGCCAATGACCGGGCATGCCAGGCTGTCTGGCCCACGGTTGCCAATGGTCACCCCATGGCGGATGGTGAAATCATCCCCGGCGACCACGAACTTGTTGATCACCACCGCATAGCCGTGATGGATGGTAAAGCGGCGGCCAATGGTGGCCGCGGCCTGAATTTCATAGCCAAAAAAGCATTCGGTGATGATGCGATACAGCACCAGCACGGGTGCCGCCCAGATGTTGTTCAGGACATTTTTCTTACGCCACACCGAGCAAAAGTGCGCGATGCGGTACGCCAGAACCATGCAGCACGGACGCAGGCTCCAGCTGTTAGCGCGGCAATCTTCCAGAAACATTATTTCCCCCGAAGTCCATCAGCCAGGCGCTTGCCGTTACGAACGGACAACAGCGTCAGCAGCGTGCGCCAGTTCATGCGCTTATTGCGGATCTGATAGAGGGTAAAGAGCTGATATTTACGGCTGGCACGGTCAAACTTGTCCTTGTGCTTGCGGTAAAAATGGAAGTAACCCGAGAATTTTTTCGGCGAGGAGGTAATCTGCATCTCCCCGTGATTGATGTGCAGGATCTGCGTGGCCTCTTCAACCTTCCACGGTTCGCCGTATTCCACCACCATGCGCAGAAAGATATCGTAATCCTGCGCAGCCTTCAGTTCGGTATCGAACAGGCACTCTTTGAAGCGCCACGCCCAGGTAAAGACCTGGTTACCAATGATGTTGCGCTTGTAGAACAGGCGGCGAGAGTACGGTGATTTCGGATACAGCGGCAGACTCGCGGGCTGCGAGTACACCTCGCCCTGACAGACATAGTCGTTGGCATACAGGAACGCGTGCGTCACCAGCTGCTCTTTATGCGACAGGAAGACAGACAGGCGGTTCGGCGTCCATTCGTCGTCGTCGTCGATGCCGGTCAGATACTGCCCTTTGGCCTGCATAATCGCCTGGTTACGCACAGCACAGGCGCCGGAGTTAATGGCGTTATGTGTATAGACCACCCGCGGGTCGTTGAGGTCAGTCACAAATTTTTGCAGCTGTTCATACGATGAAGAGCAGTCATCCACGATGATCAGCTCCCAGTTATCGTAATCCTGACGTAACACCGACTTGATTGCGCGGATCGCCAGCTGCTGACGATTCCATGTCGGCATATAGATAGAAATCAAAGGGCGTTGTGTGGTCATTTTTTCCTCCTACCCCTCACCCTGCCCCTCTCCCCATAGGGGAGAGGGTGAAAGGCGGCACCGGACAGTTCCCTCTCCCCTCAGG
>NZ_JBLKCH010000021.1:0-30807 GCF_047531125.1 Enterobacter sp. HK-058-C-ECC
TACCCGGCCTACTGAAACCCTCGAATCGTAGGCCGGGTAAGCGCAGCGCCACCCGGCAATGTTTTATACTGGGAGTCACATTCTTAAAGAGGGATCTGCCATGGCACAAAACATCTACGACAACCCGGCGTTTTTTGAAGGCTACGCCCAGCTTCCGCGCTCGGTGCAGGGGCTGGACGGCGCGCCGGAGTGGCCCGCGCTGAAAAGCCTGCTGCCCGATTTAACCGGCAAATCGGTTGTCGATCTCGGCTGCGGCTACGGCTGGTTCTGCCGCGCCGCGCGCGAGTTGGGTGCTGCTCACGTCACGGGGATCGATATCTCAGAAAAGATGCTCGCCCGCGCAGCGGAGCTTACCGCGGACCCACTGATTCACTATCAGCGTAGCGATCTGGGCTCTCTCAGCCTCGACGAAACCAGCCTCGATCTGGTCTACAGCTCGCTGGCGCTGCACTACCTGCCGGAGCTGGATACTCTGTTTGCGAAGGTTCAGCGCGCGCTTAAGCCCGGCGGCAGCCTGGTCTTTTCGATGGAACACCCGATTTACACCTGCGCCTCGCGTCAGGGCTGGCTGACCGACGATAACGGCGAGCGGTTCTGGGGCGTGAACCATTATCAGGACGAAGGCCAGCGCGTCAGCAACTGGCTGGCGGACGGGGTGATCAAATACCACCGCACGCTGGGCACCACGCTTAACGCGCTCATCAGGGCCGGATTAACGGTAAGCGAAGTCAACGAGTGGGGGCCAACGCAGGCGCAGATTGACGCCTGGCCCGCGCTGGCCGAAGAGGCTGAGCGCCCGATGCTGGTCCTGATCGCTGCCCGTAAGGCTCAGTAACCCACCTTATACACCCGCCCGCTCTGCACGCCTTCCACGCTGCGACGATAGGCTTGCGCCACCGTGGCGGCAGGCACGCTTTCGAAGCCCGGGAAGAAGCCATCGTACGTGTCGACCGATTCGGTGAGCACCGTCGGGCTGATCAGGTTGATGCGGATCCCGCGCGGCAGTTCGCAGGCTGCCGCGCGAACAAACCCTTCCAGCGCGGCATTCACCGTGGTGGCGTTCACGCCCTGCGCAATCGGCTCGTGCGCCACAATTCCGCTTATCAGCGTAATCGAGCCGCCTTCATTCAGGTAGTGCTGGCCGGTCAGCGCCAGGCGCACCTGCCCGAGCAGTTTATCCTGCAGCCCCTGGTTAAAGTCGCTGTCTTTCATGGTCGCGAGCGGGCCGAAGTAGAGGCCTCCGCTGGCGGACACAATCGCGTCCACCGGGCCGATTTTCTCGAAGAGCGCCTGAACGCTCGCCTGAGAGGTGATATCCACCTGCGCGTCGCCCTGCGTGCGGCCGACGCGGATGACCTCGTGGCGACGACTCAGCTCTTCCGTTACCGCACGACCGACCGTACCGCTGGCACCAATAATGACGATTTTCATAGCCGACTCCTTATGTTGTGAGCCTTCATTCTTTAATAAATTAAAATGCGGATAAACTGGGCTAAAGTTAGAAGATTACTAACCAGAGGTTTGGAATATGGATAAGCTCCGCAGCATGGAGACGTTTATTGCCGTGGTGGAAAGCGGCAGCTTCACCGGTGCGGCGACGCGGCTGGAGATGTCGGCGGTGATGGTGGGGAAGTATATTGCCCTGTTGGAGTCCCAGCTCGGCACGCGGCTGCTGGAGCGCAACACGCGCCGCCAGAGCCTGACGGATGCCGGACGCGTCTACTTCGACGAGGCGAAGCGGGTGCTGGAGCAGGTCATGATTGCCGAAAGCGCGGTTGAACGGCTGCGTGCTGCACCCGCCGGAACGTTGCGCGTCACGGCGCCCACGTCGTTTGGCGGCTGCGTAATAGCCCCGCTGACGGCAACCTTTTTACAGCGCTACCCGGAGGTACGCATCGAGCTGGATCTCACCAACCGGATGGTCGATCTGGTGGAGGAGGGCGTCGATCTGGCCATTCGCATTGGTGACGTTCGTAATGACGATCTGGTGGCGAAATATCTGTGCCCCTACAACATGGTGATCTGCGCCGCGCCGGATTATTTGGCGCGACACGGCACGCCGCAAACGCCAGACGATCTGGTGGATCATTTCTGTCTTTCGCACACGGTGTGGACGGCACGCAACGAGTGGCGACTGCCGGGCGTGGAAGGGGAGGTGCGCTGGAAGCGGGATGCGATCTTGAGATGTAACGACGGCTACGGCTTACGCATGGCGGCGCGAGCCGGAGCAGGGCTGTTGCTGCAACCCGAGGTGCTGGTGGCGGAAGAGCTGGCAAGCGGCAGGCTGGTGCGGGTGCTGGAGCCGTTCACGCCCGCGCCGAGGCCGGTGCATTTATTGTGGCGCCAGGATTTGCGGCCGCTGCCTAAACTCACTCAGTTTATTGCGCACATCATGCAGAATGGGCATATCAGCGTTAATTAGGGCAACGTCCGGTTGGCGCTTTGAGGGGGCCACACTCGTCATAGCCGTAGACGGTATAGCCCTTCTGCTTCATGCAATTCGATATTTTGTCGTTTCTGGCAACGATTTCCTGAAGTGTTTGGTCAGGTCTGCTGCTGCCCCCGTTATAGCTGCCGTCATCAAGATTGGCGTCTTTGTCTACGCCACAGAAGTAAAGATCTTTCTTGCGCTGCTCATTATCGGTGTAGCCTCCCGGCCCCGGCTTCTGGAAGGTTTGAGCATAGCGAACATATTTATAGTCGGTAGAGTCCATGTTACCGACAACACAGCCGCTCAGCAGGAAACAGGATAACGTTACGATGATTTTCATTATTGATGCCTTATGAGAATGTGCTGGCAGAGAAGCCTACACCGAGCAGTTTAGCGAGGATCCTACGAAGCGCATGAAAAATCCGGGGACTTGTGCTAGTAAGAGTGGTCATTTCATAAAAAAAGAAGGTAACAAGAGAATGTCCGTGAGTAAACTCGCCAGCAGCGCGCAGGGCCTGCAATCATCTGCCATCCGCGAATTATTAAAACACAGCAAAATGGCGGGCGTGATCTCGCTGGGGGGCGGTATTCCAAACCCTGACCTGTTCGATCGCGAAGGGCTGAAAATTGCCGCTGATGCCGTATTATCTCAGCATTTTGGCGAGGCGTTTCAGTATGGCCTGACCGAAGGCGTACCGGGACTGCGGGAAGAGATTCAGCGCATTTGCGAGGGGCGTGGCATTCGCTGTAAGGCCGATGACGTGGTCGTAACCTCCGGTTCACAGCAGTCCCTCGACGTGCTGGCGCGCGCGTTAATTAACCCGGGCGATATCGTCGTCGTCGAGCGTCCAACCTATCTTGCCGCGCTGCAGGTATTCGGCCTGGCGCAGGCGAATTTTGAATCCGTTGGCACCGACGGCGACGGCATGAAGGTGGATGAGCTAGAAGCGCTGGTGGCCAAAAAAGCCATTAAAGCGGTGTACATCGTTCCAACGTTTGGTAACCCAGGCGGCGTGACGCTTTCTGAGGCGCGTCGTAAACAGCTGGTGGAGCTCTCGAAGCGCTATGACTTCGTGATTATTGAAGACGATCCGTACAGCGAAATAAACTATACCGATGAGGTCTTCCGTCCGTTAATTGCCCATGCCAAAGATATCGGCAATGAAGAGAACGTGGTGTATACCTCCACCTTCTCTAAAATTCTCGCGCCGGGCACGCGCGTAGGCTGGGTGGTGGTGCCGGAATGGTTGAAGCGCGCGGTGGTGAACCTGAAGCAAACCACCGATCTGCACACCAGCACGCTGTCGCAGCTGATGACGTACGAATACCTGAAGACCGGCCGTCTGGCCGATCAGATTAAAACGATCCGCGAAGCCTATCGTCAGAAATACCAGACGTTCGCCACGGAACTGGAAGCCGAGCTGGGCGACGTGATGTCGTTCCACAAGCCGAAGGGCGGCATGTTCCTGTGGGCGAAAATGAACAACGGCATGAACACCACCCGCTGGCTGGAAAAAACGTTAAGTAACGGCGTGGTATTTGTGCCGGGCGAATTTTTCTACTGCAATGAGCCGGACCCAGCGACGCTGCGCATGTCGTTTGTCACGCCAACGGATGAAGAGCTAAAAGAGGCCGTTCGACGCCTGAAAGCCTCTTTATAACAGAATGGCGGGGTATGATTCTGGACGTTATTTAAGCGGTGAAGCTGAAAATGCAGATCAGGAACTTCACGTTAACTTGCGCAGGATCATACCCGGGCCATGTTTTTGGATTGTATTCGAAAAGTAATACCAAAATTAACATTATCTAACTAATTAATTATTAATGCTTTTTTTCTAAGAAAAGCATTTTTTGTATTATCCTTTTTCGGATTGCTCTTACACTTGTTGCCCATATTCTTATTTGCATCTCATTCATTTTGATCTGAATAATGTCTCATGGAATAAGCGCAGTCGTTGGATGATTTTTTAGCGTTCGCTCAGGGTTAAATCACTTCACAGGCTCTATTCCCGGAATGTTATACATGGATCAGTATAAGGTTACGGATGATGATTATTTGTGTATCTGATAATGTCTGGTTCAGAATTGGGTTGAGTGAAATCATACAAAATTGCCAGAGAGATAAGCAGGAACTGAAGTTTTTAGCATTTGAAAAAGCCAGCGTAACGCTGAGCACGATGGTAATGAGATCACCGGTCACGATAATCATTGACTATTATATTGCTGACCACGGTTTACTGTTGTTACTGTTAAAGATGAAGCGCCAGAATGTTTTTGACAATATACTTATTATTACGACTAATGCGCGAATTGTGGAAGTGACTGAAAATATTTTGCTGGACTCGGTTGCGGATATCTTAATTGATAACAGCGAATCATTTGATAAACTCAGCACTTTTATGGTCAAAGATAAGGCTGGCCAGATTATTTCAAAATCCGTGACCAATAAAACCTGGGCGATGATTAAGAAAAATTCAAATCTCACCCATCGGGAATTAGACCTGATGCCGTTTTTTATTACAGGGAAAGGTAATAAAGAGATCTCCCGGCAGGTCGATATTAGTGAGAAGATGGTCAGTATTCACCGGCGTAACATTTATTCCAAACTCCAGGTTGAGAGTCTTACCGGGCTTTATCATTATCTGACAACGGATATAAAGGTTACATAACGTTCGCCGGGAAATGAAGCGTTTTATGCGGGTGTAGTATTCAGGCAGAAACGATGCACTGTTATTCATAATATGTTGTATAAACAGAAGGAGCTGTATATGAAATTGAAATCTCTTTGCGCGGCGATGGTTGCCCTGGGGCTTTTTACCTCTTTTGCCCATGCGGCAGACGGTAAGTTAAAATTTGTAGGGCAAATTGGCTCATCATCCTGCAAGCTCTCCGGGGAAAGCACTGCCGAAATTACGGTTCCGATGGGAACTATTCCGATGGAAACCTTGAAACAAGATGCCAACGGTCCGGAGGTGGGCTTTGCCATTAACCTGACGGGCTGTCAGCCGGGCACCTATTATCTGATTCTTGACGGCGTCAGCCCGTCCGGTCAGCCGAACGTGCTGGACCTGGATAACGCGACCGCCAGCACCACGGCAAAAGGGGTGGGGATTCAGATTAAAGATATCTCCGACCAGAACATTACCTTATCCAAAACCCTTGATAAATCCGATGCCAGCATCACCATTGCTGAAGGCGACACCTCGGGCAGCGGGACGTTCTTCCTGAAAGCGAACTATTACGCCTATAACAAAGATGCGGTCACCACCGGGGAAGCAAACGCAACGGCCACCTTCACCATTGTTCAACAATAACAGGAGCAGGCCTTCGGGCCTGCTTTTAAGGTGGTATGATGAAGTCACTTATTATTGCGCTATTCGCGCTGTACTCCGCATCGGCTATTTCAGCTATTCAGATTGAAAGTTCACGGGTGATTTATTCCGGTGAGAATAAATCGGCCTCGTTAACGCTGCATAACGCGTCGCAAAAAAATTATATTATCCAGACCTGGCTGGACGAAGATTCAGACAAGCCCGGAAAAGAGATGGTGGTGACGCCGCCTATTATGAAGGTGAAACCCGATCAATCCGCCGTGTTACGTTTTATCTATTCCGGTAAAGGATTACCGACCGACAGAGAAAGCGTTTACTGGATTAACGTTCAGGAAATACCGCCCCGGGCCAGCGAGCCTAATGTGATGCAGCTGGCGATTCGAACGCGCCTTAAGCTTTTTTATCGCCCGGTTGGGATGAAGGCAAAACTGGACGAGCAGATAGGTCAGTTAACGCTGACGAAAAGCAGTGAGGCATTGGTCGTCAGCAATCCCGGGCCTCTGCATATTAGCCTGAGCCAGTTAATTATTAAAACCCCGCAGGGAAAAGAACAAAAAATAACGGCCCCGATGATTGCTCCCTTTGGCAGCGAAACGATTCCTTTTCCCAAAGGCTCGCGGGTGGTTGGCTTAACGTACATTAACGATTACGGCGGCGTTGCCGACGTCAAAATGCACTAAGCCCACGGTTGCAGATTATTAAATAATGTCATGGATGAATCATTATGCAACGAACATGGATCCCCCTGTGCGCGCTCACCTCTTTACTGGTTTCCGGCAGCGAATGTCTGGCGCAAAGTGAATATAACACCGCATTTTTTCATGGAGCGGGCGAGCAATCGTTCATTAATTTGATCGACCCTGATTCCGGCATTATTCCCGGAACCTATTCCCTCGATGTTTACGTTAATCGAAAGCTCGTTGAACAGCGTGACGTTGAGATCGTCCGCGATAAGCCCGACAGCGCGCTGCACCCGTGCATTAGCGCCGATCGGCTGCGCGCGTGGTCCGTCGCTCTTCCCGCTGACGATGACGAGTCGTGCTATCCCCTCGAGCGCCGGATTGCGGGTGCGTCCATGAACGTTACGATGACCGAGCACCGGCTGGATATTCAGGTTCCCCAGCTCAATATGCTGACGCAACCGCGCGGAACGGTACCCTCCACGCGTTACGACGAGGGCATCAATGCCGCTTTTGTGAACTACAACCTGGCGGCGAACACCATCAGAAGCTACGGGCAAAACAGCCAGTACGCCTACCTTTACCTGAATAACGGCATCAATATAGGGGCGTGGCGCTTGCGCCAGATGGCGAACCTGACAAAGCGGGATGGGGAAACGGGCCACTGGAAAAACGTCTCGTCGTGGGCTGAAAGGGCGCTTCCGTCACTCAGGAGTCGTCTGCTGCTGGGACAAGGGAGTACCGGAACAACCCTCTACGACAGTATTCCGTTTCGCGGGGTGCAGCTGGCCTCGGAGCCCATGATGCGTGCAGACAGCCAGTCGCGCTATGCCCCTGTCGTCAGAGGCGTGGCGGAAAGCAATGCCCGCGTGGAGGTTCGACAGAATAAGTATCTGATCTACTCCACCAACGTGCCGCCGGGACCGTTCGCGTTTGATGACATTGTGCCGGTCAGTCAGAGCGGGGATCTGTTTGTCACCATCATTGAAACCGACGGACGGAAAACCAATCTGGTGATCCCCTATACCGTGCTCCCGGGACTGGTTCGCAAGGGGCAGTGGAACTATGAAATCACGGCCGCAAAATATCATGATGGTGCCGACGGCTATGCCCCTGCGTTTGTTGAAAGCCAGCTCGCCAGAGGGATGAGCGATACGGTGACCCTGTCGGGCGGCCTGCTTTCGGCGGAACACTACCGCAGCGCGGCGATGGGCGTGGGCAAAAACATGGGGCATTTTGGCGCGGTGTCCGTCGATCTGGCGTTATCCGACACGCGGCTGGCGCGGGGCGACGATGAGCAAGGGGGGAGCGCTCGCTTCCTGTACGCGAAATCCTTTCTCGATTCCCGCACCGATTTCCAGGTGGCGGGCTATCGTTACTCCTCGTCCGGTTATTACGATTTCCAGGAGTCGGTTCAGGAACGCCGCCGCTGGGATAATGGCCGATATAAAACCTATTACTGGGATGACGCCGATCAGGATAACCCTGACTGGGTCGCGTCAAAGCCTGAAATCCATTACGACAGCCGCTACGCAACCAAAAAAGCGCGGCTGGATATCTCAATGAGCCAGCAGATAGGTGAGATCAGCCAGCTTTATCTCACCTTCAGCAAGCAAAGCTACTGGCAGGATGCCGGTTCTGACACCACGGTTCAGTCTGGCTTTACCTCACGGCTGGGCAATGTGACCTGGAGTCTGTACTACCAGAATACGCGCAACCACTACATTGCACATGACAGCAGCATTAACCTGCGCCTGTCCCTGCCGCTCAGTTTTGGCAGCCACCCGGCGACGGCGACGACAGACCTTCACGCCGATCGTGCCGGAAACGTGTCCTCCTCCGCGGGGCTGAGTGGCTCCCTGCTTGAGGATAACCGCCTTAGCTATGCCATGCAGGTGCAGCAAAACGATGCTGAGGGGACGGCGGGCGATCTGAGCATGGGCTACAAGGGGGGCGCCGGAAATCTGTGGCTGGGCTATTCCAGAGCGGAAGATGTGCAGCAAAGCAGCATGAACCTCAGCGGCGGCATCCTTGCTCACGCTGGCGGCGTGACGCTGTCCCAGCCACCGGGCAGTACTTTTACCCTGATTGAGGCTCAGGATGCGCATGGGGTGAGGGTAGAGAATCAGGCCGGAGTGCGGATTGACGCTGCGGGCTATGCCGTTGCCCCGCATGCGATTCCTTATCGCAACAATACCTGGTCGTTAAACACCCAGGACTTCCCGGAGGGGCTGGACGTGCCTGTTGCCACCCAGAATAACGTCCCTACCCGCGGCGCGATTACGCGCGTGACGTTTGAAACATATCGGGGCGACAGCGTGCTGATTCACAGCAAACGACCCGACAACAGCGTGCCGCCGGTTGGCGCGCAGGCCTACAGCCGGGGCGAGCGTAACAACGGCATTGTCGGGCCTGACGGGGATATTTTTGTTTCAGGCGTGCTGCCGGGCGAAGCGATCGCCATTCGCTGGGGGGAGGGGGATGACGAACAGTGTCGCATCCAGCTTCCGGATGAGGAACGGCGTGAACAGGATACCGCGGGCTATCGCGAGATCAGCGCAATTTGTCGATAAAGGAGAGGACAATGCAATTTCAGGGACGACATATGCTGTACGCCGCGGTGATTTTTTGCTTCGGCCTGTTTTCTTCCACCGTTATGGCGCTGACCTGTAAAGCCCAGGGCTCGGTGAGCCAGTACGTTGCCATTAACAGCATCATCAAAGCGTCGATCGGTGACTTCGGCACCAACACCAAAATATGGGTATCGTCACCGATCACGGCGACGTTTACCTGCTCTGACACGGACGCCTATCCAAACGGCGAGAGCGCCTATTTATGGCTCGATCCGAAAGATGCAGTGAAAAACGTGCATAACTCTCTGGAGATTGGCATCACCTTCAGGAACGTCGATTACAAGCTGAAGAAGGGCGATAAAATAGAGATTGGTCCCGGTACCGTGTGCCGTCCTAACGGCAACAAAGGCTGTCTCTCCCCGGCGGCCCCGCAGACGTTCACGCTCACCTATCAGGTTTACATCAAAACCACCGGCCTTCCGGCGGCCACCAATGGCAAAGTGATGGGGGATGTCAGCCTGTCGCTCTTTCAGGTGGACGGCGTGGGCGGTCTGCGAGGCGGCACGGTGACTCAGGACGGTAACTTTAACCTGACCATTACCGGGCTGGATAAAATCACCTTTCTGGCCTGCACGCCAAAAGTGCTGCTGGTACCCGATACCCTCGACTTTGGCGTCATCAACGGCAGCTGGGCGACGCCCGGTAAGATTGAAAAAACAAAACCCTTTACGCTACAGGTCGATTTGACGCGTGAAGCCAGCGGTAAAACCTGCACGGGGGAGACGTTGCTGATGACGTTAAGCTCGACGAATACGGTCAAAGACGGGGCAATCATCATGCCCGCGGCAGACAGCGGCTTTGGCTTTATCATTTCCGCCAGCAGCCTGATGGAGCCGCGCATTGCGCTGAACACGCCGCAGGAGATAGGTACGATCGGTGGAGACCGGCTCACGCATGATTATCACGCAGGGTTTATATGGACGACCACGACGCCGAAGCTTGGGGATTACAGTGCGACAGCCACCTTTACCGTGACGTTCAAGTAACAAAAGTGGGGATTGCGCGCGGGCTATTTTGCGTAATACTTATCCCGCGCGATAACGGCCGCGTGACGCCCACGGTAAACAGCTATGTTCGAACAACTGACTGGTATTCTGACGCACACCCCCATCTGGGTCTGGGTGCTGTTTGTGTTTCTGGTTTCTCGTGGGCTCCGGGCCCGCCGGCCCGCCACGGTCACGCTGGAAAAACTGGCGATAATTCCGGCCATTTTTCTGCTATGGGATATTTACGATCTGGTGATGTACCGCTCCCTCAGCGTCGCGACGCTGTCGATGTGGCTTGCGGGCATTCTGGCTGGCGCTGCGCTGGGTTACGCATTGATTCGCCCGACGGCGGTGACTCGTGCCGCCGCGCCGCGCACCCTTTGCCGCCAGGCTGACTACACCGCGCTGCCGTTTATGATGCTGGCGTTCGCGGTGAAATACGTGCTGGGGGTAATGAGCGCCATCGCGCCGCAGACGCTGCAGCAGCCCGCAATCAGCGCCCTTGCGATTGTCTCCGGCGGGCTGTTTGCCGGGGTGTTTATCGGCAAGTTTACGCGGTATGTTGAGGTGTTTAGCCGTACCGCGCCGCGCCCGGCGGAGTGACGTTATTCTGTCGCGTGTGCCAGGGTGCGATCTGAAGCATCGCCGCTGAGGGCTCGCGTGACTTCATGGATCCGCCAGATTTTCCCTTCACGCAGCGCGGCAAACAGATAAACCTCTATCTCTGCCTGACGACCATCAGGATACGTGACCGTCACGATATGCCGGTCAGCCAGAAGTTCGTCATGACAGGCTATCTCCGCCACGCTAAAGGCGATCGTGCGGATCTGCGAGCGGACGTGGTTCAGGTGCTGAATAAAACCCCGGTAGTCAAGGGCGTGACCGTCCGTAACCTGTTGGTAATCGGGCGTAAATACCTCTGCCGGATCGATATCGCCGTTGAATAAGCGGGTTAACAGGCTCGCCATTTTTTCGCGCTGCGCGGCGTTGTCAGGTTGGGCTATCAGGGACGTGATAATGCTCATACGGGCTCCTTATGTGTTTGAGTCCCCATTATCCTTGACAGCCGAAGACGTGGTTTCTGTAATAGGTCGATGAATAACGATTTTCGGTCAAAATGAGATGGTCAGTTTTGAAACGCTCCATCATCCCGGCGGGTATCGAACACCGTGGCACAGTCATCGCACCGGCCAGCTGTGGCGCATTGCAACGGGTCTGCTGGTCATTGAGACGCAGCAGGCGCGCTCGGTCGTACCGGCAAAACACATCGGCTGGATCCCGCCAGGTCAGCAGCATGCCGCCTTTTCTGAAAGCGCAATAGAAGGCTGCGCCATCTATCTTGACCCCGCCTGCTGTGCAGGGCTTCCCGATGCGCCCGCGCTGTTCGAGCCCGACGATCTCACTCATGCACTGTTTTCCCGTTTATGTGGTGCAGAGAACGAGTACGATCCGCGAAAGCTGACTTTGCTGCTGGATGAGCTTGCCCTGACGCCCCAGGTTCACTTTTCTCTGCCCGTGCCGACGGATCCGCGTCTGAAGAACGTGGTCAGCCATTTGCTGCAGTTTGTCGATGATAACCAGACGGTCGAGAGTCATGCTATTCATGCTGGGATGAGCGTGCGTACATTCAATCGTCGGTTTAGTGCCCAGACTGGAATGAACTTTGTTAACTGGCGGCAGCTGGCGCGCGTCATGCAGGCAATGGAATGGCTGGCGGCGGGGAAGCCGGTAGGGTGGATTGCGCTGTCCTGCGGCTACAGCAGCGTCAGCGCATTTATTGAGGTTTTCAGAGCATGGACCGGTAAAACACCGGGGCAGTGGGCGATGTTGCGGTCTGATGCCCTCCCCACGTCCCGCTGAGCTTTACAATGTAGGCCGGGTAAGGCGAAGCCGCCACCCGGCGATTGACTACCGCTCCCTCAGCGCTTCTTTCGCCCGGTTAAACGGCTTGATCAGATAATCCAGCACCGTTTTCTCGCCGGTCTTAATGTCCACCGTGGCAATCATCCCCGGCACAATCGAGAAATGCCTGCCCGCCTTATTGACCAGGTAATCCTGGCTGGTGCGGATAAATACCCGGTAGTAAAACACCTCCGGCTTGGCCTCGTCCTGAATAGTGTCCGGTGAAATCGTCTCCACGACCCCGTGCAGCCCGCCGTAAATGGCATAATCGTAGGCGGTGATCTTCACCAGCGCCTCCTGATTCGGGTGGATAAAGGCGATATCACGCGGCGACAGGCGGGTTTCAATCAGCAGATGATCGTCCACCGGCACAATCTCCATCAGCTCGCCGTTGGGCGGGATCACGCCGCCGATGGTGGTGACCTTGATGTTTTTGACGATCCCGCGCACCGGGGATTTTACCGTCAGACGGGTGACGGAATCCTGACGGCCCTTGAGGATCGCCGAAACCATATCCACCTCCGCGTTGGCCTTGGAGAGCGCCTCGCGGGCCTGGACGTAATACTGAGAACGCACGTCGGTGAGCTTCAGCTCCAGATCGCTTTTCTGCCGCTGCAGGCGCAGCACCTCCACATGGCTGGCGGCCCCGGTCTTCACCAGCCGCTGGGTAATGGCCAGCTCTTTATTCGCCAGATCTAACGCGGCGCGAAGCTCCCGCTGGGTATCCTCCAGCTGCGCGCGGCGCGAGTTGTACAGCCGCGTTTCGTCGGCAATCAGATCCGGCCATTTCGCCAGCGAAGGAGGGAACTTCAGCGGCAGATCGTTCACCTCGGCATACAGGCGGGCGCTGGAGGCCAGAGAGGCGCGGTAGCGCGCCGCGCTTTCGCCGACGTTTGATTCGGAACGGGTAGGGTCAAGCCTCGCCAACACCTGTCCGGCCTGCACCTGATCGCCCTCGTGGACGTTCAGCTCGGTGAGGATCCCCCCGTCCAGCGACTGTAAAACCTGCTCGCGCGAGCTGGGGATCACTTTCCCCGATCCGGTTGACACCTCATCCAGCACGCCAAACCACGCCCAGACGCCCAGCACCACAAACATCAGTAGCGAGAAGATCACGATCCGACGCGCGCCGGTGTAGCCGCTTTCGGAGTCGAGGGCATTATCCAGATCGTCCATTGCCGCCACGTCACGCTGACTGATTTTCATTTTTCCACTCCCGTCCGGTTGCTGCCTGCTGCTGTTGCTGCTGCATACGGCTGTTGCTCAGCGCCTGGGCTTTTGGCGCGTCCATCACCAGCATCCCATCTTTCAACACGACCACGCGCTCTACCAGCTCCAGCACCGGTACGCGATGGGTGGCGACGATCAGGGTGCGGTGCCCGAGCCAGTCGCCCAGCCGCTGGATAAATTCCCGCTCGGTGTGCTCGTCCAGCGAGGCGGTGGGTTCATCCATCAGTACGATATTCGGATCGCGCAGCAGCATCCGCGCCAGCAGAATCGACTGACGCTGCCCGCCGGAGAGCCCCACGCCGTTTTCCATGATCGGGTAGTCCAGCCCCTTGGGCAGCTTCTGCACGAAACTTGCCGCGCCGGTCAGTTCCAGTGCCTCGAAGATCTCTTCGTCGGTGGCGCGCGGCATGCCGAGGGTGATGTTCTCGCGCAGGGTGCCGTAAAACAGCCGCGCGTTCTGGGTCATAAAGCCGACGTTGCGCCGCACGTCCGCCACGTCGAGATGCGGCAGGCTGAAGCCGTCGAGCCGCAGCTCGCCCGCCGCCAGATCCATCCCGCCCGCCATCGCCTGCAGCAGGGTCGATTTGCCCGCGCCGTTGCGCCCGAGGATCGCCACTTTCTCACCCGGCCCGATCTCCAGGCGGTTAATGCGCAGCGCCATGCGCGGATCGTCCGGCTGATAGCGGAACTGCGCCTGCTCAAAGAGGTAGTGACCGCGCAGAACGTCCTGGCGGATCGGCGTCTCCTCGCGCTGGTTTTCGGTGGGGAGCTGCATGATGCTGTCCAGCCCCTCTTTTGCCGCTTTGACCTGCTGCCAGCGGGCCAGCACGCCGCACAGCGTCGCCATCGGGGCGATCATGCGGGAGGCCAGCATCGAGGCGGCGACCACCGAGCCGGTGGTCAGGGTGCCGTCGATCACCATCGGCGCGCCGACCACAATCACGGCGGCGTAAACCAGACTCTGAATGGTCATCCCCCAGCTGATCAGGTTCTGCGTCAGCTCGCGGGTGCGCAGGCCGGATTCGGCGGTGATCTGGATATAGCTGTTCCACTGCTGCAAAAAGCGGTTTTCCGCCTGCATCAGCTTGATGTCCTCCAGCCCCTGCACGCTCTCCACCAGCACCGCATTGCGCAGGGTTGATTCATGCGCCGACTGCTTTGCCAGCTCCGCCAGCTTTTTCTGCAGCAGCAGGCCGGGCAGGACCATGATCACCGCCGCGACCGGGGCGATCCACGCCAGCTGTGGGGCGATGATCGCCAGCACCACCACGAACAGTAAAAAGAAGGGCAGGTCGACAATCGTTGAGATGGTGGACGAGGTGACCATCTCGCGGATCTGCTCCAGCTCGCGCAGCTGTGAGATAAAGCTGCCGGTGGAGCGGGGAATCGCACTGTTGCGCAGCCGCAGCGCGTGGCCGAAGACGCGATCCGAGACGCGCATATCCGAGCGCTTGCCGAGCAGATCCATAATGTGGCCGCGCGCCACGCGCAGTACGAAGCCAAACAGGGTGGCGATCAGCACCCCAATGGTCAGGACGTACAGCGTCGGGTAGGACTGGGCGGGGATCACCCGGTCATAGACCTGCATGGAAAAGACAATCCCGGAAAGCGACAGCACGTTGATAAACAGCGCGGCGAGCATTACCCAGCTGTAGGGGCGGAGATCGCGCATCACCAGCCGGTAGAGCCAGTCCGGGCGATATTTTGAGATATAGGCATCTACGCGGCTGTCCTTCAGCGCGGCGAGTGGCCGCAGGGCAATGACGTGGCGGATGGCGGGCAGCATGGCCGTCATCGACAGCCGGTTAGTGTAGGTCTGGTCGTCGAAGAAGCTGACTTCCAGCGTGTCGTCGCCGTCGAAGTGCTCGATCGCACCGACCCGGCCGTCATTCAGCGCCACCACCACTGGCAGACGCCAGCTGTTGATCGACTGCTGGTCAGCGGTGAGCAGTTGAAACGACAGCCCCGCCTCACGCGCCAGTTGGGTGAGGGCGGGCACCATCGGTTTGCCTTTCAGCCACGGTGCGCCTGCGATCAGCGCGCCGGGCGAGCAGGCGACGCGGTAGCGGGTGGCGATAAAGCCAAAGGCCTGCGCCCACTGCGCCAGCGCCTCATCCGTCATGTTTTCACCTTGCGGGGTATCACGCTGCTTCATGGCTGGATCTCCACGGTCTGGATGGTGCGGTTATCAAGGTCGAACGCATGACGCAATTGCCCGGTGTTATACAGGCAGTTGAGCTGCAGCTGGTGCAGCTGACCGAGGGTCTGCTGCTGGGTGAAGCGCGCCTGATAAACCTCCTGTTCGGCGTTGAGCACGTCGAGCAGCGGGCGCGAGCCGAGGTCAAGATACTGCTGCTGGTACAGTTCGCGGGTGCGGGCGCTGAGCGCCTCCTGACGGCCCTGAATTTGCAGCGTGCTTTGCAGGCTCATCACCTGACTGCGGGCTTCCAGCAGTTTCTGGCGGACATCCAGGCGCGTGCGCTGAATGGTGGACTGTGCCGCTTCCACCGCGTGTCCGGCGGCGTTACGCCGGGCGGTGAGGCCGCCGCCCTGATAGAGCGGCATCTGTACTTTCACCCAGGCGGAATACTGGGTGCGATCCCGCGTGTCGCTGCCCGCGTAGCGATCGTTCATGTAATGGCGCACCTCCGGCTCCAGCGAGACGGTTGGCGTCATCTGCGCGTCGGCGTAGTCGAGGTTAGCCTGGGCGACGTTAGCCTGCGCCCAGGCGGCGAGCACCGCAGGAACCAGGCGGTCGTCCGGCTCGGCGACATCGCAGCTGCGGGCCAGCTTTTGCGGAAAGTCGTTGCTGATCGCGTTCAGGCTGTTCCAGCCGAGAAAGCTCATCAGCGTCGCGCGGGCGCTCTCCAGGCTGGCCTGGTACTGCATCAGCTGGGCGCGCGCGCCTTCGATACGGGCATCGGTCTGCACCACGTCAGAGAGCGACGTGGCGCCCTCGTCGTTACGCTGGCGGGTCAGCGTGCCGATGGAGGAAAGAGCCTCAAGCTGCTCTTTGGCGGTGTCGACCATCTGCTGCCAGGTCTGCACCTGTACCATGGCGACGGCGGTATCGTGGGCGATGGTGTCGATACTCACCAGCACGTTGGCCTGCTGTTGGGCAACGCCAGCGCTCTCGGCGCGCACCTGGCTGGCCACTTTGCCGAAGTCATAGAGCATTTGAGAGAGAGAAAGCACCAGCGACGGCGTAAAGCCGTTCTGGTCGCCGTCGTGGGAATACCCGTTGTCCACGCCGGCATTAATCTGCGGATAGTATTTTGACTTCGCGACGTCCACCTCTTCGCTCTGCTGGTAGAGTTTGCCCACGGCTTCGCTGATGGCCGGGTGCCACGTGACGGCACGGTTAACGGCTTCGCCAAGCTGTAATGAACCGGGAGCGGCGTTGCCAGCCACCGGGGCCACGCGGCCGTTGAGTGCGGGGAGTTCCTGCGTTTCGCGAAGCTGTCCGGTATTGATGGTTGCCGCCGGATTTGCGCAGAAAGCGGGCACAGATATCAGGCAGCACGAGAGCCACCAGTAAGGCATCTTCATTCCCATGTCATGTCCCTAATAAAAAAGTACAGCTTTATTATTAATGCCCGGGCGCTGTGCGCCCGGGTCATCTCTTGCAGGTGCTATCAGGTAATGATGTGTTGCTGGTTAACGAGCTCGTCGTACGTGGTCTGAACGTTATCAAGCGTAACGAGTGCAGTATTAGTGTAGGTGGACCCTGCACCATCACGGTCGATGGAGATCACAGTGTTGCTACCGCTTTGTGTGACATGGATATAATTCCCCAACGAGGCGGTATTACCGTCCCAGCCCACCAGCAGATCGCCGATGTCGATCTTGTCCCCCTGCGCCAGCGAGAACCCGGTCCAGTGATCGCCTCCGGCGCTGCTGGTGTTACCCGCCGTGGCATTTCCCACCGTACTGTTCAGCACCTGGTAAATCAGCGTATCGCCGTAGGCTGTACCGGTGATGGCGTCGTTATGTTCCGAGCTGATGAACTGCGGCGCCATATTGATGGTCAGCGTGGCGGTATCCGTTCTTCCTGCAGAGTCGGTCAGGGTGTAGTTGAAGGTCTCCTTAGAGGTCATGGTTGAGAGCGATACCCCGCTGTTGAGGGTATAGGTGTAATGGCCGTCTGCGCCGATCGCCAGAATGCCGTAATGGCCAGTGATGTTCACCGTTGCGCTGCCGGTGTACGGATCCAGCGTGGTGGTCACGCCGTTGTAGCCGGTCACGCTCAGACGGGTATCCACCGAGTGGAGCTGATCCAGCACGCCGCCAGAGTCGGTGCCGTCAAAGATATTGCCGTTGACTGTGTGGCTGCCGGTGACGTCGAAATCACTCAGCGAATAGGTGGTGCCGTTCACGCTTGGCGTGATGGTGATGGTCCCGACGCTGAGCCCCGGGACGCTACCGGTAAAGTTCAGCGTATAGGTCCCGGCGTTCAGATCCAGCCCGGTTAGCGGGACGTCGATACTGCCGCCCAGCAGCGAGCCGCCGCTGAAGGAGCCGCTGCGGATCACGCCGTTGGCATCGCTAATCGTCCAGTTCACCGTCAGCCCGCCCAGCGCCAGCAGCGAGGCCACGCTAAAGTGCAGCGACGCGTTGTGCAGCGCGGTGTTCGGGTCGACCACGAAGGTTCCGCTGCCGCTGCCCTGGGTTGATGAGAACAGGGCCGTCGTCCAGCTGGCGACGCCCACGGTGGTATCTGAGTAGACCGACGTGTGGTGCACCGAGGTGAGGTCCATCGTGGCGCTGACATCGTTGACCGCATTCATTGCCTGCGCGGTTGGAGTGATGTTGAGCGATGCCGTATCCTTCGAGCCGTCAGGCGCGGTAACGGTGTAGACGAACGTATCCGGCGTGCTGATATGGTCCGCGCCCACGCCGCTCCTCAGGGTATAGGTGTACTGACCGGACGCATTGATGGTCAGCGTGCCGTATTCCCCCTGAATGGTGGTGGTGCCGCTGCTGTTGACCGCCACGCCGTTCACTTCGGTGACCAGCGTGCCCGCCGGAACCGGATCATTCGCCAGCACGTCGCCCGTGGTCGTTTCGCTGATGCTTGCCACGCTGTAGACATGATCCTGCAGGACGCTCAGCGTGTAACCCGTCAGTACAGCGATCCCGGACGCGGTATTCAGTAGGAACAGGTACTCCCCGGCAGGCAGGTTCAGCGTCAGCTGTGGTGACGTACCCCCCAGCAGCGGCGCGCGCAGCCAGCCCGACTCGACGCGGACCTGCTCGAAGGTCTGGGTCGCGTTGTTGAACTTATAGACGTACAGATCGAACACCGACGCCAGCGCCACGCCGCCCACGGAGGCCTGGATGGTCATGGTACGGGTCGTGCCTTCCTCCACGTTGTAGATGATCGGGTTGGTCATGTCGTCCAGCAGGTTAAGCCCCAGCGTGCTGCCGAGATTAATGCCCACCACGGTAAAGCCACCCTGAGACGAGGCGCCGTTATTAATCTCACTTACGGTGGTGTCAAAGGTCAGCGAGGCCGTATCGTCCACCGCCACAATGCCGTTGAGTACCGTACCGGCACCCAGAGACAGCACCAGGTTCGCCGACGCGCTGACGCCGTTATGGGTGATGGTGTAGGTGAAGCTCTCCGTCCGGCCAATGACCGCGGCGCTGGTGTCGGTCAGGTTGTAGGTGTAGCTGCCGTCGCGGTTGATGGTCAGCGTACCGTATTTGCCCTGGATCACCGTGCCGTCGGCGTTCACGCTGGTGGTCACGCCCTGCGCGTTAGTGACCGTGGAAATGGTGGTTCCGGCCGGGGCATTGTCGCTGCCGGCGGTTGGGTCCGTATCGAGGATCACGTTGCCGTTGAGGCTGGTATCGCCTGTGACCGTACCCGGACCGGTCTCTTTCACCGCCACGTCGAGGCTGGTGTAGGAACCGGTCGCCAGCAGGTTGGTGTTATAGCTGAGTACGCGGTAGTTGCCGTCGGCCAGCCCGGTCAGGTTCAGCGAGACGCCGGTAGCGCCGAGGGTCAGGAGATCGGCAAACTGCGGCTGGCCGGTATCCACCACGGTAGTCCAGACACCGTTGACGTAGTGCTGCACCACCAGCTCAAGGGTATTGAGCAGAGAGAGCACCGCCCCTGTGGCGTTGGCATTGACCACAATATCCGCGCTGCCGCCGTTGCCCACCGTGAAGTTCACCTGCGCGGTGTCATTGCCCAGCAGCGTCAGGACGTTGCCCACGGCGCCGACCAGCAGGAAGCCGTAGTCGCTGTACTGGCTGTTGGTCACGGTTGCCGTGGTGCTGAGGTTCAGCTCTTCAACGTTATTGCTGGCGGAGAGCGGCACCACCGGCGCAAGGGCAGAGCCCGGCAGGGAAGTGTTGCCCGCGGCGTCGGTAGCGGTGATCTGCAGCGTCTGGCCTTCGATCTGTTTGTTAATGAAGGTGTAGCTGTAGGTGCCGTTGCTGCCGGCAATGGCGGTCACCGTTGAACCGTCCGCAAGGCGGATTGTGACGGTACTGCCCGCCTCTGCGCTCCCGGTCAGGACGCTACCGTCGGCATTGAGGGTCCCGGTCGGCACCGTTGGGGCGGTCGTATCGACGATAATCGTCGTCACGCCTGATGCCACGCTGGTGTTGCCCGCCGCATCGGTAGCCGTGGCGGTGAAGTTATGCGTGCCCTGCGTCAGCGTGGTGGTTTGCGGCAGGGTCCAGTTGCCGTTGCCATCGGCGGTGACCGTACCCACCAGCGTGATGCCGTCGTAGATCCGAACCGTGGCATTCGCTTCGGCGGTTCCGCTCAGCGTTGGACGGGTGTCGTTAGTCGGGTTCGTACCGGTCACGGGGCCGGTGACGCTGCCGACATCATCAATGACCGAACTGATGACCGGCGCGGCTGGCGGGAGGGTATCGACGTTAATCACATCCCCGGCGGTGGGCGCGCTGGCGTTGCCCACCGCATCGGTGGCGGTAAAGGTCAACGTGTGCGCGCCGTTGCTCAGTGCCGGAGATGGCGTAAAGCTCCACGCGCCGCCGGTCGCCGTCACGCTGCCGATCTGGACCCCGTTATCAAAGATTTTCACCGTCGACCCCGCTTCTGCCGTACCGCTGAGGGTCGGCTGCGCGTCGTTGGTGAACCCGCCGTTTGCAACCGGCGTCGCCGCATTGCCCACGTCATCCAGAATACTGGTCAACACCGGCAGCGCAGGCGGCGTGGTATCGACGGTGAGGCTGAAGCTGGCCGACGACACGCTGGTGTTGCCTGCCGCATCCGTGGCCTGCGCGGTGAAGCTGTGCGGGCCACTCGCCAGCGCGGTGGTGAGCAAGATACTCCAGCTCCCGCTGCTGTCCGCGGTGCCCGTTCCGACCAGGGTGGTTCCCTCATAGATCTTCACGGTGGCAAACGGCTCGCTGGTTCCAACAAGCCGCGGTACGGTGTCGTCGGTCGTCTGCCCGGACGTGAGCGGTCCGGTGAGGCTGCCTACGTCGTCTATCGCCTGGCTGATAACCGGCGCGTTCGGTGCCGTGGTATCGACAATCAGGGTAAAGTTTGGCGACGCCGGGCTGACGTTGCCCGCTGCATCGGTGACCGTGGCGGTCCAGGTGTGGCTGCCGCTGGACAGCGGCGTTGACGGCGTAAAGCTCCAGTTGCCGCTGCCGTCCGCCAGCACGGTGCCGACCGGCTGCCCGTTCTCATACACGGTGACCGTGGCGTTGGCGCTGGCGGTGCCGTTCAGGGTCGGCGTGGTGTCGTCGGTGCTCTGCCCGGAGGAGAGCGGGGTTTGAATACTGCCCACGTTGTCACCCGCGGTCGAAATGACCGGTGCCGACGGCACGCCCGTATCCACCGTCAGGTTAAACGGTGCCGTTGTGGTGCCGGTGTTGCCTGCCGCATCGGTAGCGTTGAAGGTGATCGTATGGGACCCGTCGCCCAGATCGGTGCCCGGAGTGAAGGTCCAGTTGCCCTGGGCATTCACCACCGCCGTACCTATTTCGTTCCCGTCGACAATCACGTGCACTGTGGCACCGACGTCGCCCGTGCCGTTGAAGGTCGGACGCGCGTCGTTAGTGCTGTTGCCTGACGTGAGCGTCCCGGTGACCGGACCGACATCGTCAACCACGCTGGTGACTACCGGTACGCCAGGGGCTGCGGTATCCACGGTAAAGGCGAAGACCGATGAGTTAGCCGAGGCATTGCCTGCCGCATCCGTTGCATAGACGCGAAGGGCGTAGCTGCCGTCGCCCAGAGGCGTGGTTGGGGTAAAGGACCAGTTCCCGCTTCCGTCAACGGTTGTAGTACCAATCTGCGTCCCGTTGTTCATGATGTGAACAGTGCTGCCTGCCTGTCCGGTACCGCTAATTGTAGGGGTGTTGTCATTGGTCACCTGCCCGCTGGTGAGGTTACCCTGGACGCCGCCTGGGACGTTGTCATTTACCGTATCCAGCGTTGGAACCGTCGGTGCCGTCAGGTCAATCACCACGCTCCAGGGTGCGGAGACCGCGCTGAGGTTGCCCTGCGGGTCGGTCGCCTGGACGGTGAAGCTGTGCGAGCCTTCGCCGAGGGCGGTATCAGGGGTAAACGTCCATGCGCCGGTACTGTCAGCCGTCACTACGGCAATCTGCGTGCCGCCGTCGAAAAGGGTCACCACGCTGTTTGCGTCCGCTGTCCCCGAAAGGGTTGGCGTGGCGTCGTTGGTGAGACCACCGCTGACCACCGTGGTGGCGGCATTGCCCACATTATCCGTGACGTTGGTGATGACCGGCGTGGCGGAAACGGAATCCACCACGACGGTGAAGCCCGCCGAAGGACCGCTCTGGTTCCCCGCCGGATCGGTCTCGCGGATGGTCAGGACGTGATTGCCCTCTGCCAGGACAGGCGTGGTGTAGCTCCAGGTGCCGGTGATGCCGACCTCTGCGGTCCCCAGCAACACGCCGTTGTTGTAGATGGAGATAGTATCACCCACCGCACCGGTGCCGGTGAGGGTCGGCTGGTTGTCATTGGTGATCTGGCCGCTGGTCAGCGGGCCGGTGCCCGGACCAACGTCGTCAATCACGGCGCCGATGGTCGGCGTGCCCGGCGCGGTAAGGTCAACGGTGACGCTGGCCGCCGGAGAGCGACCGCTGGTCTGACCGTTGAGGGTCGCGGTCACCTCAAAGGTGTGCAGCCCTTCGCCAAGCGCGGCTGGCGTATAGCTCCAGTTGCCGCTGCCGTCGGCGGTGACCGTCGTCAATGGCGTCGCGCTACCGTCCTGATAGATGGTAATCAGGCTGCCCGCTTCGGCCGTACCGGTAAGCGTTGGGGTGGTGTCATTGGTGGTTTTGCCTTTCACATCGCCAGTGACCGGGTCGGTATCGTCGACGATCGCCGTAATAACCGGAACGTCAGGAAGATTCGGCAACGTACCGATGACGTTGTAGGTGGCTTCGGGGCCGGTACGTCCTGCGGCATCGGTGGCGCTCACGATCAGCGCCGCACCAGCCTGCGGGGTCGGGCTGATCGCGATGGAGAAGCTGCCGTCGCTGGCGGCAACGCCAGTACCGATGACGGTAGTACCGTTTTTCACTGTGACGGTGCTTCCCGCTTCTGCGGTGCCGGTCAGCGGCGTGCCTTCTGGCGCCAGGTTCAGGTTGAGGGGAATACCTGGGTCGACGGTATCAACCGTAACGTTAAGCGCCGCAGAACTGCCTGAGGTGTTACCGGCCGGGTCTCGGGCCGATACGGTGAAGGTATATGTTCCATCCGTCAGCGTGCTGTCGGCGGTCCAGGTCCAGGTGCCGTTCGGCTGGACCGTTACCGGTACTGCGGAGGGGGTGCCGTTCACGGAGACGATAACCGTGGATCCCGGTTCGCCGGTTCCGGTGAGCGTGGGTACACCATCGCGAGTGTAGAGGACAGCGTTGGTGAGCTGGCTGTCTGAGACGGCACTGATCTGCGGGATCCCTGGCGCAACGGTATCGAGCGTGACGGTAAAGACCGAACTCGGCGCGCTGACGTTGCCCGCTGTGTCCACGCCCGCCACGGTAATGTTCAGCGGGCCGTCCGTTTGCGCTGGAAGCGTCAGGCTCCATTCTCCGTTCACCACCGCGACACGGCCCAGCTCGACGCCGTTGTTGTAGACGATCACCGTCTCACCGTTAACGCCGGTTCCGCCCACTATCGGCGTGGTATCCGTGATGTAGCCCCCGTTCGGTTCACCGCCCACGGCGCTGATCGCTGGCGTAGCCGGTGCCACGGTATCCACGGTGATCGCGATCGCCGGGGAAGCGTCAGAGACGTTGCCCGCTTCATCGGTGGCGGTGGCGGTATAGACGTGGCTGCCCTCTGCAATATTACTGTCAGGGCGCCAGCTCCAGTTGCCGTTGCTGTCTACCGTGACGGTACCAACGATAGTTGGCGTGCCGCCGTTGACCGTGTCAGTGATGTTGATAACGTCGTTCGGCGTACCGGTGCCGCTCAGCACCGGGCGCGGATCGTTGGTGGTGCCGCCATCGGGAACGGGGCCAGTGATCTGGGTGACGCTGTCAGTAATGATCGGTGCCGAAGGCGTAGCCGGCGCCTCGGTATCAATGGTGATGGTGACCGGCTGCGACGGGGCGCTTTCGTTGCCCGTGCCGTCCACGTTGGTGACGGTCAGGGTGATGTCATAGGTGCCGCCAGCCAGGGGGGATGGCGGTGTCCAGGTCCAGTTGCCGGTATTGTCCACGACAGCGTCGCCGATTTTGACGCCGTTGTTGTAGATCGTCACGGTATCACCCGGATTGCCGGTACCGCTCAGGGTCGGCGTGGTGTCGCGGGTGATTTCGCCCGGGTTCAGCGGCGTTGCTGTGCCGTCAGGATTGACGGTAATGGCCGGGATATCCGGCGTGGCAGGCGCAACGGTATCCACCGTCAGTTCAAATGGCGTTGAGATGGTGGTATTGCCCGCGGCGTCCGTGGCGTGCACCGTCAGGGAATGCGGACCGTCGGTGAGCGGGGTCACGGGCGTGAAGCTCCAGCCGCCGCTGCCGTTGAGGATGGCGGTGCCAAGCAGAGTCGTGCCGTCATAGACGGTGATCACCGTGTCTGCAGGGGCGGTGCCCTGCAGCAGGGGGCGAGTGTCATCCGTGGTATCGCCGCTGTTGAGCGACCCCTGTACGCCGCCGACATCGTCGATCACGGTGGCGATGGTGGCCGCCGCTGGCGCAGTGATATCGACGTTCAGGGTGAAGTCGTCTGACGGCTGGCTGGTGTTACCCGCCGCGTCGGTGGCGATGACGCTAAAGGTATGAGGACCTTCGCCAAGCGGCGTGGTAAGGGTATAGGTCCAGGTGCCGCTGCCGTCGATCAGAATCGTAGTGAGATCGCCGCCATCCAGGCGAATAGTGACGGTTGAACCCGGTTCAGCCGTGCCGTTGAGCGTTGGCGTGGTGTCGTTGGTGCTGTCGTTAGGGTTGAGCGCGCCGAGGCGCTCCGGCACATCATCGAGCACCTGGGTAATGACCGGCGCCGCAGGCGCGACGCTGTCAACCGTCAGGGTCCAGGTGTTGGAGATGGGGCTGGGGTTGCCTGCCGCATCGGTTGCGACGGCGGTCAGGGCGTGGGGGCCTTCACCGATTGAGGAGGAAGGGGTAAAGCTCCATACGCCGAGGCCATTGGCAACGGTTGTACCAATTTCAACACCGTCCACGCGCAGGCTGATCGTCGCGTTTGCTTCAGCGGTACCGCTGAGCGTCGGGGTGGCGTCGTTGGTGGTCCCGTTCAAGTCGATCGCGCCGGCCTGCCCAGGGATATCGTTTGCAACCTGTAAAATCACCGGGGCGGTAGGCGCCGTCCCGTCAACGTTAATTGTCCACGCGTTTGATATCCCGCTCGGGTTACCGGCGGGATCCGTCGCCTTCGCGGTCAGCACCCAGGTGCCGTCGGTCAGCGGTGTGGACGGCGTAAAGCTCCACTGGCCGGAGGAGGGAACAACCACCGTACCGAGGGCATCGCTGCCGTTATAAATCGTGATGGTCGAGCCTGCCTCGCCCGTGCCGTTCAGGGTCGGCGCCCGGTCGTTGGTCAGCCCATTCTGGACCACGGGGCCGGTGGTGGCCAGCACGTCATCAATCACCGACAGGATGACTGGGGTCTGCGGCGGGGTAATGTCCGGTGCCGCCGCGGAGGTGGTTGGACTGGTGTTGCCCGCCGTGTCGGTGGCGTCAGCGGTCAGGATTTCGCCGTTGATCCTCGGCGGGCTCAGCGTCAGGCTGAAGTTCCCCTGGCTATCAACAACCACTGTGCCAAGAGTGAAATCGCCTTCACGGATGGTCACCGTGCTGCCTGCTTCTCCGATACCGCTGATGGTACCGCCATCATTTGACACCACGAGGTTTCCTGGGGCAGACGGCGGCGTGGTGTCCACGGTAAAGGTGATAGGTTCAGAGGCCGTACTCTGGTTTCCGGCGGCATCGGTTTCAGTGACGGTGATCGAATGCGTACCGTCCGGAAGCGGGCCCCCTGGGGTAACGCTCCAGGTACCGTTAGGCAGCACCGTCGTTGTGCCAATTGCCACACCGTTATCGTAAATAGTGATGGTTCCACCGGGCTCGCCCGTTCCCGCCAGAATCGGTTGCGAGGCATCGGTAGGCACGCCCGACGTGATTGTTCCTCGGATAATGCCCGTATCGTCGAGCAGCACAATCGCGGTGGGCGCTGTCGGAGGGGTAAGATCGACGGTGAGGGTGAATACCGGTGAGGCTGGTCCGGTGTTGCCGGCGGCGTCGGTTGCCCGTACGGTAATCTGGTGGGTGCTTTCATTCAGGTCGACGGACGGGGTGAATGTCCATGTGCCATTGCTGGCGACGACCGCGGTGCCAATGGCTATTCCGCCGTCATAAATCGTCACGGTGGAGCCCGCTTCGGCGGTGCCGGAGAGCTGCGGCCGCTGATCGTTGGTGCTGCCGCCGTTGGTCACCGTCCCCGTCTGAGGGGCGATATCGTCGATTACGCTGCCAATCGTTGGTGCATCGGGTGCGGTGAGATCCGGTGCGGTGACGCTTGAACCCTGGCTGGTATTCCCGGCGCTATCCGTTGCGGTGGCAGTTACCTGCTCGCCGTTGGTCAACGGTGTCCCGAGGGAGACGCTAAAGTTGCCGTCGCTGCCCGTTTTTCCTGTACCAATGACGTTGCCGTTCGCGTCTTTCAGCGTGATGGTGCTGCCGGGTTCGGCGGAACCGGTGACGGTTTTACCGTCTGAGGAGAACTTAAGGCCGGAAGGTGCGTTTGGTGCAGTCGTATCCGGATCGGCAGAATTGTTACTGCTGCCATTATCACCACCTCCTCCGCCAGTACTTGCTGCGGCCGCGATGCCGCCCGCAGCCGCAATACCGCCCAGAGCCCACGGCCAGATGGCGGCGCCACCGGCATCACTTCCTGATGCCGCAAGCAGCACGTCCGTGGACGCGATAGATTCGTACGTGGCGGCACCAGCCGGATCTTCAATCCACCATAACGCGCCGTTGCTGTCCTGCAGAACCAGCTGGCTCACGCCCTGCGCGTCCGCGACGTAGAAATTTTTAAGGGTGATCACCTCGCCGGAGTGCAGTGTCACCAGCAGGTCGTTACCACTTCGCGCGAAGTGGGAGACGCTCGCTCGCTCGACGTGAAGCTCAACGACAGAGGAATGGTTCAGCGTAACCTGTGTACCTTCCAGGGTCGTTTCTACGCCAGTAAGTTTTGAAATAACAGAGATTTGGCTCATTTTGTTATTACTCCAGCAGAAGTGTCATGAACGGCGAGCAAGACGAGCCATCTCTGCTGAAGGTAAAGGGCGCCCCCGGTGTAGTTGCTGTTATAAAACAGCTCTCACCGTAGAATTCAGCGCGCACGATGCCCGCCATGCGTCAGAGTGGCAACATCAGAGCGAATCTAATGACTTATGAAAAAACGTTTTAATGGGTGTTTTGTATTTTATAAAACCCTGTAATTAATAGAGGAATTGGTTTCTGGAATATAAAAATGATATAGACAGAAAATGCGTGTTGTGCAAATTCAGCTTTCGTAAATAAAGGCGCAAACAATGAAGGGGGCATTAATCTATTGATGTATTTTATAATTACATTTTTCTATCTTTTTGTTTTTGCATGTTTTTTATTTGTTATGATGGCGCGGCTATTTAACGTTTACGACCCGGTATGATAATTGGTAGGGATCATTTTAAATAACATTTTAAGCATTGTTGTTTAAGCGGGCTTAACGTGTGTTTAAGTTAGGGTAACGTTTTTGATGTAAGATATATTATGTCATCGAGGTAATGAAATATATTCTTGTACAGGGTTAAAACTCTGCTATCACGCGTAAGCAATAATAACGGGCAAGCAAAGAGAAAATAAGCTGATTTATTTTCTTTGGGACTGAGGCGCGGGCAGGACTTCAGGACAGTAAAAAAATTCACCGAAGAATGAATAAAAATCGTCAGCCGGACGTTTACTGACGTCACTCCCCACTTACCCTGGAGTTTTGTATGAACACGACCTCGTTTCGTTTGATCCCGGTGCTGATTTTTTCCCTGCTGTCTCCACTGGCGCTGGCCATGGGCAATAATAGTACCGAGAGCAAAACGCCCGACTGTCCTGCCGGACAGGTGTATGACAGCGCCACGCAGAAATGCGTGCCGGACAAGAGCAGCAGCCTCAGCGACCAGGACAAAACCAGCTACGCGTACCATCTCGCGAAGAAAGGGGAGTACCAGGCGGCGCTGAATCTGCTTGATTCGCTGAAAAATGGCAATACGGCTGAAGCGTGGAACTATCGCGGGTTCGCCACGCGCAAACTGGGCCGCACGGACGAAGGGATTGGTTACTACCAGCGTGCGCTGGCTATCGCGCCGGATTATGCCAAAGCCCGGGAGTATCTCGGTGAAGCATGGATGGTGAAAGGACGCCCGGACCTCGCGAAAGAACAGCTGAAGGTGATTGCCGGTATCTGTGGCCAGTCCTGCGAGGAGTACCGTGACCTGCAGGCCGCCATCAATGGACACCCGGAATCCTGATTTTCTCGTGGAGGGAAAACCCATCGCAACCCGTGAGGTTCGTCAACAGCTCGCCGCACTCCTGCCGCGCCTCTGGCGCTATGGGCTGGTGCTGTCGCGAAACAGGGATATCGCCGAAGAGCTGGTTCAGTCCACCTGCGTGCGTGCGCTTGAAAGAAGCAGCCAGTATATGCTTGGCACGCGCATCGACAGGTGGCTGTTCGCGATCCTGCACTCCATCTGGATCTCTGAGCTTCGGGCACGACATGTTCGACAGGGGCAGGGATTTTTTCCCAGCGACGAGCTGCTGGCGCCGGACACCCACGAACAGAATGAGACGCGCCTGCATTACCTTCAGATAATGCAGCGCGTTAACGCGCTGCCTGAAGCCCAGCGCAACGCGGTATTTTTGGTTTATGTCGAAGGCTTTACCTACCAGGAGGCGGCGGAGACCCTGGCGGTGCCGATCGGTACCGTGATGAGCCGGCTGGCGACGGCGCGGGCTCGGCTTGCCAGATCCGCTGACGCACTCCCTCCGGTAAAGGAGAAACGCTCTTGAACGCGCACCGTTTTACACCGCCCTATAACGACGACGCCATCGTGGCCTGGATAGATGGCGAGATGTGTCGCGCCGACGCGCAGCAGTTTGAAGAACAGTTAAAGTGTGACGAACGCCTCGCCGGGCGAACCGATGAACTGATGAAAAGCAGCCAGGATTACGCCGGGGCGTTTGCTGCCCTGCTGGATGACGCGCCTCTTGAGACGATGCAGGCGCGTCTTGCGGCACTTCCCGACCCGCAGTCCCCCACGCCGACTGGCGTCAGCCGACGGGCGCTGATCGCCGCCTCGGTCAGTTTCTTGCTGGTCGGCTCCGGGCTGGGCTACCTGCTGCGGCCTGCTGCTGCCCCAGAGGATGAGAATGCCCATATCCGCGACCTCGAAGCGCAATATATGTCCCTGTACAGCGTCGAGACGCTGCTGGATATGGACAGCGCAACGCCGGTTCTGCAGCGCGGGCTGGAACGGGCCGCGCAGGACATCGGCATGACGCTAAACCTGTCGCAGCTTACCCTGCAGGGGGCAGAGCTTAAAATGGTGCGCATGCTGCGCTATGAAACGACGTCTATCGCGCAGATTGCCTGGATCAACCCCGACTACGGCCCGATGGCCCTCTGTATTTCGCCTGTTGATGAGAAGGCGACGGCCTCGCTCCGTGAAGAACAACGGCACAGCATGAACCTGGCGTGGTGGCTGGAGGCGGGCTACCAGTTTGTCCTGATTGGCCGCAACCCGCCGTCCTATCTGCGGGAACACGCGGAGCAGCTACAGCGCCTGATCTCAGGGTGACGGCACCTTGTTCGTCTGAATCGCAATGGCGATGGCAATACGATCGTCCACGACCAGGGCAAACTTATCCATCCCATAGGACGCACGCGAGATCGCCGTGGTGGCGTCCAGCGTGGGGGCCTGCGCATGCGGGTCTTTCACCACGGCCTCCAGGATCACCGGCCGGGCCATGTTTCGTACGGTCAGGGTGCCGAACACCCTGAACCGTCCGGCGCCCTGGGCGACCACGCGAGAGCTGATGAACTCGATGGTCGGATAGTGCTCCGCATCAAAAAACATGTCGCTTTTTAATTGCCAGGTGAGCAGCTTGTTTGAGGCCACCAGGGTTGCCACAGGAATGGTGACGTGGATGTGGTCGTCAACGTCGTTATCCGGATTGAGCGTCACGGCACCCGTTACGCCGCTGAACGTTGCCCAGGAGAGGATGCCGCCGAAGGCATGCCACGAGAGCCGAATGGCGGTGTTATCGGTATCGATAAGGTAGCTTTTCGGGGCAGCATGCAGGGAAGGGCATAACAGCAGAACGGTCAGAAAGGCCAAAAGGCGATACATAGTGGTTTCTCCGATAAGTGCGCACTGCGTAAACGCCTGAGGTGCTAATTATATTCGAAGAAATAAAAAAGGCCGCAAGCGCGACCTTTTCGTGAGTATAACGACTTACTCAGTGACTTTCTTTTCCAGCTCGCTGGCACCCTCTTTGGTTTTGTTCCAGCCTTTCTCAGCGCCTTCTTTGGTGGCATCCCACCCTTTCTCGGTGCCTTCTTTGGTTTTATGCCAGGCTTTCTGGGAATCTTCGCTGACCTTGCTGCCCAGGCTCTCGCTCTTGCCTTCCGCAGCATGCTTCTGTTTCAGCTTCAGCTCTTCACCTTTGTTCTGCTCTTCGTGCAGTTTTTGCTTCGCCTCGTTGGCGTTTGCGTTCGCCGCCGCGACGGTATCGTCAGTTGCATGTGTGGTCGCAGCAAATACTGGGGAAGCCAGCAGAACGGCAGATAATGCGATAATTGTTTTTTTCATAATATCCTCATTTAACGTTATCGGTTATGAGCGTGATTCAGCATGGCACAGGCGAAACGGGATGGCTTTAGGAAAAAACTGTAATGAGATCAACATGCCCTGATGAGAGGTATTTCGCCTGAGGATTATCCAAAGGATAAAACGCCTATTTCCGCGAGGGCGGCGAGCGTCAGAAGAATGAATATGATGACGGTTATGGGTCTGTACATGGTGGAGTTCCTTCCGGGTTAAGCGGCTATTCCGTAGCGCTGGGTGGGGGTGTTTTTTTATTCTCCATAGGGGG
>NZ_JBLKCH010000022.1:0-23336 GCF_047531125.1 Enterobacter sp. HK-058-C-ECC
AGGGCATAAGCGACTCCATAAACGGGTTCTTATGCCTTAGTTGTAAGTGTCTACCATGTCCCCGAACAAGTGTTCACTATGTCCCCGGACTGTACACCCACAGGGAGAGGGAGCAAACACTAAAAACGGCAGCTCTAGCTGCCGTTTTGCTTTCACCTAAGCGAGGCGCGGATACGCATCCGCAATGGCGTTACCGGTAAACTGGGCCACCCAGCCTTCCGGATTATCGAAAATACGAATCGCCGTAAAGTTCGGCTCTGAGCCCATATCAAACCAGTGCGGCGTGCCCGCGGGCACGGAGATCAGGTCGTTTTTCTCGCACAGCACCTGATACACCTCATCGCCAATGTGCAGGCAGAACAAGCCCGCGCCTTCTACGAAAAAGCGTACTTCGTCCTCGCCGTGGGTGTGTTCATTCAGGAACTTCGCGCGCAGCGCGTCTTTCTGCGGATTGTCGGCGCGCAGGCTGATCACGTCCCAGCTCTGGTAACCCTTCTCTGCGACCAGTTTGTCGATCGCATGTTGATACGCCGCGATCACGGCTTCAGGGGCGGGATCGTGTCCTAAATCGCGATCCGCCGCCCAGCGTTCAAACCGCACGCCTTTTGCGTTGAGCTGTTGGGCAATCTCGGCGGCGTCGGTGCTGTGCCACTGGTGTTGACTGGCGTCTTTGTCGGAATAAATGGTCAATGCGCTCATGAAGGGATCTGCTCCGGGTTAATCTCGTCAAACTGGTGGACCTGATGGTGGTGGCTTGCGCCGTCATCATCACCGCGAATCAGCTGCAGGGTACGAAAACCTGCTTGTTCAGCCGCGTCCAGCTCCTGATGAATATCGGAGAGGAAGAGGATCTGCGACGGGGCTATGCCCGTTTGCGCCGCAATGTTCTGATAAGACTGCACCTCGCGCTTGGCGCCGATGTGGGTGTCGAAATAGCCGCTGAACAGATGAGTAATATCACCTTCGTCGCTGTAGCCAAATAACAGTTTCTGCGCAGCGACGGAGCCAGAGGAATAAACATAGAGATCAATCCCTTGCGCTTTCCATTTTTCCAGCGCGGGCAGCACGTCCGGGTAGAGATGGCCGGTAAAGTCGCCGTTGACGTAGCCGTCGTGCCAGATGATCCCCTGCAGCGCTTTGAGCGCGGTCGATTTGCGGTCTTCATCCATAAAGGCAAACAGGGCGTCGATAAGCTCGCTGACGCTGGCGTGTGGGTTAGCGATTTCATCACGCAGGTTGTCCAGAATGGATTTGACCGGCTCGGCGTACTGCTGCGCGGTCACGAAGGCCGCCAGCCGCTCACGCGCGTAGGGGAACAAAACATCATGGACAAAACGAATATCGCTGGTGGTTCCTTCAATATCCGTCACAATCGCGCGAATCATACTCTCTCCAGTTGTCGTAAACGCATTTCACATTCAAACAGGAATTCCAGTCCTTCCAGATGACGGCGGGCTTCGGCCACATCGCGTCCCCAGCAGGTTAAGCCATGACCGCGCAGAAGAAAACCATAATTAAGCGGCCGTTCCTGCGCGTAATGGGCGATTCGCGAGGCGAGGGCGTCAATATCCTGGTCGTTATCGAAGACCGGGATAGCCACCGTGTCCAGATGCGTGGTCTGTCCGGTGAGGGATTTTTGCATCTCAAAGCCGCTGATGTTGAGCTCGGCCTCTTTGACCAGACGGGACAGCACCGTGGCGTTAACCGTGTGAACGTGCAGTACGGCGTTGGCCTCAGGGAACAGACGATAAATCAGCGTGTGCAGCCCGGTCTCCGCCGACGGTTTACGACCGGACGGCGCGCGGTTGGTGGCGATCTCCACCTGCAGAAAGTCATCGGTTGTGAGGCTACCTTTGTCTTTGCCGGATTCGCTAAGCCAGCAGAGATGTTCGTCCTGACGCACCGACATGTTACCGCCGGTGGCGGGCGCCCAGCCTTTGGCACCGATCCAGCGGCAGGCGTCGACCAGATGCGTGAGTTGCAGGTTGTCTGTCATTTTCCTTTTACCCTCTCGGACAGGAATATTCATATTGTTTAGACGTCTAAGCGTCTTGATTGCCAAAGACTAACATCGTGTTATAGTGGCAGCAACATAAGTATTACAAGCAGGCACAACACAATGAGCATTAACGCCTTGATTCCGCAAAGTAAACTTCCCAATCTCGGTACCACCATCTTTACGCAGATGAGCGCTCTGGCGCAGCAGCACAACGCCATTAACCTTTCTCAGGGGTTCCCGGATTTCGACGGCCCAGCTTATCTGCAGGCGCGTTTAGCGTATCACGTTGCGCAGGGGGCGAATCAGTATGCGCCAATGACGGGCGTACAGGCGCTGCGGGAAGCCATTGCCGACAAAACGGCTGAGCTGTATGGTCATAAGCCCGATGCGAACAGCGACATCACGGTGACGGCAGGGGCGACCGAAGCGCTGTATGCGGCCATCACCGCGCTGGTGCGCGCGGGCGATGAAGTGATCTGCTTTGACCCGAGCTACGACAGCTATGCGCCTGCGGTTGAACTTTCCGGCGGCGTGGTGAAACGCGTGGCGTTACAGCCACCGCATTTCCGCCCTGACTGGCAGGCATTTGCTGCGCTGCTGAGTGATAAAACCCGTCTGGTGATCCTGAATACCCCGCATAACCCGTCCGCGACGGTGTGGAAGAAAACGGACTTCGCCGCGCTGTGGCAGGCCATTGCTGAACGTGAAATTTACGTGCTGAGCGATGAAGTTTACGAGCACATCTGCTTTGCAGAAGAGGGACACGCCAGCGTGCTGGCCCATCCGCAGCTTCGCGAGCGCGCTATCGCCGTCTCGTCGTTCGGTAAGACCTACCATATGACCGGCTGGAAAGTGGGCTACTGCGTCGCACCGGCCGCCATTAGCGCTGAGCTGCGCAAGGTACATCAGTACCTGACCTTTGCCGTGAACACGCCGGCTCAACTAGCCCTGGCGGATATGCTGCGCGCGGAGCCCGAGCATTATCGCGCGCTGCCGCGTTTTTATCGTGAACGTCGGGATCTGTTCGTGACGGCGCTGAGTAAAAGCCGCCTGGAAATTTTGCCGTCTGAAGGAACCTATTTCCTGCTCGCGGACTACAGTGCGATTTCCGATCTGGATGACGTCAGCTTTTGCCAGTGGTTGACAAAAGAGGTGGGAGTGGCCGCCATTCCGCTGTCGGTATTCTGCGCCGATCCCTTCCCACACAAGCTGATCCGTCTTTGCTTTGCCAAGCAGGAATCGACGCTGCTGGCGGCGGCAGAGCGTTTGAACACGCTCTGATTATTTCACCGTCCAGGCTTCGGAATAGCGACGGTCTGCAAACAGCGCCAGCAGACCGTTGATTTGCTTGAGGCGCAGCACCTCGTCGCTGTCCATTCCGAGCTCTTTGCCTATTCGCTCATCATTCCAGCCGAGCTGTGCCAGTTCGCGCACGATCTCTGACATGGCGTTAATCTGGTGCCGACCCCGCGCCCGGTTGTGACGGATCGTGGCGGCCATACGGTCATGCTTTTCCTGTCGGTCCTGGCGCAGGCAGGTGACGGGGAGATATCCCTTGAGCTGGCGCTTTAACGCCGCCCGATTTTTGCCGATTTCATGGCGATGGAAACCATCCACAATTTCGTAATGTTGCGGTTCACTTTCCGTTACGACAAGAGGTTGGGTGAATCCATCGAGTTCCAGCGACCTGGTGAGCAGCCGTTTTTCTGGAGGGGCAACGTTATTGGGGTTGTAGTCGTTAGCGATAATCGCGTCCTGTTTGATCCAGAGCACGCAGTCTATCGGTTGCTCACGGAAAGGACTGTGTCGATGGATCGCTTCACGAAAGGCATTGATGGCGTTAATCCGATCCTCTTCGGAAAGTGACTGCAGGTACGTTTCGATCTCGGTAATTATTCTTTGTCGCATAAAATGCCCCACTCCTTGCGTTTCGCCTTCACTCTGTCGCTGTAGCGCTGATAATGTTTGGGTTTATTTGGGCTGAACGACAGCGCCCTGCACCAGTAGTCATTATTAAGTAAAACCTTACAAATACGGCGCCATGAGGGGATGTCTTTGGCGCCGATATCGCCCTCCTGCGTCTCGGGAATATCCGGCATGCCTCTCTTTTGATACCAGTGCAGATAGATCGCGATTTTATTGCGGTAATGCTCAGCCGTGTTTTGCGGCATGCTGTCCAGCAGGAGCATGGCGTAGTCGCGCCAGCCGAGGTGCCCGGGTTTGAGGATTTTGCGGTGGCCGTAAAAATGGTTGTCCTGCCCGGCGTAGATACCGCCGCTGCGCACGCCGCTGACGCGCTCGCACATCGCGGCCCAGCGCTCGGGCTCGAGAACGTGATAGAGCCAGAGCCCCTGGCGCTGTTCCGGGCCGAAGGGTTCGCAGATGCGCATATAGCGCGGCGGGACGCCCGCCTGAAACATGAGGTTGTAGAGCGGGTTATAGCTGCACCCGGATTTTGCAAACCATGTCCAGATGTCTGCGGTTTTCCAGTCGTAGAGAGGATAGACGTACCACGCGTGCCCGCCGGGGGCGGTGGTTGTCCAGGGCTTATCGTCCGCGAAGCGCTGCTTGCGGTTGTT
Source organism: Enterobacter sp. HK-058-C-ECC (assembly GCF_047531125.1). NCBI lineage: Bacteria > Pseudomonadati > Pseudomonadota > Gammaproteobacteria > Enterobacterales > Enterobacteriaceae > Enterobacter > Enterobacter sp. HK-058-C-ECC. The sequence goes on from NZ_JBLKCH010000022.1 coordinate 4,579, forward strand.
GGCAATGGTCAAAAACCGGTTGTAGGATTCATCGGCGCGGATGCCTACCAGCATGGCTGCTGGCCGGTGCAGGGCAAACCAGTCGGAAAACGAGCGGACAAACGCTTCAAAGGTCATTCCCGCCTGGTAAAAATCAAAATAATCGGCAGCGGTGATGGCGTCTTCCGGCGGCTGGCGCACCCAGCGCACGCCCGGCGCCCAGCACTGCCATTCCGGCTGATACTGTGAGAGCGAATTTTGCGTGGTCAGCGGAAGCGCCACCCAGTAAAAGTGCTCGATGACGTCCCGGTAGCATTCGCGTAGCGCATTAACGTGCTCAATGGTGCAGGAGAACTGCGCCTCCCAGTCAATAAATAGCACGCTGATTTTTCGCTTTTGCGCCCGGGCCATTTGCGCGGTGAGATGCAGCATGACGGTGGAGTCTTTGCCGCCGGAAAAGGAGACGCAGATGCGGGAAAAAGTGTCGAACGTCCAGTCGATGCGCGCCTGCGCGGCCTCCAGCACGTTAAGCTGCAGGGGATGTTTATACAGTGACATGTGCAATCTCTTCCTGAGGATGACTGTCGGGGGCTTTTATTTACGCTAATTAAACATGAATAGTAAAGATATTAAAGCGAAACCGGAATAATGCGATTTATCCATGCCTGGATTGTTGCCCAAATGTAATTAAAAAGTATTCGGGCAATGTCGGTAATTATTCCGCTTCGATTTTTTCAATGAATTGCGAAAACACGCTGCTGTTTAACGCTGAACGATTATATAGCATAAAAATATCTAATTTCGGAACCGTGAAAGGCAAGGCGACGCGCTTCAGGTTGAGAATGTCTTTATATCGCTCAAACATTGCGGTTGGAACAAAACCGACTAAATCACTCATGCCAATAATATTCATAATCGAAATCAGCGAGTCGCTGCGGAAGCAGAAATTCCGTTCCGGAAGGAGAACGTTCGATTGCTGCTGGAAGTCCTTTATGCCGTTCTCCTGGCTGCGCATCAGCGTGAATTTTTCCTGGCAGAGCTCCTCAAGCGTTGCGCTATCGCCAAGGCGGGGGTGCTCTTTGCAGCAGACCAGCTGTGCCGAAAACTGGATAAAGCGGGTACAGACGATAGAGCGGCTGTTAACCGGCGCAAAACTAAACACCAGATCGGCCTTGCGGTAGGCGAGCAGATCCTCGGCCGACTCAGGCGATAAGACCACATCATTATGTTCTATCTCGTAATTTCCGTCCGCAAGCAGAGACCTTAGCAGGTCGCCCAATCGCCCCTGGACCAGAATCTGCGGGCAGTAGATGACAAAGCTCTTTTTGATCTGCGCGTTATTCAGGATATTGATGGTCTGTTCAATATGATTAAGGTTTTCTTCCAGATGATGATGCAGGTTGATCCCCACGGTCGTCGGGGTGATGCCTTTACCCGAACGAATAAAAAGCGGGTCATTCAGCTGCGTACGCAGGCGTTGCAGAGACTGGCTCACCGCAGAGGGCGTGATATAAAGTGTTTCCGCTGCCTTGCTAATGCTGAGGTGCTGATAAATGCACTCAAAAATGACTAACAGATTGAGATCGAATTTTTTAAGGTCATAAAGATTTGCCATGGATCATCCTGAGTGTGTTGTTGTCATCTCATAACTGATAACTATAGTTCGAAGTTAATCATTTACAATCCTTGTGATTAACCTGCTTATTATATTTTGAATTCAAGCTTAATATATCACGAGGCTGGATTATTGAAATAGAACTTCAGCCGTTATTAAGATATTTTTATCTTTAAAACGTGCGGCGTTGTTCTCAAATAAGCACTCCCGGTTATACATTTGCTGTGACGCATTATTGCCACTTTAGCGCCGGCTACCAGTCTGACCACTTATTGCAATCCATTCTCATTATTAATTCTCTCGTTATGTCGGGCAGACGCGGGCGTTATTCGGTAAAACCTATCGCAGCCATAGGGCGGAATGCCGGCGTGACGGATTGCCCAAACTGAAAACCGGTGCTGTAATCAAACCGCTGTTACGGCCTGATATAAGGTATGTAGAGCGCAACGCAACGCCAGCACCGGCTGGCACTGAAAGTTCCTGTGGAAAGTTCAGGTATCAGGGCCGCCCACCAGGGCGGCCTTTTTACGTTCAGGCTTTCCGTTAATTCAGTTCACAACGTTGTCTTGTTGGTGTTGTAAGGTTTGGCTGATTGATTTGATAAAGCATACGCATTAGCCCCGATGGATAAAGTTGGTTACCTTACATCTCAACGAAAACACGGAGGAAGTACAGATGTCTTTGATTAACACTAAAATTAAACCTTTCAAAAACCAGGCGTTCAAAAACGGTGAGTTCATCGAAGTAACCGAGAAAGATACCGAAGGTCGCTGGAGCGTCTTCTTCTTCTATCCGGCTGACTTCACCTTCGTTTGCCCGACCGAACTGGGCGACGTGGCTGACCATTACGACGAACTGCAGAAGCTGGGCGTAGACGTTTACTCTGTGTCTACCGATACCCACTTCACCCACAAAGCGTGGCACAGCAGCTCTGAAACCATCGCCAAAATCAAATACGCGATGATCGGTGACCCGACTGGCGCCCTGACCCGTAACTTCGACAACATGCGTGAAGATGAAGGCCTGGCAGACCGCGCGACCTTCGTCGTTGACCCGCAGGGCATTATCCAGGCTATCGAAGTTACCGCTGAAGGTATCGGCCGTGATGCGTCTGACCTGCTGCGTAAAGTGAAAGCAGCGCAGTATGTCGCTTCTCACCCAGGTGAAGTGTGCCCGGCTAAATGGAAAGAAGGCGAAGCAACGCTGGCGCCATCCCTGGACCTGGTCGGCAAGATCTAAGTCTGTAAAGCCTGGCGGCGCTACGCTTGCACAGGCCTACAGTATCGTAGGCCGGGTAAACGAAGTGCCACCCGGCAATCAATGGGCGCACCCGCGCCCATGTTATTCCAGCACCATGATGCAAGTTGCATTCAGGCCGCCCGCATAAGGCAGCTTGCATGATGACGTCTTAAGAGAGGGAAGAACAATGCTCGACACCAATATGAAAACCCAGCTCAAGGCCTACCTTGAGAAACTGACTAAACCCGTTGAGCTGATTGCCACGCTGGACGACAGCGCGAAATCGGCAGAGATCAAAGAACTGCTGGCTGAGATCGCCGAACTGTCGCCAAAAGTGACCTTCAAAGAAGATAACTCGCTTAACGTCCGTAAGCCTTCTTTCCTGATTACTAACCCAGGCTCTGTGCTGGGGCCGCGTTTTGCCGGCTCACCGCTGGGGCATGAATTTACCTCGCTGGTGCTGGCGCTGCTGTGGACCGGCGGTCATCCGTCGAAAGAGGCGCAGGCGCTGCTGGAGCAGATCCGCGATATCGACGGTGATTTTGAGTTTGAAACCTATTACTCGCTCTCCTGCCACAACTGCCCGGACGTGGTGCAGGCGCTGAACCTGATGTCGGTCCTCAACCCGCGCATCAAGCACACGGCAATTGACGGCGGTACCTTCCAGAATGAAATCACCGATCGCAACGTGATGGGCGTTCCGGCGGTGTATCTGAACGGTCAGGAATTCGGTCAGGGTCGTATGACGCTGACGGAAATCGTCGCCAAAGTGGATACCGGTGCCGAAAAACGTGCCGCAGAAGCGCTGAACAAACGTGATGCCTATGACGTGCTGATTGTCGGTTCCGGTCCGGCGGGCGCGGCGGCGGCAGTGTACTCCGCGCGTAAAGGGATCCGCACTGGCCTGATGGGCGAGCGCTTCGGTGGCCAGGTACTGGATACCGTGGACATTGAAAACTATATCTCCGTGCCGAAAACCGAAGGCCAGAAGCTGGCCGGCGCGCTGAAGGCGCACGTCAGCGATTACGACGTAGACGTGATCGACAGCCAGAGCGCCAGCAAGCTGGTACCTGCTGCGGTTGAGGGGGGGTTACACCAGATTGAAACCGCCTCCGGCGCGGTGCTGAAAGCACGCAGCATCATCATTGCCACCGGTGCGAAATGGCGCAACATGAACGTCCCGGGTGAAGATCAGTATCGCACCAAAGGCGTGACCTACTGCCCGCACTGCGACGGCCCGCTGTTCAAAGGCAAGCGCGTGGCGGTGATCGGCGGCGGAAACTCCGGCGTGGAAGCGGCTATCGACCTGGCGGGGATTGTTGAACACGTCACCCTGCTGGAGTTCGCGCCAGAAATGAAAGCCGACCAGGTGCTGCAGGACAAAGTTCGCAGCCTGAAAAACGTCGACATCATACTGAACGCGCAGACCACGGAAGTGAAGGGCGACGGCAGCAAGGTGACCGGTCTGGAATACCGCGACCGCGTGAGTGGCGACGTGCACAGCGTGCAGCTTTCAGGGATCTTCGTGCAGATTGGTCTGCTGCCAAACACCACCTGGCTGGAAGGCGCGATTGAGCGCAACCGCATGGGCGAAATCATTATTGATGCGAAGTGTGAAACCAGCGTGAAGGGCGTGTTTGCGGCGGGCGACTGCACCACCGTGCCGTACAAACAGATCATTATCGCCACGGGTGAAGGGGCGAAGGCGTCTCTGAGCGCGTTTGACTACCTGATCCGCACCAAAACCGCATAAGAAAAGAAAGTAAGGCTACACCTGCAATAGCGAGAGGCCACCGAAAGGTGGCCTCTTTTTTTATCTGACGACCATCACCGGTATATGCGTGTGGCGGATCACGCTGGAGGCGTTAGATCCCAGCAGATGCGTGGTAATGGAAGGGTTGCGCGAACCGATGACTACCACGTCTGCTTTCAGCTCGTTCGCCAGTTCATTTACCGCATCACGTACGCTGCCGAATCTGACGTGCGTTTTGATCCGTGAAGGGTCGATGCTGAAGTGGCTGACCATGGTTTGCAGGCGCGTTTCCGCCTCGTGCTGCAGATGCTCTTCGAAGCGGCGCACATCGGCAGCAAAGCGGTGCAGGCTCAGGCTGGCGGAGCCCGGGAGCACGTGCAACAGATGGATGACCCCGTCCTGCTGCGCCAGGAACTCCGCGTGGCGTACGGCCTTGTCGCTCAACTCCATCTCAAAAACATCAACCGGCATAATGATTCTCTGATACATACCCGTTTCTCCTTGTTTATAAACGCTGTACTCATTCAACCACAAAATAGTCATGGTTTCTGTAAGCGCCCCGTCAGTTTTCTTATCTTGCCAGGATAAATCTCAAAAGAACCGTATTCACGGGCAGACCTTCAGGGGTAGCTACCCTTATACACTTACCTGGAACCTTTCGGAGGTCGCATGAAAGCACTTACGTATCACGGTCCACACCATGTTCGCGTCGAGAATGTCCCCGACCCCATCATCGAACAGCCCGACGATATTATTCTGCGCGTCACGGCCACGGCTATCTGCGGCTCCGATTTGCATCTCTACCGCGGAAAGATCCCGAAGGTGCAGCACGGCGATATTTTTGGCCATGAGTTTATGGGGGAAATCGTGGAGTGCGGTTCAGAGGTAAAGAATTTACAAAAAGGCGATCGCGTGGTGATCCCTTTTGTCATCGCCTGCGGAGACTGTTTCTTCTGTCGTCTGCAGCAATACGCGGCCTGTGAGAATACCAACGCCGGGCAGGGTGCTGCACTGAACAAAAAGCAAATCCCCGCGCCGGCCGCGCTGTTTGGCTATAGCCACCTCTACGGCGGTGTGCCGGGGGGACAGGCGGAATACGTTCGCGTGCCAAAGGGGAACGTCGGGCCGTTTAAAGTCCCGCAGCTTCTTTCTGATGATAAAGCGCTTTTCCTTTCCGACATTTTGCCCACGGCCTGGCAGGCGGCAAAAAATGCACAAATTGAAAAAGGCTCAAGCGTAGCCGTTTTCGGTGCCGGGCCGGTGGGGCTACTGACCATTGCCTGTGCGCGGCTGCTGGGGGCTGAGCAGATCTTTGTCATCGATCACCATCCATACCGGTTGCGATTTGCCGAGGCACGATACGGCGCAATTCCCATCAACTTCGATGATGACAACGACGCCGCGGAAAAAATCATCGAGCAGACCGCGGGCCAGCGCGGCGTTGACGCTGTGATTGATGCGGTCGGGTTTGAAGCGAAAGGCAGCACCACGGAAACGATCCTCAGCAATCTTAAAATTGAAGGCAGCAGCGGCAAAGCGTTGCGTCAGTGCATTGCTGCCGTGCGGCGAGGCGGGGTGGTCAGCGTACCCGGCGTATACGCAGGGTTTATCCATGGCTTCCTGTTTGGCGATGCCTTTGATAAGGGGCTGACGTTTAAGATGGGTCAGACGCACGTCCATGCCTGGCTGGGGGAACTGTTACCGCTGATCGAAAAAGGGCTGCTTACGCCGGAAGAGATCGTGACCCACTATCTTCCCCTTGCGGATGCGGAGCGCGCCTATAAGATTTTCGAAAAACGGGAGGAGGAGTGCCGGAAGGTGATTCTGGTCCCGGGGGCAGACACCCCCGAAGCCGCAGAGCAGACCGTTAAGGGCCTGGTGAACGCCTTCCCGGGTGGGGTGGCCTGAGAATGTTCGCTTACCAGTGGCGTTCAAGATAGAGCACGGCCGTGACGATAATCGCCACAAAAATCAGAAAGATAAGTGTGATAACGCCTATCTCACTCATGACCGTCCCCGCGGCACCAAAACAGATTAAGCGTGGATTAAGGCCATTTTGCGCGGTATAGGAAAATCGGGTGAATTTGCGGAAAGAGGATGCGGCTGCATCCTCTGTGCAAAGCGGGTAGGCGCTTATTCAGAAGGGATTAACGCAGGTAATCGCCCGCGGCTTCTGGCTGGTAGAGCAGCTCTAGCACTTCCAGATGGGTCGAGGCACCGCCCGGCAATTCCCAGTGGATCGTATCCCCCGTACGCAGCCCCAGCAGTGCGGCACCCACAGGGGCCAGAACAGAAAGCTGTGCGCTGCTGTCGGTCATCTGAGCGGGGTAAACCAGCGTACGGGTCAACTCTTCACCGGTGGTCAGGTTGCGGAATTTCACCTGGCTGTTCATGGTGACCACGTTATGCGGCATCGTCTCAGGCGTGCACATCTGTGCCCGGTCGAGCTCCTCATTCAGGGCGTCGGCCACGGGGAGCGAGGCGAACTCCGCTTTTTCCAGCAGCCTGTCGATACGTTCTGCGTCGAGCTCATTGATGATAATGGTAGGTCTGGACATTTTTTACTCCATGTCGTTAATGCTGCGTCTTACGCAGAAACTGATCCAAAAGAAAACCCTCGCCGTCTGGCAGCGAGGGTTTAACTCTCCCGATGATACTGGCTGAGCGCGCAAGTTTGAAGTGATGAAAGTCACATTCATGGGCCATATGAATTTTGCTGAAATTTATTCAGTCTTCATTCCTGGCGGAATACGTTACGCTGAGTGTCCTGAATCCGGGCGTTGCCCGCCAACGAGAGAGAATTATGTACTTCTATCAACCGTCTCAGGGGCACGGCCTGCCGCATGACCCGCTGAACGCCATTATTGGTCCGCGTCCGATAGGCTGGATCTCCTCATGCGATAAGGCCGGTCAGCTGAATCTCGCACCGTACAGCTTCTTTAACTGCTTTAACTATCGCCCGCCGATCATCGGCTTTTCCAGCAACGGCTGGAAGGACAGCGTGCGTAATATTACTGAGACAAAAGAGTTTGTCTGGAATCTGGCAACGCGCGATCTTGCCCAGGCGATGAATCAAACCTCCGCGATGCTTCCCCACGACCGGGATGAATTTAGCTTTGCCGGGCTCACGCCAGCGGCCAGCCAGCTGGTGAACGCCCCTCGCGTTGCAGAAAGCCCGGTGAATTTTGAGTGTCGCCTGTCGCAGTGCATTCAGTTGACGGGGGCTGACGGTACGCCGGTAGACACGTGGCTGGTGCTGGGGGAAGTGGTCGGTATCCATATTGACGAAACGCTGCTGGAAGAGGGGATATACCAGACGGCGAAAGCGCAGCCCATCCTGCGTGCGGGTGGGCCGACGGCGTACTATGGCATCAGCGATGAAAACCGGTTTGATATGGTGCGCCCAACGGTGGATCAGTAGCCGGCTTTATCAATTACAAATTGTTTACCGCAGTTACCCGGATGTGGCTGCGGGGCAAATGAGGTCGCAGAAAGCGGGTTGTTAATGGTGTCTGCCTTCAGCGAAATCTGCATCTCGGTCAGATAAGCCGGGTTGCCGCTGCAGGTCAGCTTGAATGCTTTGACGTTCTCGTTGCCCCAGCTCCTGGCCACGGCACTGTCAAAATCGCTGCGAGTGACGGTTTTCCCGTAGTGACCGGCAAGGAATTTACCGACCGCACTGTTTTTAATTTCCTGATTCATCCGCACCATCGTGCCGAAATAGGCATCGGGATCGAAACCAAAGCAGACGCCATGTTTAGCGTATTCGTAACGCTCCAGGCAGGAGTTACCGCCCGCGCCCGGCATCACGTCGTTGAGCTTTGCGGCAGCGGAAAGCGACAGCCCGGTTTCGGCAGCTTCGCATTTGCGGCTGGCCTTCACTTCCGGCATGTTCGGAATGGGGCGCGTGGCGCAACCAAAACGCATCCAGCGACGCTCATCTACCCCGCGTGCGGCAATGGATTTCGGCAGGCCGGGCCATAACCCGTGAACGGTCAGAAAATCGGCTTTATTTTCGCGCTCTTTTTGCAGGCGACATTCGTCAGGTTCATTGCGGTTGCGCTCGACCATGCTCTGGCAAAACCCGGTTTGCCAGGACAGAGCCAGCACATAGCGATCGAAATCGCCATACTGGGTTGCCTTGAGCGGTTCTGCCTGTGTGGAGAAGACACAGAGTGCAAGCGCGACTGCGCCAGACGGGATAACAATATCCTTCCTGAACATATGATTTCCTGATCGAATGAGCGTGATTAATTTCTGGGGGTTATTAAAGCACAAAAAGCGCCCGCAGGCGCTTTCTGGATATCCCTAATTTAGGTTAGGCAGCGCCGGGAACCAGCACCTCCGTGGCGATAATTACGATAATCAGCCCAACCAGAACGGGTACGGAGGTGCGTTTTACCACTTCGAATGGTGAGATTTTTGCCATCCCGGCAACGGCAACCACCACGCCTGATACCGGGGAGATGGTACGGCCCAGGTTTGACGCCTGCAGCATGGGAATGGAGAGATAGGCCGGGTTAATACCGGAGGAGTGGGCCAGTTTCGGGATCATCTCAACGAAAGCGTAGAAAGGCGCATTACCGGAACCGGTGGTCATCGCCGCCAGCATGGTGAGTACCACCAGCACCAGCATCAGGATAATACTGGCCGATCCGAACGAGGTGGCGATAGAGATCAGGCTCTGGATAAAGCCGATGGTGCTCAGACCCTGGGCAAAAACGCCCGCTGCCACCAGCAGCATCACCACGCCAGCGAAGGCATCCGCCATACCGCGATAGGCAACCTCCAGACCCGAGAACACCTTTTGCGTGTTAAAACCACGCACAAATTCCAGCACGGCAGCCAGCAGCATGCAGATAACCAGAATGGTGATAATGTGCAGCTGCGGGCCCCATTTGCCGTCAAAAATCAGCACCCCAATAATCGGCGTGAAGGGCAGAATGGCATAAAACGCGGGAGCGGTGGTGGTGATTTCACTCACGTCCATCATTTCATGGCTGATGTTTTCTTTCTTATCGAGATAGCGCTGCCAGAAGAAATGCGCGATACCCATGCCCACTATGGCAACGATTGAGATCGGCAGCGTGGTTTTAAAGGCGAAGTCGATGAGCGACATCTCCGCAGCCTTTGCCGCCAGCACGACGTCGCCGGAGGTCGGAGAGAGAATAATCGCAGCCGGAGACGCGCAAATGGCTGCTGCCGCGCCGCGGCTGATACCAACGTTCACCATGACCGGGAACAGCGTGGCCATCAGCAGTACGCCAAGTCCGGTAGCCGACGAAACGGCCAGTGACATCAGGCAGGCGAGGAAATAGGCGGCGACCATCAGCAGATACGGCGAGTTGATGTATTGTAGGGGTTTGGAGGCAAGCTTAACGACCATGTCGTTGGCGCCGATATGAGTCATGTAGGCCGCAAAACCGCACAGCATCATGATCATCATGCCCAGGTCACCGCCGCGGCTCATGAGCAATATTTTAATATATTCCACAATATCGGTGGCGGTGTAACCGGTGCTGGTTGCGCTGGCAGGCAACACCTGATGCCCCATCAGTGCGCTGATAATCAGCAGCGTTAAACCGCCAACAAATAATACGCCCGTGGCCGAGTAGCCTTTAATGATGTAGCGTGCGACACCGACAATGACGACGACTCCAATAAGGAGCTCGAATAACGTAAGCATGATTTCCCCTGTATCTCTGCTGCTATGGAGCACAAAAAATCAATAAAAAAAAGAAGGATGAAAATGTGCCGAATAAATGGCCTGTTCTTGCTGATTAAAATCAATAAACAGACGACTAGAGAGCAGAACAACCGTGTTTTTGCCATGGCTCATACATTTATGCCATGCGGGTCTTGACCGTCAGAAATAGCGCAATATGTCCTTACAATGATAACAGATTGTTAATATTTTGTATAATGCGGCATGTTGCTGATAAAGAAGGTGAAACAGGCTAAAGGCCCACCCTGTATGTGCTTATTCGACCTTGCTGTCCGGTTTTATTAAGAATATTCCCGGAAAAAGGCCGAATAATTAGGAATAACGCTGATGCCGTTAAGCTTCGATTCAACTATTTTATGGTAAACTTTGCCTCGAATACTAAGAATGGTAATTGCATTGTGATCGTACGTAATACATTTTTCTCAATTTTATTGTTTATTTTTGGGCAGTTAACGTTTTCTTCTGTTGCACAGGCAGAGGGCAACGCGACGGATAAAGGATGGTTCTCAACCTTTACGGATAATGTCTCCCAGACCTGGACGTCGCCGGAACATTATGATCTCTATGTTCCGGCAATAACGTGGCATGCGCGTTTTGCATATGACAAAGAGAAGACCGATAAATACAACGAGCGTCCGTGGGGCGCTGGTTTTGGTCAGTCGCGCTGGGATGAAAAGGGAAACTGGCATGGCATCTATCTGATGGCCTTTAAAGACTCCTTTAATAAATGGGAGCCGATTGGAGGCTACGGCTGGGAGAAAACCTGGCGCCCGCTAGCCGACGAGAACTTCCATGTTGGGTTGGGCTATACCGCGGGGGTCACCGCGCGTGACAACTGGAACTACATTCCGATCCCGGTGCTGTTGCCTTTGGCTTCTATCGGCTACGGTCCCGCAACGTTCCAGATGACCTACATTCCGGGCACGTATAACAACGGTAACGTTTACTTCGCCTGGATGCGTTTTCAGTTTTAACTGAAAAAACGTCATAGTCTGGTGAAAAAACGTGCACGCGTTGATTCATAAACGATAAAAATCGGCCAGTGAAAATTAACGCGACTTTAGTCACTTTTTATCAAAGATCCGCTGGACAAAAGGTCTCACAATTGATGTACTGGTAACCGACACAGCATTTGTGTCGTTTTTTAATGTAAAGGTAATTTTGATGTCTAAGATTAAAGGTAACGTTAAGTGGTTTAATGAGTCCAAAGGATTCGGTTTCATTACTCCTGAAGATGGCAGCAAAGACGTGTTCGTACACTTCTCTGCAATCCAGTCTAATGGTTTCAAAACTCTGGCTGAAGGTCAGCGTGTAGAGTTCGAAATCACTAACGGTGCCAAAGGCCCTTCTGCTGCTAACGTAATCGCTCTGTAATTCAGACGCGTCAGCAAGAATTTCAAAACCCGCTCACTGAGCGGGTTTTTTTCGTTTTGAATCAGCCAAGCAGATACATTTTCAGGAAGCTTGCAACGATCAGCACGCTCAACAACACCATGCCTGCGCTCATCAGACTCTGTTTCATTCTGTCACCCTCGTTCAGTACTGCACTCAGAGTGACAGAGAAAAATTAAGCCAACATTAACGGTCCGTCTGTTAATGCGTGCTTGCGGAGGAAAAGAGCCAAAATGCGATCCCCGTCATCGCAAACGAGCCGAGCATGTTAATTGCGATATTCGCCAGCGCCCAGCCGATACGGCCTTCCTGAAAGAGAAACACCACTTCCGCAGAGAACGTCGAAAAGGTGGTTAATCCGCCGCAGAATCCGGTGGTAATCAGGACTTTCCACATTGGGTCAATGTGTGTCATTCGATTAAACCAGGCCAGCCCCATGCCAATGATAAAGGCACCAATCAGGTTTGCAGCCAGTGTCCCCATAGGAATCGCCTGATGCAGCGGGTTAAACCGCATACTCAGAAACCATCGCGCAACGCTACCCGTTCCCCCACCAATAAAAACGGCTAAAAGTAGTTGTAACACGCTAAATACCTGCTATTTGATGTGTAAGAGAAGCGAGTTTAACGCCGTTTATGATGAGGGGACAAATATGTATGTTGCGGTAGGGCAATTTGCGGTCACGCCAGACTGGCAGGCGAACGCGATAACATGCGTCAACCTGATGATGCAGGCCCGGCAGAAAGACGCGTCGCTGCTGGTGCTTCCTGAGGCGCTGCTGGCCAGGGATGATAACGACCCGGATTTATCGGTGAAGTCTGCGCAGCCGCTGGACGGCGAGTTCTTGCAGCAACTGCTCGCCCAGAGCATGGGCAATACGATGACGACGATCTTAACGATCCATGTTCCCTCCACGCCGGGCCGTGCAGTGAATACGCTGGTGGCGATTCGCGGCGGAGCCATTGTTGCACGTTACGCCAAGCTCCATCTCTATGATGCTTTCAGCATTCAGGAGTCGCGGCGCGTTGACCCCGGAGACAGTATCCCACCGCTTCTGGAGATTGACGGCGTTAAGGTTGGGTTGATGACCTGCTATGATCTGCGTTTTCCGGAACTGGCGCTCCATCTGGCGCTGCAAGGGGCGGACGTACTGGTACTCCCTGCCGCGTGGGTCAAAGGACCGTTAAAGGAGCACCACTGGGCAACGCTGCTGGCGGCACGCGCGCTGGATACCACCTGCTATGTTGTTGCTGCAGGAGAGTGCGGCACGAAAAACATCGGGCAAAGCAGGGTGGTCGATCCGCTGGGTGTGACGATTGCCGCCGCTGCGGAAGCGCCGGATTTGCTGGTGGCGGAGATAAACATAGACAGAATTGCGCTTGCACGTCAGCAATTACCTGTTCTTCGCAATCGTCGGTTTGCGCCACCGCAATTATTGTGATGTTTTTTTCAACAATGCTTGATTCACCTTGTTACAGATTGCTATTGTGTGCACGCGCTAAATGACCGTTAATACAATCAGGTTTTGGCGCTGAATGCAGCCTGTTTTAAGTAAAGAAGGTATCTATGGGTGAGATTAGTATTACCAAACTGCTGGTGGTTGCCGCACTGGTCGTCCTGCTGTTTGGTACCAAGAAGTTACGCACGCTGGGTGGTGACCTGGGGGCTGCCATCAAAGGCTTTAAGAAAGCGATGAACGACGATGATGCAGCCGCGAAGAAAAGCGCTGAGGATGACGTCCCGGCAGATAAGCTTTCTCACAAAGAGTGACAGCAACGCCTGAGGGCATGCGAAAAAAAACCGGCTCATGAGGCCGGTTTTTTTGTATTACTGTAAATGAATATTACAGCTTTATTTAACTTCTTCGCCTTTAGCCTGCATATCGGCATGGTATGAGGAGCGAACGAATGGGCCGCAGGCTGCGTGGGTGAAGCCCATCGCCATCGCTTCGGCTTTCATTTCATCAAACTCGTCCGGGCTCACGTAGCGCTGTACCGGCAGGTGGTGACGGCTTGGCTGCAGATACTGGCCCAGGGTCAGCATGGTCACACCGTGGCGGCGAAGATCGCGCATCACCTCGATGATTTCATCGTTAGTTTCACCCAGACCCACCATCAGGCCTGACTTGGTCGGAATATGCGGATGCGCTTCTTTGAAACGCTCCAGCAGTTTCAGAGACCAGTTATAGTCAGCGCCCGGGCGCACCTGACGATAGAGACGCGGCACGTTCTCCAGGTTGTGGTTAAACACATCCGGTGGCGTCGCGGTCAGGATATCCAGCGCACGGTCCATACGGCCGCGGAAGTCAGGCACCAGCGTCTCGATTTTGATGTTTGGGCTTTTCTCGCGAATGGCCGTAATACAGTCAGCGAAGTGCTGCGCTCCGCCGTCGCGCAGATCGTCACGGTCAACGGACGTGATAACCACATAGCGCAGCGCCATGTCGGCGATAGTCTGCGCCAGCTTCTGAGGTTCGTTAGCATCAGGTGCGACCGGACGGCCATGAGCAACATCGCAGAACGGGCAGCGGCGGGTACAGATCGCACCCAGAATCATAAACGTCGCGGTACCGTGATTGAAACATTCAGCAAGGTTCGGACAAGAGGCTTCTTCACAAACGGAGTGAAGGCCATTCTTGCGCATCGCCGCTTTGATCCCCTGGATACGCGAAGAGTCGGCCGGAAGTTTGATTTTCATCCATTCCGGTTTTCTTAACAGCGCCTCGCGCTCTGTAGCCACGTTTTTAACCGGGATAAGGGCCATTTTATCGGCATCGCGGTATTTAACACCGCGTTCCATCACAATGGGTTTACTCATAGCGTGCGTGTTCCAGTTGCGAATATCGAAGGAAAGCGTTTCAATTCAAGGGAATGTTGTATTTATCAACTATTTTTGAACGAACGACAGGCAGTATATCATTGAAACGGTCGTTAAAGCAGCCTGCCAGATCGCCAATTTGTAAAATAGTTGTTGTTTTGTGCCTTTTGCCCTGCCTGTCACAGGGGCTTATGCTGGCTCAACCTGTCAGAAGGCCTGACGGATAATGCGGATGACGTTTTCCAGGACCGGATCGCGCAAACTCAGCTTGTTGTAATGCAGTGAAATCTCAACTGATTCCGCATTAAGCTGACTGAGGGGAATGCTGTCCAGCGGCCAGCACTTCCGGAGCAAGTTATACAGGCGTGATGGCATCACGCACAGCATATCGCTGCTGCCGATCAGAGAGGCGGTGGTGAACATATTGTAACTGCTGAAGCTGATCTGACGTTCCGGGAAAATTTCATCAATACGCTGACGAAGGGCATGGTTAGACTGCCCTTCGGTCATAAAAGACGAGTGGTCGTAGTTGCGCAGGTTTTCGAGGGTCAGCGGTTCGCTGAGAACCGGATGCTGCTGCCGGCAAACCAGTACCAGGTTGTCCGTATAAAGCACATTTTGCCCCAGCGCTCTGGCGCTGAAGCTGCCGCTTTCAATAATCAGGTCCGTCTGGAACTGGGCAAGCTGAACGTCAGGTTCATGGAGAGGCACATTGCGAAGCAGGAGCTGCGGAGCATGCTCTTTCACGGCCTGGAAGATCGCAGGCATGACCAGCACACCCACCGAAGGGGAACAGCCGATGGTGATGGTTCTTTGCTTATCGTAGCTCCCGGTTAAATCCAGTGCGCCCAGAATCGACTCCAGCCCCTGGCTGATGTACTCATGGAGATGCGTGGCGTAGGCCGTCGGCGTTACCCCCTGGCCCTTACGGATAAATAACGGGTCAGGAAATATAGCGCGTAGCTTTTGGATGGACTGGCTAATTGCTGATGGCGTGAGATTAAGAATTTTCGCAGCGTTAACGATACCCTTATGGACATATACTGCCTCAAAAATAGTCAGTAAATTGAGATCAATATTACGTAAAGTCCGAAAAATTTGCGGCTTGTCTTCGCCACCAGGTTCATTCAGTCGTTTGGCTGGTAAATTATTATACTCCACGCTTTCACTCCGTATACATTCACAATATGAATGATAGTTGAATTTATTTATTATGCTTGTAGAGATTCGTAAAGTGTTGGTTTTGTTTCACTTGTTTATCAAAAGCAAACACTTGTGTGATAATTGCTCACGTTACTTATGCCGTGTTTGCCGTGCTTGCTGGAGGCTAAATAATATGTAGCGGTAATATTCGGGCGCTTCGAAAATATAGAATCTGTGGATTATTGTAAAGTGCAAAAACGGTAAATAAACGGTGGCCCGCCAAATTAGCGAGCCCTGTTGTAGGATATATTAAGCAGGGATATATTCGTGCGGGGGATTGTTAAGTAGCGCTAACACGTTCTTCAAAAGCACGGGGCGAATAGTGTCTGGCGTAGCGGTTTCAACCCACTGGCGCACTTGCGTCATTTCCATACCGGCGTAGCCGCAGGGGTTTATGCGCTGGAAAGGGGCAAGATCCATATTAATATTCAATGCCAGGCCGTGGAATGAGCAGCCTTTACGAATACGCAGCCCAAGAGAGCAGATCTTCATTTCCCCAACGTAAACCCCAGGCGCATCGGCACGCGGATGCGCATCAATACCATATTCCGCCAGCGTGTTGACGACGGTTTGTTCCAGTAGGGTAACCAGCTCACGGACGCCCAGCTTTCTGCGCTTCAGATTGAGCAGGACGTACATCACTTGCTGCCCGGGTCCATGGTACGTGACCTGACCGCCGCGATCGCTCTGGATAACCGGAATGTCGCCCGTCATTAATAAATGTTCTGCTTTTCCCGCCTGACCCTGCGTAAAGACCGGCAGGTGTTCGACCAGCCAGATCTCATCGGGGGTTGTATCATCGCGTGAATCGGTGAAGTCATGCATAGCCTGGGAGACAGGCTCGTAAGGTTGCAGCCCGAGGTGACGGACCAGAATTTTATCCTGATACAAAACTGCGTCTCCGAAGACGAGGGACAAAAGGTATGCGGGAGTATATCACAGCGGGGAGAGGGGTTACCCGGCAAACCGGGTAACCGCAAAGGGACTACAGCACCATACGAACGATTTCGATATTGCCGAGCTCTTCGTACAGCGTCTCAACCTGCTCAATGTGTGTCGCAGTGATGGTAATAGAAACCGAGTGGTAGTTGCCCTTGCTGCTTGGTTTTACTGACGGAGAGTAGTCACCCGGCGCATGGCGCTGTACCACTTCAACCACCTGATCAACCAGCTCAGGTTTCGCCAGACCCATTACTTTGTAGGTAAATGGGGTAGGGAATTCAAGCAGTTCGTTAAGTTTGGTTTTCATGTCAGCTCCGGCGTAACGTCAAAAAATAATAACTCCCACGTCAGGTGGGAGTTATCAGGATACTTAGTATATGGGGATCAAAATCACACTTTCAAGTGTTCAATTTTTAACCAAACCAGTGGTGGAACATCAATTTAATGTAATCAATGATTTTGCCGAAGAAATTGCCTTCAGGAATTTCTTGCAGGACCACCAGCGGACGCTGATCGATCGTTTTGCCATCCAGCTGGAAGTTGATGGTACCCACAACCTGGTTTTTCTGCAGCGGGGCGTGCAGTTCGGTGCTGTTCAGTACGTAGCTGGCTTTCAGATCCTTCATACGACCGCGCGGAATGGTCAGGTAGAGGTCTTTATCAACGCCGAGAGAAGCACGGTCGTTGTCGCCGAACCAGACGGGTTCAGACGCAAACTCTTTGCCTGCTTTCAGCGGATTCACGGTTTCGAAGAAACGGAAGCCCCAGGTCAGCAGCTTCTTGCTTTCTGTTTCACGGCCTTTAAAGGTGCGAC
Source organism: Enterobacter sp. HK-058-C-ECC (assembly GCF_047531125.1). Taxonomy (NCBI): domain Bacteria; kingdom Pseudomonadati; phylum Pseudomonadota; class Gammaproteobacteria; order Enterobacterales; family Enterobacteriaceae; genus Enterobacter; species Enterobacter sp. HK-058-C-ECC. The sequence goes on from NZ_JBLKCH010000022.1 coordinate 22,058, forward strand.
CCCCCATCACGGCAGAGATCAGACGCATCTGGCCTTCAGTGGCGGAGGCGACCAGGTTGTAGCCCGCTTTGTCGGTGTGACCGGTTTTGATGCCGTCAACGTTCAGGCTGTTATCCCACAGCAGGCCGTTACGGTTGGTCTGACGGATACCGTTGAAGGTGAACTCTTTCTCTTTATAGATAGAGTACTCGTTAGGGACATCGCGGATCAGCGCCTGACCAATCAGCGCCATATCACGTGCGGAGCTGTACTGACCGTCTGCGTCCAGGCCGTGTACGGTCTGGAAATGGCTGTTTTTCAGACCCAGCGCGTTCACGTAGCTGTTCATCAGGCCCACGAAGGCATCCTGGCTACCGGCGGCGAAATCGGCCATCGCCACGCAGGCATCGTTACCTGACTGCAGGTTGATACCGCGAATCAGCTGGGAAACAGGAACCTGCATACCCGGTTTCAGGAACATCAGAGAGGAACCTTTAAAGACCGGGTTCCCGGTCGCCCACGCATCGTTACCGATGGTGACCAGATCCGTTTCTTTGAATTTACCTGCCTTCATCGCCTGGCCGATAACGTAGCTGGTCATCATTTTGGTCAGGCTGGCCGGGTCACGGCGGGCATCGGCATTCTGTTCTGCCAGCACTTTGCCAGAGTTGTAATCGATCAGGATGTAGGACTCCGCGTCGATTTGCGGAACGCCAGGGATCATGGTCTTGATATTCAGGTCATCGGCGTGAGCTGCAGAGAGCGCAGCCGCGCAAAGGGCCGTGGTCAGCGCCATGCGCTGCACAAAACGAGCAGAAAAAGTGGTCTTCATGGTCAGAACTACGACATCCGTGATGGAATTAAAAAAAGTGCCTTACTATAGCAAATGCTATTCAGGCAGGCATCCGACTTTAAGCATGAGTTTGTGAATGTGTTTTACACAAACTGACAATTCGGATACCGCCGGTTAATTATTTCGCAACAGCGATAAATGACTGAAGCTGAGCTTCATTCTGCAGACGCTGCTGCAGGGAGGCTGCCTGCGATTTGCTGGCAAACGGCCCCATCTGAATGCGCCAGACCGCACCGTTCTGCTCAACGCGTCCTGGTACGCCAAACTGCTGGCTCAGACGCTGTTGATACTGTTTGGCCCGGGCCTGATCGCTCACTGCGCCGACCTGAACCACATAGCTGCCGCTGGCCGCTGTTGGAGCCGTCACCGCTGCACTTTGCGTGGCCGCGGACGCCGTTACGGGAGCCGACTGGGTCGCTGGCGCAGCAACGGGAGCGGGGGCTGGGG
>NZ_JBLKCH010000023.1:0-22806 GCF_047531125.1 Enterobacter sp. HK-058-C-ECC
TCAGAGACTTGGTATTCATTTATTGTCCGAAGACATTAAGAATCCATGTCACTTTGAGTGCCCACACAGATTGTCTGATAAATTGTTAAAGAGCAGTGCCGCTTCGTTTTCGCTGCGGCGCGGGGTGTGCATATTACGCTTTCCCGCTTCAGAGTCAAGCGTTTATTTTTGCTATTCTCTGCTGACCCGGCGGCGTGTGTGCCGTTGTTCCGTGTCAGTGGAGGCGCATTATAGGGAGTAATTCTGAACCTGCAAGGATAAAGTGAAATTTATTTACTGACCGCTCACTTTCCAGGCAAAACCGACTCCAGACCTCAATTTTCGCCTGGTTTTTAAACAAAAACGAGCCGCAAGCGGCTCGTTTTTGCGTTTTGTGACTTACTGCACTGCCACAATGCGATCGTCGTTGGCTTCCAGACGGATAACTTTGCCAGGAACCAGCTCCCCGGAGAGGATCTGTTGCGCCAGCGGGTTTTCGATCTGCTGCTGGATAGCGCGTTTCAATGGACGCGCACCGTACACCGGATCGTAACCATTCTTACTCAGCAGCTTCAGCGCATCGTCGGAGATGTGAATTTCATATCCACGCTCTTCCAGACGTTTGTACAGACGCTGCAACTGGATCTGCGCAATCGACGCAATGTGTTTCTCACCCAGAGGATGGAATACCACCACTTCATCAATACGGTTGATGAACTCCGGACGGAAGTTATGGCTTACCACACCCAGCACCAAATCCTTCATATGGCTGTAGTCCAGTTCACCGAAACGTTCCTGAATCAAATCGGAACCCAGGTTCGAGGTCATAATGACAACCGTATTACGGAAGTCGACCGTTCTCCCCTGCCCGTCGGTCAGACGACCATCGTCCAGCACCTGAAGCAGGATGTTGAACACATCCGGATGCGCTTTTTCCACCTCATCCAGCAGGATGACGGAATAAGGACGACGACGCACCGCTTCTGTCAGGTACCCACCTTCTTCATAACCCACATATCCTGGAGGCGCCCCGACCAGACGCGAGACGGAGTGTTTCTCCATAAACTCGGACATGTCGATACGCACCATCGCATCGTCGCTGTCGAACATAAAGTTAGCCAGCGCTTTGCACAGCTCGGTTTTACCGACACCGGTCGGCCCAAGGAACAGGAACGAACCAATCGGGCGGTTTGGATCGGACAGCCCTGCACGGCTACGACGAATAGCATTCGATACCGCTTCAACCGCTTCATTTTGACCAATCACACGATTGTGGAGATCGTTCTCCATGCGCAGCAGTTTTTCACGCTCGCCTTCCAGCATGCGCGCCACCGGAATACCGGTCCAGCGGGCAAGCACTTCCGCAATCTCGGCATCCGTCACTTTATTACGTAACAGACGCATCGTTTTCCCTTCTGACTGCGTCGCCATCTCAAGCTGTTTTTCCAGCTCAGGAATTTTGCCGTACTGCAGCTCAGACATTCGCGCCAGGTCACCCACGCGTCGCGCCTGCTCAATGGCAATTTTTGCCTGTTCGAGTTCAGCTTTAATAGTCTGCGTACCGGAAAGGGAGGCTTTCTCGGCTTTCCACTCTTCTTCCAGCTCAGAATACTGGCGCTCTTTATCGTCCAGTTCTTCATTGAGCATATCGAGACGTTTCTTACTGGCTTCATCAGACTCTTTCTTCAGCGCCTGCTGTTCAAGCTTGAGCTGAATGATGCGTCGGTCGAGTCGGTCCAGCTCTTCCGGCTTCGAGTCAATCTGCATACGAATGCTCGACGCCGCTTCATCAATCAGGTCGATCGCTTTATCCGGCAGCTGACGGTCAGCAATATAACGATGCGAAAGCGTCGCCGCCGCAACGATGGCCGGGTCAGTGATCTGCACATGGTGGTGCAGTTCATAGCGCTCTTTCAGACCACGCAGGATCGCGATGGTATCTTCAACGCTTGGCTCGGCAACAAACACTTTCTGGAAACGACGTTCCAGCGCAGCATCTTTCTCAATGTACTGACGGTACTCATCCAGCGTAGTGGCACCGACGCAGTGAAGTTCACCGCGCGCCAGCGCAGGTTTCAGCATGTTCCCGGCATCCATCGCGCCGTCTGCCTTACCGGCACCAACCATGGTGTGCAGCTCATCGATAAACAGAATAACGTTGCCTTCCTGCTTCGCCAGGTCATTAAGCACGCCTTTCAGACGCTCTTCGAACTCGCCGCGGTATTTCGCACCGGCCACCAGCGCGCCCATGTCCAGCGCCAGTACGCGACGGCCCTTCAGACCTTCCGGCACTTCACCGTTCACAATACGCTGCGCCAACCCTTCAACGATGGCGGTTTTACCGACCCCCGGTTCACCTATCAGTACCGGGTTGTTCTTGGTACGACGCTGCAGTACCTGAATGGTACGGCGAATTTCTTCATCACGGCCGATCACCGGGTCAAGTTTGCCCTGTTCAGCACGCTCGGTCAGATCGACCGTAAATTTCTTCAAAGCCTGACGTTGGTCTTCGGCTCCCTGATCGTTCACGCTTTCACCTCCGCGCATATTCTCAATCGCCTGAGTCACATTGGCGGTGGTCGCACCGGCGGATTTCAGCAGGTCGGTCAAGGTACCGCGTGATTCAAGCGCCGCCAGAACAAACAGCTCTGACGAAATAAAATTGTCCCCACGTTTTTGCGCCAGCTTGTCGCAAAGGTTCAGGACGCGCACCAGATCCTGCGACGGCTGAACGTCGCCGCCGGTCCCTTCGACCTGCGGTAAACGGCTCAGCGCCTGATCGATAGCGGTGCGTAACTGGCCAGCATTAATGCCAGCGGACGTTAATAAAGGACGTACCGATCCCCCTTCCTGATTCAGCAAGGCGCTCATTAAATGAAGAGGTTCGATAAATTGGTTGTCGTGCCCCAGTGCGAGGGACTGGGCATCGGCGAGAGCAAGCTGGAATTTATTAGTAAGACGATCCAGACGCATAACTCCTCCCATAACAGGTCAAATTTGCTACTGGAGATTAAATGAGGTCATCCCTCAATTATTCAAGGTTAATGACCTGAATTATGTGAAAAGAAAACGGCACGTGCCGGATCGTCTTGATTCTTTAGGTTATATCAGCCAAATGAAACTTGCCATACGCCCCGTGGTCTTGTCGCGGCGATAAGAGAAAAAATCACCCTTTTCGGTGAATGTACAGCGATCGCCGCCGAAGATCTGCGTTATGCCGACGCTGTTCAGGCGCTGACGAGCAAGCTGGTAAATATCGGCCAGATATTTATCTCCAGAAGGCAGGAAGGCGTCCGCCGCTTGCGGATCTTTATCCATAAAGGCTTCGCGAACCTCCGGCCCCACTTCAAAAGCGCGAGGACCAATGGCCGGGCCAAGCCAGGCCATAATATTGGCGGGCTCATCCTTAAAGCAGGCGACGGTTTCTTCCAGCACGCCTTCACACAGTCCACGCCAGCCCGCGTGTGCTGCAGCCACCTCGGTGCCTGCGCGGTTGCAGAACAGCACCGGCAGACAATCGGCGGTCATTACGGCACAAACGGTTCCCGGAGTATTGCTGTAAGAGGCATCAGCACGTTTAGAAGCATAGGGTTCTCCCGTCAACTTCAGCACCGCCTTGCCATGAACCTGTTCCAGCCAGACCGGATTTGAAGGCAGGTTCCCCGCAGCAAACAGACGCCTGCGGTTCTCTTCCACGTGTTCCAGGTTATCGCCACAGTGTGCGCCGAGGTTCAACGACGCCCACGCGCCCTGGCTAACACCGCCAATACGGGTTGAACTGCAGGCAGCCACGCCAGCAGGCAATGGCCACTCCGGGACAATCAGTTTGGTCATAACCAGTCCACTTGATCCTTATGTTCTTCGAAATCGGCACGCATGGCGTCAATAAGGTCCACCATATCCTGCGGGATAGGCGCATGCCACTCCATCTGAATGCCGGTGATAGGATGGTAAAGACGCAGCATGGTCGCGTGCAGCGCCTGACGATCGAATTTACGCAATACGCTGATGAACTCATCCGATGCGCCTTTAGGCGGGCGAGGACGACCACCGTAGACCTGATCCCCCACCAGCGGATGGGTAATGTGGGCCATATGCACGCGGATCTGGTGAGTACGTCCGGTCTCCAGACGCAGACGCAGACGCGTATGAATACGGAAATGCTCCATAATGCGATAGTGCGTCACCGCCGGTTTACCCATCGGATGCACCGACATATGGGTTCGCTTGGTCGGGTGACGGCTGATAGGCTCTTCTACCGTCCCGCCAGAGGTCATATGCCCAATGGCTACCGCCTCATACTCACGGGTGATTTCGCGCAGCTGCAGCGACTCCACCAGACGGGTCTGAGCAGGAACGGTCTTCGCCACCACCATCAGACCGGTAGTGTCTTTATCGAGACGGTGCACGATGCCCGCGCGCGGAACATCCGCGATCGGCGGATAATAATGGAGAAGTGCGTTAAGTACCGTACCGTCAGGGTTTCCCGCCCCCGGATGAACAACCAGGTCGCGCGGCTTGTTGATCACCAGAATGTCATCATCTTCATAGACGATGTCCAGTGGGATATCCTGCGGCTCGAAGCGGATTTCCTCTTCGATTTCAGCATTGATGGCGACAGCTTCCCCACCTAACACCTTCTCTTTTGGTTTGTCCCAGATCTTGCCGTTTACCATCACGCGCTGGTCAAGGATCCATTCTTTTATGCGTGAACGCGAATAATCAGGGAACAATTCGGCCAAAGCCTGATCTAAGCGTTGACCGAGCTGATTTTCGGAGACTGTTGCGGTGAGTTCTACTCGTTGTGCCATAAACTGCTTCTTCGTTTAACGTTGGGTTTTACGGCTTTGCCGTTTAATATAGTGTGCTATTGTAGCTGGTCTTAATCGGGAGCAGGAACAGAGTTTCTCCCGGACAAACATTTGAGGAAAGTCAAAACGTCATGACGCGCATGAAATATCTGGTGGCAGCGGCCACGTTGAGCCTGGCTTTGGTGGGCTGCTCCGGTTCAAATGAACAGGTCCCTGACAATCCGCCGAATGAAATCTATGCGACTGCACAACAAAAGTTGCAGGACGGTAACTGGAAACAGGCGATAACGCAACTGGAAGCGTTGGATAATCGCTATCCATTTGGTCCGTATTCGCAGCAGGTACAGTTAGATCTCATCTACGCATACTATAAAAATGCCGATCTGCCGCTGGCTCAGGCAACCATCGATCGTTTCATGCGTCTGAACCCGACTCATCCTAACATCGACTACGTGATGTACATGCGCGGCCTCACCAACATGGCGCTGGACGACAGTGCGCTGCAGGGCTTCTTCGGCGTGGATCGTTCCGACCGTGACCCGCAGCATGCGCGTGATGCCTTCAATGACTTCTCCAAGCTGGTGCGCGGCTATCCGAACAGCCAGTACGTGACCGACGCCACCAAGCGTCTGGTATTCCTGAAAGATCGTCTGGCGAAATATGAATACTCCGTGGCGGAATATTATACCCGCCGTGGCGCATGGGTTGCCGTGGTTAACCGCGTAGAAGGTATGCTGCGTGATTACCCGGATACTCAGGCAACGCGCGACGGCCTGAAGCTGATGGAAAATGCTTACCGTCAGATGCAGATGACCGCTCAGGCGGAAAAAGTGGCGAAAATCATCGCCGCGAACAGCAGCAACACCTGATTTTGCCTCAATGCAAAACGGCAGCCCGAAGGCTGCCGTTTTTTTATTCGTTTCTGAACGTCGCTGAAGCGCGTTAGCCTCAACACATCCTGTCAACTATGGCCCCAATTTATGCCTTCTACAAGGTAAATCTCACCTCTTCCTGCCCTGCCTCACAAAAAAAATTCCCTGACAAAAACCGACAAAATAACGTGATCTAAATCACACATTTTGACATTAGGTCGGGTATGCTGGAATCACCAAGACGGAAAGACAAGAGGTAAAATTTATGACAATGAACATTACCAGTAAACAAATGGAAATTACTCCGGCAATTCGCCAGCACGTCGCAGACCGTCTCGCCAAACTGGATAAATGGCAAACACATTTGATTAATCCACATATCATCCTGTCCAAGGAGCCGCAGGGTTTCATCGCTGACGCAACTATCAATACTCCAAACGGCCATCTGGTCGCCAGCGCAAAACATGAGGATATGTACACCGCTATTAACGATTTGATCAACAAGCTGGAACGGCAGCTCAATAAAGTGCAACACAAAGGTGAAGCCCGTCGCGCCACAACGTCGGTGAAAGACGCCAGCTTCGCGGAAGAAGTTGAAGAAGAGTAATCCTTTAAATTGAGTGTACCGCCAACGCGCCTTCGGGCGCGTTTTTTGTTTTTTATTGACAGGGTGAAAACAGTACGGGTACTTTAACGGTATCACTCACAGGATGACTTTATGAAACTTACGCCGTTCTTCTTCGCATTCTTTTTTACCTTCCCCTGAACGGGAGGCGTTTCGTCGTGTGATAAAGAATGCGAAGACGAACAACAAGGCCTCCCACACCGGGGGGCCTTTTTTATTGATAACGATAAGATGAGACAGGCAACACTATGACACCGGAAAACCCGTTACTGGATCTGCGAGTAAAAATCAGCGCGCTGGATGAGAAACTGCTGGCGCTGCTGGCCGAACGCCGCGCCCTTGCCGTTGAAGTGGGTAAAGCCAAACTGGACTCCCATCGTCCGGTCCGTGATATCGACCGCGAGCGGGATCTGCTGGAACGGCTCATTCAGCTCGGCAAAGCGCATCACCTCGATGCCCACTACATCACCCGGTTGTTCCAGCTCATCATCGAAGATTCCGTTCTGACCCAGCAAGCGCTACTCCAGCAGCATCTCAATAAAACCAATCCGCACTCTGCGCGTATCGCTTTCCTCGGGCCAAAGGGCTCCTATTCTCACCTGGCCGCACGTCAGTATGCCGCTCGCCATTTCGAAGAATTTATTGAAAGCGGCTGCGCGAAGTTTGCCGACATTTTTAACCAGGTCGAGACCGGCCAGGCGGATTACGCCGTGGTGCCGATTGAAAACACCAGCTCCGGCGCCATCAACGATGTCTACGACTTGCTGCAGCACACCAGCCTGTCGCTGGTCGGCGAGTTGACGATTCCTATCGATCACTGCGTGCTGGTATCCGGTTCAACGGACCTGAACACGATCGAAACCGTCTACAGCCACCCGCAGCCGTTCCAGCAGTGCAGCCAGTTCCTGAACCGCTATCCGAACTGGAAAATTGAGTACACCGAAAGCACCTCGGCGGCGATGGAAAAAGTCGCCCAGGCGAACTCTCCCACCGTCGCGGCGCTCGGCAGTGAAGCGGGCGGCGCGCTGTATGGTTTACAGGTGCTGGAACGCAACCTGGCAAACCAGACGCAAAACATTACCCGCTTCGTGGTGCTGGCCCGCAAGTCAATCAATGTGTCTGACCAGGTACCGGCCAAAACCACGCTGCTGATGGCCACCGGCCAACAGGCCGGTGCGCTGGTTGAAGCCCTGCTGGTACTGCGTAATCACAACCTGATCATGACCAGGCTGGAATCGCGCCCAATCCACGGTAACCCGTGGGAAGAAATGTTCTACCTCGATATCCAGGCCAACCTGGAATCTGCTTCCATGCAGAAAGCCCTGCGCGAGCTGGGCGAGATCACGCGTTCCATGAAAGTGCTGGGCTGCTATCCGAGCGAAAACGTCGTCCCGGTCGATCCGATCTAACGTTCGATAAAGCGGCTTTTCTTCATCCCTGCCACGCTCACCGGCAGGGTGAAGATGGCGCCGGAGAGAGGATATTTCGCCACCTCCTCCGCATCCATATTTTCCCGCGTGGTGGTAATAAACAGCGTTTTCATATCATCGCCGCCAAAGCAGACCATCGTCGGGCAACGTACCGGCATGCGGTATTCTTCCAGCAGCTCCCCTTGCGGTGAAAAACGCGCGATGCGCCAGCCGTCAAACAGCGCGCTCCAGTAGCAACCTTCCACATCCATCGCCGCGCCGTCCGGTATCCCCTCGCCCTCTTTAAACTGACGAAACACCTCTCGCTTACCCGGTTCGCCCTGCTCATCAAGCGGGGTGCGGTAAATCACACCGTTTGGCGTGTCTGAGGTAAACATCCACTGCTTATCCGGGCTAAACGCTAAGCCGTTGTGCCCGTGAATATCGCACTGGATCACCTTCGGCGTCAGGTCGTTGTCGACGCGCATCAGCAGGGCGCCGTTGTAATCTCCCGGCCCCCAGAACGTGCCCGCATAGAACCGGCCCTGATGGTCGGTACCCCCATCGTTAAAACGCGCCAGCTGCGGGTTAGAGGGGTTGTCGCACACCTTGCGCTGCAGAAGGCCATGCTTATCGGCAAGCCAGATGCCATTGCGCATGGCGACGATAAACCCGCCGCGCTCGCGCAGCGCGAAACAGCCCACCTCCTCGTGGAAAGAAAGTACGGTGTGTTCCGCCGTCGGCAGATGGTAGCGGTGGATCTCTCCTTCCAGAATATCGGCCCAGTAGAGCGCGTGCTCGTCGGCGCTCCACGTCGGGCATTCAGGCAAATGCCCGGTGTAATTCAACAGCAGCTGCAGTTCGGCCATGACAGTTCCCCAAAATAAAAAAAGCCAGCATTGCTGTTTTAATTTTAGACGCAATACCATGAAACAAAGGGATTTGTTTCTAACAATGTCGACACATCGAAAACGCGGCCCTATAAATTAGAGCCGCTTCACTAACTAAGAATCAACAAACGGCATTTAAGCCGGTTTTATTTCATGCGACACACCCGGTTATCAAGTCCTAATTTCTCACCCAGTAGATGCAGGCATGTGTAGAAGGTAGTACTTCAGCACCTGCGGCAAACTAGGTTCAGTGTATGAAAAGACCCGTTTTTGTTCCAAGCATGTTTTAAGAACTCGTCGAAATAATAGTATCGTCAATATTTCTCCGGTGTCATATTCTTCAGTAATTAATGCAGACATGCACAGTTATATTCTGACATCTATTTTACCGTGATTTTTCCCACTACATTCAGCGTTCTGAACGGATAAAAAACAATTATTTCTGTACGGTATGTCCGCAATAAAAGTGTTCTGCGTCGGCATACCCGGCTGGATAAACTCCAATTTGCTGCACATTTCTTGCCCCATTTAATTGGTGCAAGAAATAATTCCGGGCCGTTATCTATGCGAAGCATGGCCGGATACCCAAGATTTGCCACGATCCAGTCGAGAACACGTACCACTGTCTGAGCAAGCAAACTCAGATTGATTTCAATCGACCACGTCTCATGGATAAATCAACAACATTAAACGTGCTGAAGCGACAGCCACAGACCTAGGCATCATGTATGAAATCAACTAACCAGCTATGATTCAGCGCATGCAACCATTGTTTGCCCTTAGGGCTAAAATGTAGCTTCCGCAGACAGTAAACAAGGTGGATCCTTTTGTGATTCAAGGAATATAATTCCCACCGCAGAATCTGGAAAAGTTTCGGAAATCTGTATAGTGGATACAGCTCTGCCACCGTCTGCAACAAGACAAACGGATTCGTTACGCTTGGTATCCGGAGAATAATGGTAAACCAATCTACTCAGGTTCAGACTCCGCCAAGCCTGACGGATACTGAGTCCAAACTGCGCTATCAGGTTTGTGACCAGCTCATGCTTAAAAACTGGTTTAAAATATTTTCTTCGAGAACATCTTTCAGCGCACGATTCACCGGGCTCAGATCGGAAAACATCTGTTTGAGACGGCGGTTCTGCTCCTCAAGATCCTTAAGCTTTTTAATATCAGAAACCTTAATTCCGCCGTATCTGAACTTGCAGTTGCAGTAAGTGTAACCATTCGTCCAGATTCAACCAGTGTAATCACGGCGATGCTCTGATGCTCAATAAAATGGGCTTTACGGATAGAGCTCTCCTTAATTGACAGATCGATTATGCTAGAGGTTCTCTAAATGTGAATGGCACTATTGTGCTGGATACCTACACAGAACATAGTCGGACTACTGCCCTACCGCACAATCTTAAACCGAACATGCACCTTTCATCGCATCAAGCTTAACTTTTGAAGAATCTGTAAATTCTAAATTACTTAATGTAGTTTAGGTTGACCTATGTGTATTGAAGATCCTTGCCGTTTAGGACGAAGAGCAGGAAATAGTCTCATTATGCATGACGCAATTAATGTACAGGCTTGGTTAGCCTAGTATTATTGCAAGCAGGAGAAAAATATTATTGGTCGTATTTTCAATTGTTCATTTAGTACTTGCAGCTCATCAGCTATAACCGAGTTTACACTGCAATGACAATATCAGGAGTTGGTAATTATATTGCCAAATAAAACCCTATATTTAAATAGCCCGTCTAAAACCCTTGGGCAATAAAAAACCCTTTGAAATTATAACATCATGCTAATTTATAAAAAATAGGAAATATCACAACTAATCAACAAGAATTAATGTTGTTATGAATTTACTTAACTCGCTGTCAACATATACTAATAAAGGCATCAATATACTGAACATGGGTATTATTAATGAAATATAAAAAAATCATTATTGTATTATCTATATTGCCAATGCCCTTAATGGCATTGGCTGAGAGAACTCCGAATGAAGAAAAAACAGTTGTAGGGTATGCAAATCATAACGGGCAATTATATAACATCACAGCAATATATGGGAATACAATATACTACACTGTACCAATGGGAACTATAACAATTAACACAAGGGATTCTTCTGGCACACATATACAGGTTTCTTTTGATTACGCAGAATATGTTCGAGAAGCATTTAACGAATGGGCACCTGCAGGAATAAGTGTTCAACAAGTGCCGGGAGTTGGAACGGAAGCACGAGTCGTCTTATTCGGTACATCTAATTACGCAGATAACTCATTAGGCAGTACCATCTTCGACCCGTCAGGAAATACAAGAATGAGCATTGACTTAGGTTCATTTAATAAATTTATTATGAATAACTTTGACAAACTCAAGTCTCGGAAAGCGATCCCAGAAAATATGAGCCCTGAAGAATATATCAAACTAAAACTAAGGATTACCATAAAACATGAGATAGGTCATATACTTGGGCTGCTACATAATAATGAAAGTGGTACATACCTTACACATGGCGTGGGTCAGGAAATAGCCCGTTGTAGGCTCCTGAACCAAGCACCTTCAATTATGCTAAACGGTAGTAACTATGATTACATTGATCGTTTAGCACGTTATTTAGAACGACCAGTTACTGAATCTGATATTGGTCCATCAAGAAATGATATTGAGGGGGTTCGGGTAATGAGAAGAGGAGGTAATAGGAATTTGTTAACAAATCAATTTTCGTGTCTGGGTTTAGGATTGGCATTTTCGCGGTCAGGAGGAGATCTGTAATTAATTACACAAACAACAGTCACGGCCTTAAATAACATTGTTCAGGTTTAATATGAAAAATAAAACTTATAGAATGATAGCCTACAGTTTGCTGCTGTTACCACTGTTTGCTAAAGCGACACCTCAAGATATTACATCACTGTGTAACGAATACCAGAACACTCAGATTTATTATCTAAATAAAGAAATCAGGACATATACTGAGTCTTTAGCGGGGTACAGAGAAATGGTTATTGTTTCATTTAGCAGCGGTGAAACATTCCAAGTAGAAGTTCCCGGCAAACAGCATTTAGAATCGCAAAAAAGACCATTAGAAAGAATGAAGGATACGTTAAGAGCAGCATATTTCACAGGAATAAAAGTCAGCAAGATTTGCGTATGGAATAATAAAACACCAAATTCAATCGCAGCAATCGAACTAAGCTATTAAATTGCCATTGCTTTTAATTGAAAGGAGAAGTGTGGATAACACTGCACTTCACCTTTAATTAAATATAATCTGATAGATGATACGATAAATTAATCACAGAACTGTAATTGTTCTGATATAATAGACAAGAGTAAATAACTGCTAACTTGGCATCACGAACACCGTATCCTGCGGGTCATTAACGTACTGTAATCCCGCGTCTAAGTCTTTACGAATAATTCATCTATACCATTAATTTCCTGACTGTCTACTGAGGAGGCTCACGTGCTCAACCACAATAAACTCTCGTACGTACGCGGGCTATCGGATATGTAGCAACTGCCGTTATCGGTCAGCTATCCTACCCCATGCGAGATCATCATGTTTAACCAATCCATTTATCTAGACTTACTCTCGGAATGCCCTCCATCGTTAGCAGCCAATTCCTCCTGTGCTGATACTTCAGCTAATCATCTCCCGATTACAGCAATCCATCCTGAACACAATTCGCTCCCCATCATGGTTCCAGTGCGCATTTTAAGATGCCTAAGAACATATGGCATCAGCGTGATCACCATGTCGGATATGATTACGATTTGTTTTCCAATACCCGATTTACCCTGCTGCAGGTTAAGGCGGAAAAGAGCCAGTACACCCTCTAAGATTTTATCGGCTATTATTCGCCTTCAATCTGCGATTTAGATGTGCTGTGCTGTGCTGTGCTGTGCCATCATTATTCGAACGATCGCTGTATTTCGTTGTGATGGAAGTCAATTTTTTTATTGCTACTTTACTGCTATGTGCCATCCTAGATGTTCGCTTGCCTTATCAGACTTTCATAAGGATTATAACTACGAACCATGCAGTTACTAGGTTAAGCAGTTCCCGAGGTATAGCATGGTGGTAGTAATGAATAAACTGACCAACGTTAAGGGAGGTATAGCAGCACAGACAACTGTTAGAATACATGCAGTTGCGCAAAATAATCACTAGCATAAAAAGGAATCGGTTAGGCACCGTTCAGTCGCATAAATATGTTTCCGGCATCATCAGAAAATAGTCAAACAGGAAATAAATTTCGACATCTCTGAAGAAGCAATAATGATCTGTTGATAATATCCTTGTGTTTATACGTAGACATTTTCCCATGAGAATCTAAGTCGTGAGACGAACATATGAAAGACTATAGACCGAGTAGCTTTTAAAAGCCTGAAAAACCACTTAATTATAGGACACTATTTATTAAAATTAAAAGAGCATTCGCATGCCAATCGCCTACCCCAAACACAGGAGAATGGATGCGAATACTGTACAATGCTTCCTTTCGGTAAAAAATTAAAGGATATATCAAACCCTATTTCAGGAGTGAAGGGATGTCTCGACGCTTATTCGAGTAAAGAACAATTGCTCTCTGCATCTCTATTCCACGACGGATTTATAGTAGGTACTTTTGAAAATAAAGGGTCTTGAGTAAAAATTCGTGTACGATTTCAGAATCGATCGACTATCGATATGGTCCGCGGGAAATAGAGACAGGGCCAGAGCCTTTTTCTTAACTTTAGCTGAAAAAGAATGCTAGCGTTGATCTACTGGTCTGCTGTTCTTTTGTTTCGCAATAGGGTCTGATTAAAAATGCACCTTACTCAGTTGATGTACAACTTTTTGGGTGCAATTCATAAGCGAGTATTCATAGTGCATTGGATAAATGCATTACACTGATTAGTACAAAATAACAATTACTGAATTGAAGTATTTTTTTACTGCATTAGTATAAATATCATCAAACATAATTAAAAAACCTTTAGAATTAACGAAGAAACAATGTAATACCTGCCGAGTTTTGACAAATAGAACTAATTCTCGCTATATCAGTGCTACTACCAGGAAGAGATTGTCCACCGCCATTTGCTTGTTTGCCAATAACAGAATCACCAAAATTTTTCGAAATAACGGCGACACACTGGTTGTAAGCATCGTTTTGGCTGAAAGAATTCGGGATCCAATACTGTACAGCTACACAATGACCAACCTGCCCAGAGGGCTCGGCACAAGGTGTACCAAAAACAGAAAAGACCCCAGGGATACCATTTACTGTCACACCTGTAGAACTCTGACCAAGTCGGTTTTTAATCACTTTTACTTCACCTCCAGGAAAGAATTTTTTGAGAACCTGATAACCATTGTCACGCTGGAGCTCAAGATATGCTGATTTTGGTTGATTGACATAAAGTGAATTTATATGTTGAGAAATAGATATAAACATCTCCGTTACTTTGCTGTTCTGCAAATTTTCATTGGCAGTTGACATGTAATACATGACACCAGAAACAACTATTGCAGAGAGAGCAAGAACCATTGAAGCCTCAATTAGGCTAAGACCAAGCTGTTTTGCTTTTTTGCAACTGGTATTTTTGCGATTATATGGAGTACTGTTATTCATTTTAATGACCGATAAAATACACAATTTTAACTGTGAAGCATAATTCAATATAAATATGACATGATTTGTGTAAAATAAAAATGTGAATTAACCCATAAAAAGGTGAAAAAACACAACTTATTTCCCAAAAAGAATCAGCACCAATAGTAAAAAAATGTAAAACAGGAAACAGAAGCGATAATAAACTATAAATATAAAAATGTTATCGGTAACATCACCCACGCATAGGTATTTTCCCATTACAATACAAACTATAAGGGTAGATTTCCACTTGGAATGCTATCATTAGTTTAGTTAAAGTTTTTAACGAAATAATTACAACTTAATGTAAGATTCATTTTTAGCAGACTCATCATCTGTTACAAAGTGTATTTTTTATAGGCGCTATTCTTGAATAAAATATTTGATGATTTAATAAATAAGTTAGGTAGCAGGTAAAGAATATGAATGACAAAATAATAAAAGCAGGATTTGTAATGACGGAAAGTTTTATAAAAGAAAGTATTTCAAACGTAATTGAACAAATCGAATGTGTTAATGTTGAATGGAATGCAATACGTTCAAATAAAATAAAAGATTATTACCTTACTTGCCCGGTTGATATTCTCATTGCTGAGTACAAAAAAGGAAGCTATGATGAAAGTTTATCAATTATAAGAAGAATAAGAGATCTATCCTCTAAAGTAAAAATTGTTTTTTTTACGGATTTAAAGGATTATGACAGTATAAACACATTATTGAATAAAGGCGCGAATGCTTTTATAGCATACTCGAACAACAGAAAGAGTATCATAAATGCAATTAATAAAATTCTGCTTTTCGGTAAAGAATATATTTGCTCTGAACTTAGTCATGAAATCATGAAAATCAGGTTTACCAAAGAGTATAACAAAACTCTTAAACTTACATATTCAGAACTAAGAGTAGTTGATTATCTCTGTCTGGGTCTAAAAATAGAAGAAATATCTAGGTTATTACATAAAAGCCATAAAACCATAAGTAATCAAAAATTATCAGCGATGCAAAAGCTTGGTGTCAAAACCGATATAGCGCTATATAAAAAATTTAACCACATAGATTAGATGTGACGGAGCACAGCTTTATCCACCGAATCTCTCATAAGCTTTCTTGACTTTTTCTATATATCTGTACTTATACGTGGGGTTTTGGGAATGATATCTTCCAACCCCCGCCCATATATCTCCGTTTTCATCTGAAATTGCTTTCGAAAGTATCCATGTACCCACATAGATATTAAAACATCCATCATTGGCCAATGTTTCATGTGCAACCTGCTGATTACCAGAGAAAAAAGTATTACTAACAAGTTTAAGCCATGCATGAGTATTTATTTGCATAATACCTAAATCTTCACTTCCATTTTTATTAACTGACACTGCTCCAACACTTCCTCCTTCAACAGATATTATAGATAATAATATCTCTGGTTGAATATGATTGACTGTACTGGCATTGAGTAAACAAAATGTCAACGGAATTGTAATAGACATAAGAAAAACCCCAAAGAAATAGCAGGCCCCATAGGGACGAATAGAATTTTATAAAACCTTAACGGTAACGAATAAAAAATAAAAATAAGTGAAGAACTTATTATAAATGCAAAGCTATGCTCCAGCCCAAGCCAAGCGCCTGCCGCAGTGGCTAGTGCAATATCACCTCCGGCAAACACATCTTCATTTTTAAGAAACCCTACAAGTTGCATAGAGAAGTAAGTTACGACAAAGCAAAAAAAGGCCCCATAAATTCTGAATAAAGGATCAGAACAGAACTCAGGGCATAATAATCCTGCCCAAAATAACGGATAAGTAACAACAGAAGGTAACCACATTTCTTTAATATCTATTAATGTCAAAAAAATCAAAACATATAGAATACATAAGAGAATGAGGAAATGTTGGCTATTATCATAGACTAAATATAGAGCGAGACTCCCCCCCCCTACAGCCAGTTCTATGAGTGGGTATTTAATACTAATTGAAGCATGGCATGCTCGACACTGACCTTTCGAAATGAAATATCCAAAAAATGGAATTAAAGAATACCATTTCAACTTAATCTTACAGAAGTCACAAAATGAAGAGGGATACCAAATAGATAAATGAGGGATAGGATCCTCCCTCCATTTAAGTTGATGTGGTAGACGATCAACTGCAAGACAAATAAAGCTTGCGACTACACTACCAATCCAATATATAAAAAAGAAAAGCATAACGTTACCTAGATTGTTCAGCTGCTAAATTCATACCTCTCGAAAGGAGGATCTTTTGACTTTCAATTTCATTACTTAAAAGTTCTAGCTTCCCTGAGCGTATCTTCGATACGATTGCAGGAATTCCTCCAACATACAACATGTTGGCCTTTAAAATACGCTCACCTGTTGTGGTAAATGCGAGCTCTTGATGAATAACACAAAGTAAGCCGTCCCCTAAAATAGACCGGACTAGTTCAATATCACCTTCGCTTGCTGCTATTTGCTGTAAAGCATAAATTGCCCCTTGGACAGTGTTACCATGAATAGTAGAAACAACAAGGTGTCCGTTGACCGCGGCACGAATGGCTTCTTTAGCAGTCTTAGCACTGCGTATTTCACCAAGAAAAATGTATTTAGGGTTATAACGCATTGCTGAAATCATGGCGTTTTCATACCCACCGGCTTGTCGCGCATCAACTTGATACCAAATACCCTGTGAACTTTCTCCATAACAACCCTGGACAGGAATTTCAGGTGGATCTTCGATTGCTATTACGATATCACCAAAAGTAGAAACATACTCTTTCAGCAATGAATATATTGTTGTCGATTTCCCTGACCCCGTGGCCCCTGCAATTAGGATCATTCCTCGCTTGTTTCCAAGACATTTTAAAGTATTTAACATAGCTGAGTTGAACCCCAAACTATCCAGTTCTGGAATAGGCAATTTTAAACGCCGCAAAAAGTATCCAATACCATCAACTGTTTCGACAATGGAAACACGAAAAGGAATATTCTGATATGAATAAAAAAATTCGTGTTCGCCCTTATCCACTCGAATATCAAGCTCAGATACTATCTTTTTTATTTCAGGATGATAAATTTCATCAACTACAGTTATAGGATTACTGGCACCTTTCAGATAACGAAAGTGATAACCCTTGTTACTAATTAACAAGTCTGCAAAATAAATATTTTTTAAACTCATAATAAACCTAGTTAAACTGTGCAGCATTGCTTATTTGCTGCTGTAAAGAAAACATTCCAGAAACTATCCACATAAATACTCCACCCATTATAAAAATGGCTGCATTTTTGAGGATATTCATCTGACTTGAAATAAATTCGACACTCTCTTCTTGCCATTGTCTTGATAAGCGTTCCAGCATCATTTCGAACCCATCAAGCGCTGCATATGAACGTATATCCATAACCATATTCTTCGAAGGGAATGAAAACCCAGATAAATATAAAGCTTCTCCAATATTAGGAGCCCCATTTAGAAGAATTAACCTAACAACAGTTAACCTTTCTCTGTACCATGGGGAAGCATTACGGCATATAATACGTATTGCTTCTGGTGTAGGAATGCCGGCAGCAATTAATGATGACAAGGATAATAAAAAGCCACAACCAATAACAGAGCGGTATATAGACCATGGCGGCAATTTATCGAACTTGCATCGTATTTTTCCTGTCCAGTATGGGAGAGTGAATATAATAATTGCGCTCAAAATTATAAAAAAAACAATAAAATATGTTAAATAAAGCTGAACAAACATCGCAAGATAATACATCAACCGCCCTGCACCCTGCCATTCTGTAAAGGGTAAAACCTGTTCAAAGGCTGGTACCACTTTCGTGCCAAAGATATATAAAAATAAACACGTACTAAGTAATAATACAACAGGGTAAATAATGCCAAAAAGTGCAGCCCTAACTTTCTTCTTTGTTGTGAATATGTATATTATATTGGTAATTGAATCACTCAGATTACCGGAAATTTCACCTGCAGCAAGTATGGATAATTCGTCTTCAGGAACCCAGCCTTTTAGGGCTTTGGTTAACGAATCACCATTTCTGATTGATATGGACCACATATGAATAGCTATCGCTTGTGGCGTTTTAGTTTTCTTTCCAGAATCAGTGGTAAACTTATATAATTCGTCCAAAGCAAATGTTAGGGGAACACCATTTGCCAAATATCTTGATAGCTTTTCATAAACACGCATTCTTAGTTTCGATGTAAAAAGCATTTTAGCAAAAGCCAACTCAAAGTTAGACATTATAATTGCCCCCTAAAAAACATAATTCCTTTAGATGTTCTTTTCTATCATTACTTAGCAACTCTAATTTTGCTATCTTATGTATTGCATCAAGAACATAGATCTCGCCAGAAATAACTTTCATCCAAGCGTGATCTTTCATAGTTATCCCAGCTAAATTTGACTGCCAATAGTTAACTGCTTCATTTCGCTTACCTTGATCAATTAAGCTGAGAAACATCTGATCAGGTTCAATTATTTCCGCTATAATAGTTCTTCCAGAGTATCCAGATTGACATTGATCGCATCCGTCATTATTGGGGAATCTCACCGACTGATAATATCCCTTAATAATTTTTTCTTCTATTTCACTTAGTTCATTTGATTTCTTGAACAATTCATATGTCAGAGAGCAATTAGGGCATAGTTTTTTAACAAGTCGTTGTGCAACAAGACCAGTTACTAGCTCAGGGTCAATTAATTTAAAACTATCTACTCCCTGATCCTTTAAACGATCGAATATAGAGACGGCACTGTTTGCATGTAATGACGTCCAAACCTGATGCCCAGTCATAGCAGCAGTAAAAACCAAATTGATTACTTCTGCATCACGAGCTTCGCCAGGCATAATGATGTCTGGGTCTGAACGTAGTGCCGCAGTAATAGCTTTTCTGTATTCTGTAGCACGCTCTTCCTCTGTATCAACGTTCGTTATAGGTAATTGTGCTGTACCAGTAATTTCATATTCAGGTGGATCCTCAATACTAATGATATTTACTTTAGCTTTTTTTTCAATATAAAGTAGTTCAAGTATATTTTTTAATGTAGTAGATTTTCCTGAGCCAGTAGGTCCAGAAATAATATTCACACCAATTGGTAACTGTCTTAAACGTTTGAATGCTTCAGCCTGAAGAGGATGGAAGCCATATTTTACAGGGTCAAGAACATCAATGTTTGTAATACTCGTTTTCTCAACATAGAGAAAACGTGCGATCATATAGCGGCCACCTTGACCTAAGGGATTAAACTGAAGACGAATAGATTGTAATCTATCCGGTACAGAAATCCTCGATTTAGACGCCATAATCCTTGCAGCTTGATAAGAATTTAGTTTATAGGTTGAGTCAGCATCTTCAGCTGTATTATATAAAGCAGCTAACAGACTATGTCCTATCTCGGCTTCTATTTGGCGAAGAAGGAACATATCGCCATCTTTTCTGATGAAAATTTCAGCTTCGTCAGCATAAACTTTAATATGCAGATCGCTAACATGAAGTTCACAGCACTCATGGATTAAATCAGAAGCGATCTTCTCCATTGGGAGTGAGGAAGCTTGAGTAAATTTTTTTTCTTGTTCTTGATATAATAATCTAATATCTCTTAGCGATACTTTAAAGCATGTTATGTTTTGTATACCCTTACGTATTGCCACTTCTCTCAGGAAACGGACAGAAGGATGCCCAACATGCTCTCTTGATATAAGGAAGTCACCATTTTTATAAATTATACATATTTTTTTCTGCTCTTCAGTAGCTTCGATTAACCCTCCCTTTATAGTTACAATATCAGATATATTCTTTCTGAATTTTAGCAAATCTTTCTCATCAGCCGTTTTAAACTGTTCAACTCCCATGTTACTATTTTTCATTAACCACCACCAATTGTGTAAGGCTCCAATATTTGCTTTTTGTTGTTTATGGACGAAAATACCGTAACTTTTCGTTGATTAATTTCGACAACATGAATATCATCATTTATAGTATCTCCTGCTTTTACAATACGCAATCCTGCGCCACCACCATAAATTTTAGCAACATAACCTGTTCTTCCTGAAGAATATATAGTTAAAACCGTTATCTTATCAACGTTATTATTGCCTGATTTTTTCTTTAATTCATCATTTTGAGCCTTTAGTTTTAACTCGAAGTTTTCTCTTTGGAGTTCCTGAAAAGTTTTTAACTGCTCCGCGTAATTGCTTACATTAACTTCAGGCAAGGGAGATTGTTGAATCACTGATTCTTTATCAGCAGCTAAAGTGCTTTGCGAAATAATAAGACAGATTGCCAGTAATAGCCTCATTCTTACCTCCCCCAAAATCTCCCCTCAACCCTCCATGTGGAGGCACCATAGTCGTACAAAATTTGCTCTAAACATAACCCGTAGACCTGATTTAAAATTGCTAGGAACATTACAGGGTCAGCATGTGTAGTAAAAGTGAAATTTCCAGTAAATATTTTAGATATGTTATCCTTTAAATTTGTAGTTTCATTGAGTTCGATATCAATCTCTGTGAATGATTGCTCAAATGAATTTTTTAGAAATTTTTCAATATCACTGGCTTTAAGTAAATTCTTAGGGTCTAATTTGCCTTTCTCATAATAAATTAGCCCGTCAAAACTCCATGCAACAGTCGCTTGATTATCTGATACAAATGAAGTTGATGGATTATCATTAAATGATTTAGTGCTTGCATCAAACCATAGCAATAACCCATCTCTTTTTTCTAGTGAAAAACTTATACCTTTTTCTGTGCATATTATGTTTTGTCCTATCTCCCACCCAGGTACCTTTGAAATATCAAACAACCTTTTTCCTATCGAACTAATACATTGTGTTAAAAAAGACTCTGGTTTTATCTTCCCACCCCAGGGATAGTCAAGTTCCATAACTGGTTGTTCATCAGGCGGCATTTGTTCTACTGTAGCAATAACATTGATATCAGTTTCATTTTTAGTTATATAAGATTTTACAACGTCAAAAATAATAAAAGCAATCGGTATGAGAAGAATTACTGGAACATACCTTCGGGCACCTAATGCTTTTATCCTTTTCCCTTTGCCTGAAAAAAGCTCAGAGAAATCCACCTCACTACTATTTGCTACTCCCCACTCACTTGGACAATAAATACGGTCCCATTCTCTCAAGTACAGAATATTATTAAAATTAGAAATTACATCGTCGTTATTTATAGAACATTTATCAGCATAGACAATACCATCCCGATCTATCGCGAACATAATCCAGATATTTCCATCAGGCGTACATGCTGCACATACAGAGCCTTCATTGATGTTGACTTTACTCAATAGTGTTTCTAAGCCAACTTTATGGCCTATTCTTTTATCTGCTATCGCATATTGCCTACCCCCAAGAGTATCCATTTTGCAATATAGCTTCGAATCTAATGATTTGGCACTTGCTTTCAGTGATTTTATAAAGTCATCATTTATATGGACTGTGTTCCAGAGCAAATTTACAGCATATTTCTTTCTCTCAATCTCAACGATACCGGGGATTAATTCCGTATTAAAATGGTGTCCTGTATTCTTTTCTTTTCTGTGCAGAAACATATTAATCCTTATCTACATTAATCACTGTAGGAGTAATACAAATAACGATGACGTTTCTTTCATTAGTACTTCTTTTACCTCCACCAAGTAACTTAAAGTCAGGACGCCCTACACCTTGGTCAGCTGTTTCATCTCTTTGTTGCTCGTATCCTGCCAATACCAAGGTACTTCCATTTCTTAAAAGACTTGATTGCACAAAAGTTCGCTGATCAACATTTGGTAGCTGTATTGTGGTGCCAGATACCGTAACCGCTTCAAAACCATTATTGCTTCCTGCCAACGAAGATATATTGATTCCGTATTGTAACAATACATTGCCATTATCCATGACTCTCGGTAACAGGTTCATCGAAAATCCAGATGAAATGCTTGAAGTAGAAACTGTTGATGTAGATGCCGTTTGGCCAAGTGTTGTTCCTATTTCAGAGACATATGTTCGGTCGTTACCTACTTGTAGTGGAACTGGTTGTCCAGACATAGTTGTTACGGAAGCTGATGTTACAATGCTTACCTTTCCGGCACTGGCTAACAAATTCATAATTACACTGTTGTTTGTATCCTGATCTCCGTTAATAAAACCACTTAATGTAGGAGAATTAGCAACTGCAAAATCATTTGAAAGTGCGCCCAAAACTTTTCCACCACTCGATAGAACACCTTTTAGGGACATAGCTAAATTATTACTGTCAGTAGTATTAACAGAATAGACAACAACATTAACAGTCACCTGTCTGATGAGCTCTTTATTTAGCTCATCAATATAATCAGCAACTCTTTCCATATTAGAAGGTGTCGTTTGAACTACAACCGAAGATGTACTTGTCGATATATTAAACGTTCCTCTATTCCCTATAATTATTTTTAGATTTTTCTCTAAATCCTGCCAAAAATCAAGCGTTAGATCAATATTAAGAGATTGCGATCCAGTACTACTTCCTCCACTTCCAGTGCTATTCCCCCCTCCTCCTGAACCACCACTGCCTCCA